>JAHJOG010000098.1 GCA_018820395.1 Gammaproteobacteria bacterium | reverse complement strand
CGCCAGTGCGTCATCGAGCCACGGATGTCTTTGCTGCACGGCCGCGACGAAGCGGTCGAAATCGTCGTCCGGCTTCGCGCTGGCCGGGCCGATCCAGCCCGACAGATCGCCCCCGGCCAGAAAGGCGCCGTCGGTCCATGCGGAGCGCGATTCACCCAGCATCTCGCACACGTCGTCGGCCGCGTCTTCTGCGAGCTTCCGGAACGTGGTGATCTTGCCGCCCCACACGGAAAGCAGCGGTGCCGCCGAGGTGTTGCGCTCCAGCATGTAGTCGCGCGTCACGGCAGAAGGGTCGCCCGATTCGTCGTCGAGCAGCGGACGCACGCCCGAGTAGGTCCACACGACGTCGGCCGGCTTCACGGGCTCGGCGAAATAGCGGCTGGCCTGCTCGCACAGGTAGTCGATCTCTTCCTGCGCGATGCGTGCGGCGCCGGGGTCGTCTCCGTCGAGCTCGATGTCGGTCGTCCCGATCAGCGTGAAATCGCGCTGGTACGGGATGGCGAAGATGATGCGCTTGTCGGGGTTCTGGAAGATGTACGCGTGGTCATGCGCGAAGAGCCGGCGCACGACGATGTGGCTGCCCTTCACCAGCCGCAGATGGCGCGTGGCCAGCGCTTCGCCCTGCGCCGAGTGAGCCGATCCGCGGAGAAAGGATTCGGCCCACGGCCCCGCCGCATTCACCACGGCGCGCGCGCGCACTTCGCGCGTGCTGCCGTCGCTGGCTTCGAGCCGCGCGGTCCAGCCGTCGGAACGGCGTTGCGCGCTGACGCAGCGCGTGCGCGTCAGCACGTCGGCCCCGCGGGCCTGCGCGTCGAGTGCATTGAGCACCACCAGCCGCGCGTCGTCGACCCAGCCGTCCGAATAGACGAAGCCGCGCTTGAACTGCGGCTTGAGCGCTGCCCCCGCCGGATGGCTGCGCAAGTCGACCGACCGCGAGCCCGGGAGCACCTCGCGGCGCGCCAGGTGGTCGTACATGAAGAGGCCGATGCGCACCATCCACGCGGGCCGCATCGACGGGTCGTGCGGCATCACGAAGCGCAGCGGCCACATGATGTGCGGCGCGCTCTTGAGCAGCACTTCGCGCTCCTGCAGCGCCTTGCGCACCAGCGAGAACTCGTAGTACTCGAGGTAGCGCAAGCCGCCGTGGATGAGTTTGGTCGACGACGACGACGTGTGGGCAGCGAGGTCGTCCTTCTCGCAGAGCAGCACGCGCAGCCCGCGCCCCGCCAGATCGCGCGCGATGCCGCAGCCGTTGATTCCGCCGCCGACCACGAGCACGTCGTAGTCGCTGGTGGCTGCGGAGGCGGTCTGGGTCGAAGGTTGCGCGGGCGAAGACATCGTTCGGAAGCTGATGGATGGACGGTTTCAGGGGAATGAAAGAACAGCGCACCAGCGCCCGTGGACGCGTTCGTATTTTTTCATTTTGGTTCTTAAGGGCGCGAATTATGTGGGAGTTTTCCCCTAGGCCATTCGTTTCAGTTCGATTTAAAGTCAACGGGCTCGCTTTTGCGCGCGTGCGCCCTGCATGTGCCTCCGTTCAGTTCTCGTCTTCGCCGTGAATTCCAACCCTCGCCAGATCCAGCTGCTCGCCACGGTGCGGGCCCGTGGCTCGACCACGGTCGACCAGCTTGCCGAACTGCTCGGCGTGACCTTGCAGACGGTGCGACGCGACGTGCAGCGCTTGGCCGACGAAGGCCTGCTGACCCGTTTTCACGGCGGCGTGCGGGTGCCGAGCTCCACCACACAGAACATCGGCTACCAGCAACGCGAAACACTGAATGCCGCAGGCAAGGCCAGCATCGCGCGGGCGGTTGCTGCGCAGGTGCCCAACGACTGTTCGCTCATCCTCAACATCGGCACCACCACCGAAGCGATCGCCAAGGCGCTGCAGCAGCACACCGGGCTGCGCGTCATCACCAACAACCTGAACGTCGCGGCGATCCTGAGCGACAACCCCTCGTGCGAGGTGTTCGTGGCGGGCGGCTCGGTGCGGTTGCGCGACCGGGCCATCGTCGGCGAAGCGGCCATCGAGTTCATCCGCCAGTTCAAGGTGGACATCGCCATCATCGGCGTGTCGAGCATCGAGGCCGACGGCACCCTGCGCGACTTCGACCTGCGCGAAGTGCGTGTGGCCCAGACCATCATCGCGCAGTCGCGCGAAGTCTGGCTCGCGGCCGACGTCAGCAAGTTCAACCGGCCCGCGATGATCGAACTGGCAACGCTCTCCCAGATCGACCGCCTCTTCACCGACGCGGAACCGCCGCCCCCGTTTCGCGAGTTGCTCGATCTCGCGCAGGTGCAATGCGAGATCGCCCCGCCTCTGCAAGGATGAAAGCCATGAAGAAATACCTGCTCGCCCTGGACCAGGGCACTTCCAGTTCACGCAGCATCGTCTTCGACCACGAAGGCCGCATCGTCGCGCTGACCCAGAAAGAGCTGCCCCAGATTTACCCGCAGCCCGGCTGGGTCGAGCACGACGCCATGCAAATCTGGAACGACCAGCTCGCCACGGCGCGCGAAGTGCTGGTCAAGGCCAAGCTCACCGCGGCCGACATCCATGCGGTCGGCATCACCAACCAGCGCGAAACCACCGTGCTGTGGAACCGCAAGACCGGCAAGCCTGTGCACCACGCCATCGTCTGGCAAGACCGGCGCGCAGAACCGCTGTGCGCGCAACTGCGCAAGGACGGCCTGGCCGACACCTTCCGCGACAAGACCGGCCTGGTGATCGATGCGTACTTCTCGGGCACCAAGCTGCGCTGGCTGCTCGACAACGTGCCCGGTGCGCGCGAGGCCGCCGAGCGCGGCGAACTCGCCTTCGGCACCGTCGACAGCTGGCTCATCTGGCAGCTCACCGGCGGCAAGGTCCACGTCACCGACGTGACCAATGCTTCGCGCACCCTGCTCTTCAACGTGCGCACCAACGAGTGGGACGCCGATCTGCTGAAGGTGCTCGACATTCCCGCATCGCTCATGCCCCGGGTGCAACCGTCGAGCTCGCATTTCGCGGACACCGACGCCCACTTGTTCGAACGTCCGCTGCACATCGGCGGCGTGGCCGGCGACCAGCAGAGCGCCCTCTTCGGCCAGGCCTGCTTCGAGTCCGGCATGGCCAAGAACACCTACGGCACCGGCTGCTTTCTGCTCGTGCACACGGGCTCGGCCTTCAAGCCGTCGCAGCATGGCCTGCTCGTCACCAGCGCGGCGCAGACCAGCGCCCAGCCGCAATACGCCATGGAAGGCAGCGTGTTCGTCGCCGGTGCCGTGGTGCAGTGGCTGCGCGACGGCCTGCGCGCCATCCAGAGCAGCGCCGAGGTGCAGGCTCTTGCCGAAAGCGTGCCCGATGCCGGCGGCGTGATGATGGTGCCGGCCTTCACCGGCCTGGGCGCGCCCTACTGGAACGCCGATGCGCGCGGCACCCTCACCGGCCTCACGCGCGGCACCACCCTCGCGCACATCGCGCGTGCCGCGTTGGAAAGCATCGCCTACCAGAGCGCCGCGCTGCTGCAAGCCATGAGCCTCGACGCCGCGGCCGCAGGCGCTGCGCCCGTCACCGAACTCCGCGTGGACGGCGGCGCGGCGGTCAACGACCTGCTGATGCAGTTCCAAGCCGACCTGCTCGGCATCCCCGTGGTGCGACCCGAAGTGGTGGAGACCACTGCGCTAGGCGCTGCCTATCTTGCGGGCCTGTCGAGCGGCTTCTACGACGCCCCGTCGCAGCTTTCGAGGCAATGGCGCAGCGAGCGCCGCTTCATTCCGACGATGAGCCGCGACAAGGCCCAGGACGCGATGGCGCGGTGGGAGACGGCGGTGCGGCGAGCGGTGCTGGAGTAGCGACGCGGCTCGCGCAGCGCGCGGGCATCGGCTCAGTGCAAATAGAAGTACACGGCGGCGAGCGGGATCCCGATCATGAGGACAAGCAGCAGGAGCCACCCGAGCGCCCGCTCGATGCGCGCAATTTTCTCGTGCCATCGATCGTCGATCAGGTGGCGGTCCAGGAACAACACAACGATAACGACGACCATGGCGACGCTGATCCAGACGCTGATGTGAATTTCGCTCATTGTTGTTGGCCCCCGCGGAATTGCGAGAACCGGTCGCCGAGGCGTTCGGCGGACTTTGGACTGGCGCTGCTCAGCCGAGCGGTGGCGCTCTGCGCTCCCTGCATCGAGAACTCCCTGACCACAAAAAATTGTGTCAGGGACGATACGCGATGTGAGTGATTGCTACAACTAGGAGATTGGTGTTACCGGCGTGCGCCGGCGCGGCTTGGGGCCAACCTAAGTTTTCCCCAACCCCTCATCAGTGCGTCGGCACCAGGAAATCCTGGCTGATGCGCCACCCGAGGTCGTTCACCCGGTCAAGAAACTGCGTGAGATAGGCATGCACGCCGGTCGCCAGGATTTCGTCGACGCGCGCGTACTGCAGGTCGGCCAGGAGCTTGCCGGCACGGCGCTGAGTTTCGGCGCTCTGCTCATTCTTCACCTTGTCGAGGTTGCCCACGACTTCGTGCAGGCAGGCATGCAGCGAGCGCGGCATGTCGGGCCGCAGCATGAGCAACTCGGCCACGCGCTCGGGCTTGATGACGTCGCGGTACACCTTGCGGTAGACCTCGAAGGCGGAGACGCTGCGCAGGATGGCGCTCCAGTGATAGAAGTCGTATTCCTGGTCTTCCTCGGTGGCGGCGCCGAAGAATTCGCTGTTGAGCGCATGGAACTTCACGTCGATGAGCCGGGCCGTGTTGTCGGCCCTCTCGAGGAAGGTGCCCATGCGCGAGAAGTAGAAGGCCTCGTCCTGCAGCATGGTGCCGAGCGTGACGCCGCGCGACAGGTGCGAGCGGAACTTCACCCATTCGAAGAACTGCGCCGGGTCGCGCTCGAACTCGCCGGCGCGCAGCATTCGCTTGACGTCCAGCCAGGTGGTGTTCTGCGTTTCCCACGCTTCGGTGGTGAGCGCGCCGCGCACGGCCCGCGCGTTTTCGCGCGCAGCACCCAGGCAGGAAATGATCGACGAGGGGTTGGACTCGTCCTTGACCATGAACTCCATCACCTCGTTGGGCACGATGTGCTCGTGCTTGTCGTTGTAGGCAGGGAGCAGTTCGCTGATCGACAGCAGGCCCTGCCAGCCGTACTTGGCGACTTCGGCCGACTGCGGCAGCAGCGAGGTCTGGTAGTTGACGTCAAGCATGCGCGCGGTGTTTTCCGCGCGCTCGGTGTAGCGCGACATCCAGTAGAGGTGATCGGCGGTGCGTGACAACATGGCGAAAAGCTCCTCCGATCAGTTCGATTCGGTCTGCGACTGCCTGGGTGACTGGGCCGCCGACGCACCCGCCGGGGTGGTCGACTGGCTCTGCGTCTGGCTCTGCGACTGCCCCGGTGCCGGAGGCCGAACGCGGGCGCCGCGCTCGCCTTCCATCACCCAGGTGTCCTTGGTGCCGCCGCCCTGCGACGAGTTGACCACCAACGATCCTTCCTTGAGCGCGACGCGGGTCAGGCCGCCGGGCACCATCTGCACTTCCTTGCCCGACAGCACGAAGGGCCGCAGGTCGATGTGGCGCGGCGCGATGCCGGACTCGACGAAGGTCGGCGAACTCGACAGGCTGAGCGTGGGCTGGGCGATGTAGCCGTCGGGCTTGGCGATCACGGCCTGCTTGAATTCCTCGATCTCGGCCTGCGTGGCGGCCGGGCCGATCAGCATGCCGTAGCCGCCTGCGCCGTGGACTTCCTTGACCACCAGGTCTTTCATGTTGGCCAGCGTGTAGTCGAGGTCGTCCTTGTTGCGACACATGTAGGTGGGCACGTTCTTCAGGATCGGCTTCTCGCCGAGATAGAACTCGATCATCTTCGGCACGTAGGGGTAGATCGACTTGTCGTCGGCCACGCCGGTGCCCACGGCATTGCAGATCACCACGTTGCCTTCGGCGTACGCGCGCATCAGCCCCGCGCAGCCGAGCGTGGAGGTCGGACGAAACACCTCGGGATCGAGAAAATCGTCGTCGACGCGGCGGTAGATGACGTCCACCCGCTTCGGACCGAGCGTGGTGCGCATGTAGACGAAGTCTTCCTTGACGAACAGGTCTTGCCCTTCGACCAGTTCGATGCCCATCTGCTGCGCGAGAAACGCGTGCTCGAAGTAGGCGCTGTTGTACATGCCGGGCGTGAGCACGACCACGGTCGGGTCGGCGGTGGCGGGCGGCGCGCTGGCGCGCAGCGTTTCGAGCAGCAGGTCGGGGTAATGCGCGACGGGCGCCACGCGGTTCTGGCTGAACAGCTCGGGAAAGAGCCGCATCATCATCTTGCGGTTCTCGAGCATGTAGCTCACGCCGCTGGGCACGCGCAGGTTGTCTTCGAGCACGTAGTACTCGCCGTTGCCCTGCGAGTCCGGCGCGCGCACGATGTCGATGCCGCTGATGTGCGAGTAGATGTCGTTGGGCACCCGCACGCCCATCATCTCGGGGCGGTACTGCGCGTTCTGGAGGATCTGCTCCTTCGGAATCACGCCGGCCTTGAGGATCTCCTGGTCGTGGTACACGTCGTGCAGGAAGCGGTTGAGCGCGGTCACGCGCTGCACCAGACCTTGTTCCATGCTCTGCCACTCGTGTGCAGGAATGATCCGCGGTACCACGTCGAACGGAATCAGCCGCTCGGTGCCCGAGCCGTCCTCGTCCTTGGCGCCATAGACCGCGAAGGTGATGCCCACGCGCCGAAAGATCAGCTCGGCTTCCTCGCGGCGCGAGCGCATCAGGTCGTCCGATTGCTTCGATAGCCACTGGTCGTATCGCTGGTAGTGCCCGCGAATCGGCGCCCCCCCGTAGGGCAGCTGCTCGTACATCTCGTCGAATTTGTGCATGAAACGACCTATCGAATTTTCACGTAGCTTAGCAAGTTCAAGGCCAGTCGCTCCGCCGCGCGTGCTCACGGGAGCCTGTGATGCCAGTAGCGGCGGGCCTCCTCGCGCTGGCAACGCAGTTCGCCCGGATGCTCGCTCGTCCAGCGGGCTGCGCCGCAGCGCGCCGAGTCGACCACCACCACGCCGCGTTCTCGGTAGCGCGCCACCACCTCCGACGCCGGATGGCCGAAGCGGTTGCGGTAGCCGGCCTGCACCAGCGCGATCCGTGGCCGGACGGCGTCGAGCAGCGCCGCGCTCGACGATGTCTTGCTGCCGTGGTGGGGCACCAGCAGCACGTCGGCCTGCAGCGGCTCGCCGCGCGCCACCAGCGCTGCCTCCTGTGCGCTTTCGATGTCGCCGGTGAGCAGCACCGCGGCCCGCCCGTTGCCGACACGCAGCACGCACGACAGGTCGTTGGGCTTGCGCTGGGCGGCGTAGTCGGCGTCGAGCGGGTGCAGCAGCTCGAAGTCCACGCCGTCCCAGCGCCAGCGCTGGCCGGCCACGCAGCGTTCGGACCGGCGCAGCGCCTGCAACGGGTGCCCGGGCTCGATCGAACTGCGCAGCCGGGCGGCAGGCTGGGCCTCGAGTACCGAGGCAGCGCCGCCGGTGTGGTCGCTGTCGCGGTGGCTGAGCACCACCGTGTTCAGCGTTTCGGCCATGGCCTGCATCAGCGGCACCAGCACGCGTTCGCCTGCGTCGCCTTGAGCGCCATAGGCCGGGCCGGCGTCGTAGAGCAAGCTGTGCGTGGCCGTGCGCACGAGAACGGCGTTGCCTTGGCCGATGTCGACCCCCAACAGCTCGAACTCGCCGGGCACAGGCCGCGGCACATGCCACAGCAGCGCCGGCAGGAGCAAGGGCACCCCAAGCAGGCGCACCGCCATCGGCAGACGCATCGCGAGCAGCACGCCGCCGCCCACGCCCGCCACGGTGGCCCACGCCGCCGGTGCGGCCATCGACAGGCTGGCGAACGGCAGTGCCGCCAGCCACCGCAGCAGTGTGGCCAACGCTTCGACGGCCCAAGCCGCCAGTTGCCACAAAGGCGCGAGCACGGCCCCGAGCATCGCGAGCGGCGTGATCACCAGCGTGACCACCGGAATGGCGATCGCGTTGGCCACCAGCCCGATGAGCGAGACCTGATGGAACAGCATCAGCACCAGCGGCGTGAGGGCGAGCGTCACCACCCACTGTTCGCGCCACAGCCGCGCCCAACGCGCTGCGAGCCCGCGTCGCGGGTCATTCGCCGCGTCCACACCTTCGGTGCCTTCGTGCGCCGCCCGGCCCGCGGCGAAGAGCACGCCCACGGCGACGAAGCTCAGCCAGAAGCCGGCCTGCATGAGCGCCCATGGATCGAATGCGACCACCACGGCGCAGGTGCACAGCCACACCCAGGGCCACGGCCAGCGCGCGCCCGACAGTCGCAGCAAGGCGACCGTGGCCAGCATCCACACCGTGCGCTGCGACGGCAGACCCCAGCCGCTGAAGACCGCGTAGAGCGTCGCCAGAAGCACACCGCCCGCCAGCGCCGCATGCTGCGCCGGCCACGCCAGCATCAACCGCCCGCTTCGCCGCCAGGCAGCCCCCACCGCCGCGGCGGCCAGCCAGGCGAACATCGTGATGTGCAGTCCCGAGATCGACATCAGATGCGCCACGCCGGTCGCGCGAAAGACGCTCCAGTCGTCGCGCTCGATCGCGTTCTGATCGCCCGTGAGCAGCGCGGCCACCACGCCGGCCGACGGGCGGTCGGCCACGCGCTCGAACACCTTGTCGCGCAGGATTTCGCGCGCTCGCTCGACCGGATGCCGCCAGCTGGCGCCGAGCCGCTCGGGTCGCACGTCATGCGCGCCGCTGCGCACGTAGCCGGTCGCCTGCACGCCCTGCTCCCACAGGTTCAACTCGAAGTCGCTGCCGTGCGGGTTCAGCGTGCCATGCGGCGCGCGGAGGCGCACCGTGAATCGCCAGCGCTCGCCGGCATGCACCGGCGACGCCGAAGCGCCCACGGCGGTGAGCCGATCCGCATCGGAATCGTTTTCTAAGGAGGTGCGATACCAGGTGAGCACGACGCGCGGCGGAACGCGGACCGCGCTGCCTGCGCGCGGCGCCTTGCCCTCGCTGTCTTGTGGAGCCAGAGTGCGGGCCGACTCGACATCGAAGCGAAAGCGCGTGCCGCGTTCGCCCGGCTGCGGCATTTGCGCGACCACGCCTTCCAGTTGCAGGTCGAGTCCTTCGATGTCGCTAGAGAGCACGTCTCGTGCGTAGACCGACGCACGCCATCCAGCCAGCCCTGCGCCGAGCATCGTGCCGGCGAGCAGCGCCACCGCCAATGCGGCCCAACCCACCCGCCGCGCCTTGCGCACCGCGGCCCAGGCCACGAAGGCGGCCACGGTCAACACGATGTAGATGCCTTGAGGCCAGAGCGCTGGCTGCTGCAGCTGCAGCGCCGCGCCCAGCACGGAGCCTGCGACGGCAACGAAGCCAGAGTGCCCGCGCGCATCGAGCGCGGGCGTCACGAAACGGATCCAGACGACATGTGGCAAACCCTCCCCGGCGCGCTCTCGCTGGCGCGCCATCTGCTTGTCATGCGGGGCGAGTATGCGGGAAAGCGCTAGTGGCAGTCGTGTTCGCGCTGGTGGCGAACAGCCGCGATCGCGACCTCGCGCTCGCTGATGATCCGAAACAAGGCGACATAGCCTGCGGCGCCGAACGGAATCACGAGTTCGCGTTCGAGGCGATCGTCGTCGGCGATGCGGCAGGTGAACGGGTTGGTTTCGAGAATGCGCAGCTCCGTGCGGATGGCTGCCACCGCCGCCATGGCCACCGATGGCGCGCAATTTGCTACGCCCCTTGGGCTAGTATGCGTTCAGCCCAGGCGATCATCGAAGCTCCGAGAACTAAATGTCCATCCACGCCGCACTCCACCACGTCACACACTACAAATACGACCGGCCCGTGCAATTGGGCCCCCAGGTGGTCAGGCTGCGTCCCGCACCGCATTGCCGCAGCAAGGTCATTTCCTATTCATTGCAGATCGAGCCGGCGGAGCACTTCGTCAACTGGCAGCAGGACCCGTTCGCGAACTACCTGGCGCGGCTGGTCTTTCCTGAAAAGACACGCGAGTTCAAGGTCACGGTCGACCTCGTGGTCGAGATGGCGGTCTACAACCCTTTCGATTTCTTCCTCGAGCCGCAGGCCGAGAACTTTCCCTTCAAGTATTCGGAATCGCAGGCGCAGGAACTCGCCCCCTACCTGGTGACCGAAGCGGCCACGCCGCTGCTGCAGGCCTACCTCGACAAGATCGATCGCAAGGAACAGCGCACCATCGACTTCCTGGTCGGGCTCAACCAACAAGTCCAGCACGACGTCGACTACCTGATCCGCATGGAACCCGGCGTGCAGACGCCCGAAGAAACGCTCACCAACGGATCGGGCTCCTGCCGCGATTCGGGCTGGCTGCTGGTCCAGCTGCTGCGCCACTGCGGCCTGGCGGCGCGCTTCGTCTCGGGCTACCTGATCCAGCTCACGCCCGACGTCAAGTCGCTCGACGGCCCGAGCGGCACCACGGTCGACTTCACCGACCTGCACGCCTGGTGCGAAGTCTTTCTGCCGGGTGCCGGCTGGATCGGCCTCGACGCCACCTCCGGCCTGATGGCCGGCGAAGGCCACATACCGCTCGCCTGCACGCCGACCCCGTCGAGCGCTGCGCCCATCGAAGGCGCGGTCGACGACGCCGAGGTCGACTTCGGCCACGAGATGAAGGTGACGCGCATCTACGAATCGCCGCGCGTGACCAAGCCCTACACCGAAGAGCAGTGGGCCGAGGTGCTGGCACTCGGCGACCAGGTCGATGCCCTGCTCGAAGCGAGCGACGTGCGCCTCACGATGGGCGGCGAGCCGACCTACGTGGCCACCAGCGACCGCGACGCGCCCGAGTGGAACACCGACGCCCTCGGCCCCACCAAGCGCGCCTACGCGACCGAACTCACGCACCGCCTGCGCGACGAATATGGCCAGGGCGGCTTTCTGCACCTGGGCCAGGGCAAGTGGTACCCGGGCGAACAGCTCCCGCGCTGGGCGCTGTCGATCTTCTGGCGCGCCGATGGCCAGCCGATCTGGCACAAGCCCGAACTCTTCGCCGACGAGCGCAAGCCCACGCACTACACCAGCGACGATGCGCGCCGCTTCGCGATCGTGCTGGCGCATCGGCTGGGCCTCACCGAGCGCTACATCGAACCCGGCTACGAGGACACCTACTACTACCTGTGGCGCGAGCGGCGCCTGCCGGTCAACGTCGACCCGTTCGATTCCAAGCTCGACGACGAAATGGAGCGCACGCGCCTGCGACGGGTGTTCACGCAGAAGCTCGACAGCGTCATCGGCTACATGCTGCCCATCGAGGCATCCAATGCCGACTCCGACGCGCCCGCACTCGACGGCCCGGGCTGGAAGACCGGCCCCTGGTTCTTGCGCGACGGCCGGCTCTTTCTGATTCCGGGCGATTCGCCGATGGGCTGGCGCCTGCCGCTCGACTCGCAGCCCTGGGCCAGCAAGGGCGACTACCCCTATCTCATCGAACGCGACCCGACCGCGCCGCGCGCGCCGCTGCCCGCGTCGACCGTGTTCCGCGCGCGCCAGGCCGGCTTTGCGGGCGACTCGGCGTCCGGCCTCGACGCAGTGCCCTACACCTTCGGCACGCCGCAGGTGTCGATGGCGGCGCTGCGCTTCCAGTCGCCCACTGGCGATGGCGCCGCGGGCGGACCGGCCACGCCGGCCCAGTCGGTGGGCGACCCCGGCGCCGTGCGCTATCCGCGGCGCGGCGAGTCCGCGCATTGGGTCACGCGCACGGCGTTGTGCGTCGAGGTGCGCGACCCGCGCCGCGCCAACGGTCCGGCCGCCGAGCGGGTCGGCACCGCCTCGGGCGTGCTGTATGTGTTCATGCCGCCGCTCGCGCGCCTGGAGGACTATCTCGACCTGGTCGGCGCCGTCGAGGCGACGGCCGAGCAGCTCGGCGTGCAGATCGTCCTCGAAGGCTATCCGCCACCGCGCGATCCGCGCCTGAAGATGCTGCAGGTCACACCCGACCCCGGCGTGATCGAAGTCAACATCCACCCGGCGCACAACTGGCGCGAGCTGGTCGAGCACACCGAGTTCCTCTACAACGCCGCCTTCGAGACGCGGCTTTCGGCCGAGAAGTTCATGACCGACGGGCGCCACACCGGCACCGGCGGCGGCAACCACTTCGTGCTGGGCGGCGCGACCCCGGCCGACAGCCCCTTCCTGCGGCGGCCCGAACTGCTCGCCAGCCTCTTGCTCTACTGGCACAACCACCCGTCGCTGAGCTACCTGTTCTCGGGCATGTTCATCGGCCCGACGAGCCAGGCGCCGCGCGTGGACGAGGCGCGCAACGACCAGGTGTACGAACTCGAGATCGCGCTTAAGGAAATCGCGCGCAATCGCGAGATCCATGGTCAGAACATGCCCGCCTGGCTGGTCGACCGCACGCTGCGCAACATCCTGGTGGACGTCACCGGCAACACCCACCGCAGCGAGTTCTGCATCGACAAGCTCTACTCGCCCGACTCGG
>JAHJOG010000097.1 GCA_018820395.1 Gammaproteobacteria bacterium | reverse complement strand
GGCGAATCCCCGCGCGAATCCGGTTGACGCGACGCGCCAAGAGATGGCATCTGCGCCGCTCAAGCGGGCGGGTATAGCTTAGTGGTAAAGCTCCAGCCTTCCAAGCTGGCTATGCGGGTTCGATTCCCGCTACCCGCTCCAGTTTCCTGAACGAGCCGCAGAAGACCGCCATCCCAGAGGCGGTAGTGCGCAGACCTTCACCCATAGCTTCTCACACGGCTTCTCACCTGATAGCCGTAATCGCGACCAGCATAACGAACCCGTTCGGCGAACGCGTTCGCTGATATGCGTCAGAACAGCTATCTAGTCCGCCGCGGCGCACGATATCATTTTCGTCGCCGAATGCCTTGGGTTTACAAATGTAATCGTCCTATCAGCATTGCGTTGGGCACAGCTGACCCGGTCGAGGCGCGGCGTCTCGTTCGTCGGTTGGCCGCGAGATGGGACGAGTTACATATGCTGATGACGCCGAAATTTGATCGCGGCCATCTGAGGATCGATGAGCAGCAGGCTCTTTTTCGACAAGGGCTGAAGGATGAGCTTGCACGAGCTACCGCGCACATCACAGCTCCGATTGGCGCAGCCCGCACCGACGAGCACAATCATAAGATCATGGCGGCAGCGTATCGGATCGTAGCGCGCGTTACCCACGATACGCCGGAAGTCGGTTCCGACGCCGTGATGGCCGAGATCGATGAAACCTGGTCCGAGCAGGAAGTCCGGCTGCTGGGGACAGTATTGCGGGTCTTGGTTACACCGATGTCCATCAGCCGTACCGATGCCTTGGAAAGCATTGAGGCTCTCGGCATTCCCGTGAACGATGGCACGTGCACGGAAGCGCGCTCGCAACTCCTACGCGGCTATGCGGAGGCGCATTCTCGTGTAGAGGAGGCTCTGCACTTCGGTCTGAATATCGCCCGGAGCGGGCCGCACCAATTACTCGCTGAAGACTGGCCCGCAGGCCTGCGGTCAGCCTCCGGGAACCCTGTCCCTGATCCTCCGAATGCTGCCCAGGCTTCCCCTGCGGAACCACCGCCTGCGCAAAAAAACGAGGGGAACCTGTTTTTCGCGAAGACTACTACCGTGCGTTTTAGCGAGCAGCTGGACGAGCTGCACGATGTGATGTTCGAGGCGAATGGTTGGCAACCGGACAACAACAAGACTCGGCATATGCTGGAGGCATTCGCGTGGCTTACGGGCGACAAGCCGATGTCGGATTACGAGCCTGCGGACATTGACGAATACGTCCGACGCCTGGCGCGAATTCCCAAGGGGTTCGACTGGGGACGTCTCCACGAGAAAGGTGCGATGGCGGTGCCGTTCGATCCCACTACCTATCCTGCGCTGCCCAGCACATATCGGCGCAGTGATCGCACGATCAATAGCCACCTGACGAAGCTTGAGGCCGCTTCGAACATCCTAAAAAAAACTTATTGGCTTCATCGGCAGGGCTTCGGTCAGGTCATGGATTTTCAGGAAGCGCGGAAACGCATCTCGGTCAGCGATAGTGATCCGAAGCGTATGCCGCTGACCGAGGCGAACCTCGTCGCTCTCTATGGTCTTCCGCTGTGGCAGGGCGGCGGCGGCTGCAATGCACGCGTGAAGCTGGTTCGAAATCCTACGATCTATCAGGACGCAGCCTATTGGGTCCCGTTGCTTGGCACCTACGCCGGAACGTCCCGGGAAGAGGCATGCGGTCTGGAACTAGTCGATGTCGAGATTTCGGCCGAAACACCATACATTCTCGTCCAAGCGAACATGACCAAGAGCAAGGATGGTGTGACGCCGGGTGGCCTCAAGCGGGAATCCCGCAGGCGAGCGCTACCTCTCCATCCCCAGTTAATGCGATTGGGTTTTGCAGACTATGTAGCAGCGATCGAAGCGGAAGGATGGGACCGGCTCTTCCCCGAGCTGTACGGCGAATTTGATGCTGACGCCCAATATGTGCGTTGGAAGAAACCCGGCGGGCCGAAATTCTACGGAACAGCTTGGCGTTATATGATCGATGCCGCCCATGCGATCGAGCCGCTTCCGAAGACGTCTGGCGGCAAGCATGCCGACTACCACTCGCAGCGCACGTTTCACTACAGCGCGATGGCTGGCGAGGATGTCAGCGAGGCACTGCTTGCGCGTCACGTAGGCCATAGCCAACGTACGACCGGCGGCCGGAATTACAACCGCCGCGCACTTGCCTTGGGCGAAGAGCGGGAATTGGCCGAAAGGCTGGCCGTCCTCGTGCGTGAGGTGCCCATCGTCACCGGACACATTCCGACACCGCCCCGGGTGAACCTGCTGCACCTGAACAAGCGATCGCGGGTCGGATCGGCGCCGGGGCGCAACGCGGCGGATCGGTTCCTGGCATGAATGGCGCTGGCTAGATGCTCGCTTCCAGCAACGCGATGTCCTCGGCATCGAGGTCGAACAAGGCGTAGACCTTGGCGTTTATTTCCCGTTCACAAGTGCGGATGCGATCGGTCAGGCGGTCGATTTCGGTACGATTTTCGCTGAGCCAGCTGTCCCAGTCGTTCCGTTCCTTTAATGGAATGTCGGCCTTCAGTGCCTTTTTCACCTCCTCCTGGAAAGCCGCGAAGTCGGGCAGCGCCCACCATTCCTTGAGCTTGTTGGTCAGCTTGGCCGAAGCTGGATCAGCGGCAAGGTCGGGAATGCGGCGCGTGACATCATGCTGGAGGCGATAGCGCTCCTGCGCAGCCTTTTGCGCACTCTCGGCCAGCGTGGCGAGCTCGGCCTTTTGCGCGTCGGTGGCGGTGGGGATTGGCAAGGATTCGAGGTCTGCCGCATCGGCCTGCGAAAAACCGCCGCTTAAATCAGTGCTCTGTGAGCGGAGGTGCTGCCAGCAGACCGGAGAATTCAGGATGGCAACGAGAAAATGTCCTGCACCTGGAATGGCGAAGAGTGCATTGTTGGGGTAGTTGAAACGTTCATCGAACATGAACTCAGCGCGTTTCAGAAAGCGCGAATAAATGATTTTTGGGCTAGTAAAGGAGTCTGAATACGCCTCCTGCGCCTGCTGCAATTCGAACCATTCCTGCTTGGTCGCGCGCTTCTCCAGTCGCTCCCTGAACGGCAGGAGCCAGTCGCGGATGGCGGGGTAGTCGCCGATGGCGATGCGGTTCTTGGGAATGTAGATGATCCACAGGCCGCGCGGCTCGGCGCGCCAGCGTTTGAGATCCTTGCCTTCCAGCCAAGGCTTCAGCAATTCCGCCGATTTTGCATCCTCGCGGCAGAGCTTTTCCCTGGTGGACGTGTCGATGACGAAGGCTTCGTTCAGCCCGGTCTTGATGCCATAAAGCGGAGAGCCATAGACTTCCTTCAGCGTCGGCCGCCCACTGACAATCTTCTCGCGCAGGCGGCGCAGCGCAGGGCTTTCCAGTTCCCACGACCCATCGCCTAGTGCATCTTGCGGATAGGGTTCGCGCGCCTCGTCGAACGCGGCGGCGAAATCCGCTTCGGGCAGCGCGCTCAACTTCCAGAAATCGAGCGCATGGTCCGCCTCAGGCGCCCCGGCGCGCAGCGTCATGATGACAGGATAAGTCGTGACGCCTTCGAAAATCTGGATATCGCCGAAATCGACCACGGTTTCGATCGCGGCTTTCGTGCGCAGGAAACGGCGCAAGGGCTTGCCCGACCCGGTCTTGAAGAAGGTCGAGCTGCTGATGTAGCCCAGCCTGCCACCGGGCTTCAGCAGATTGACACCGCGCTCGAAGAAATAGGCGTATAAGTCGGCCCGGTCGGAAACGACTTCGTAACGCTTCTCCAGCCACGGCTTCATCGGCTTGAGCAACTCCATCCGCACATAGGGCGGATTACCCAGCACCACGTCGAAACCGCCTTCGGCAAATACCTGTGGGAACGCCTCCTTCCAGGCGAATCCGTGTTCGCGATAGGCGTAACTCGAATTCTCGATCAGGCTGTCGCCGACCTTGAGATTGCCGTCGAGGCTGTCGAGCACCTTGCCGCGCCGGGCAGTCTTGATCCACAGGCTGAGCTTGGCGATTTCCACGCTCTCGCTATTCACGTCCACTCCGAACAGATTGTTCGTCAGGATTTCACTGTCGGGATCATAGAGGTCGCCCATATGGCCGGTGCCAGCGAGTTCCGCGATCCGGGTATTGGCGCGTTCCAGTGCGGCCTTCAGCCAGTCGAAAGCCATAATCAGGAACACACCCGAACCGCACGCAGGATCGACGATGCGAAGGGACGTCAATCGGTCGCGATACTCCTCCCACGCGGTCCGCTCCGCCTTGGCGGATTTCCACTTGATTGGATCGTCGTCGGCCTGCGCACCGGGTCTGGCGTGGCGAGCGAGGATATCGGCGAAAATCTCCCGCTCATGCGCACCCAGCGTCTGGTCGACGATGAAGCGGGCGACGTAATCGGGCGTATAGACCACGCCGTCACGCTTGCGCCGACCACTGGTGCCACTGGCTTTGGTCTCGACCGGCTCCTCGCCGAGCGCCTGCGCCTGCAGTGCTTCGACATCGGCAATCGATTGCTCGAAGATATGGCCGAGGACGGTGACCGAGACTTCGCTGGCGAAGTCGTATTCGGCAAGGCGCTTGAACCCCTCGCAGATTGCGTCGGGCAGGTTGAGGTCGGGGATGACCGGATCGCGCGAGAACAGGCCGCCATTGTATTTTGGAATTTTGAGTTTGGTGTTCCCTTCGTCGATAGCGCGGAACAACCCGAGGAAGTTCTGCCACACCGGCCGCGGGTTGTACGGGTCGGCATGCTCGAAAGCGCGCAGCAGGCTGTCGTCAGGCAGCAGGCCGTTGTCTTCGGCAAAGGCGATGAACAGCACCCGGTCGAGAATGGTTTGGGCCGCGCTGATCGCATCGAGCGGGTCCAGCTCTGCCCGGTCGGCGCGAACTGCATCGATAAGCTGGCCGCGCAGATCCCTGTAGAGCAGGTAAAGCGCATTGGTGATGTCGCGATCTTCGCGCCGGCTCTGGGCGAGTATTTCCGCAGTTCGCCCACCGAGCAGACTTTCCGCCGACAGCAGCAGGAGCGTGCGTTTGGCAAGCGCGGGATCGTCGCCTTGCGCAAGGTCGAACGTCTCGACGAATTGCCGACCCTCGGAATAGCTATAGAGGCGGATTTCGAGGTAGTTGGAGACCAGTACCCATGTGGTACCCACATTGTCGGAGGCGTATTCCCAAGCCTGTTGAACTGGGCTCTTCGCGCGACCCGGCATGATCGCATCGAGATCGCGCGTCTTCGCACCCTTCAACTCGAACGGTGCAACGATGACCTTCGCATGCGGCGTGAAACGACCGAGCGCGAGGTCGACTACGCCCGATCCGATCGACGTCTTCGAAGCGACGGTCCATTCGCCGGTTTCGTTGAAAGGCCGGTATCCTAATAGCGCGCTTACAATCCGGTCCTTGAACTGGTCCTCGATTTCGGTTTCGGATTGCGTGTGTATGCTGCCATCGCGGATGGTGGATGCCCAGGCGCGCAGGATGCCGAGCTGATCCCCGCTCGGCGCGCTGGTGGATGCAAGCTGCCGGTCGAGGGTTTTGCGGTTGAATAGGGCTTCGGTCATGCAGAACGCTTACCCGATTTATGCCTCCCTGCTAGGCGGCCTCGTCCAATTCTTCGAGTTCGCCCCAGACTATAGCGACCCTGCGCTTGATCATTCTTCGTGTCGACGCGAGTTCGATCTGGTCGATGCCGGCGAAATCGGCCAGCGCCTTTCCGCACAGGCCTTGGCCTATTCCATCGACCACAATTTCAGCCGTGGGTGAGCCCGCTACCACCTTCTCGACCGAGCGTCGGCACATATCGGCACGCTCGGCAAGGACGAGGGATTCGTACGGAGCCACCGGCGTGTTTGAACAGGCGCGGCCACACTCTAGCTGCGCATCTCCGGCTCTTTCGCGTTTCTCGATTACCTTGCTGGCGATGGAGCGCATCACTCCCATCAGGAAATGCTCGATCGCGATGTGGGCGGGACACGTCCGCGAGGTCATCGTCCGCAGGATCGCTTCCTGCAACAGATCATCGGCGTCGATATGAGCGGTGAACGCGCGATAGCTTGCGCATCGCGCGAGACGCGAACCCGCCTGGATGTCGATAGTCTCAAGAGCCCTCCGGACTCGCGCCGGAGTAAGCCGGACAGACCAGCTTGCTGTTGATGTATGCCCGCTCTGGTTGGCATTCGGACATGCGAGATTGTAGTTTTTCGATTGAGTGCCGTTACCGGCAGGCGCTTTCGTCATGGTTTCCTCGCAGGGCGAGCGAGACCACGGGTGTGGATTGCGATGTCGAAGATGTCATTTCGTGACCTCGAACGCCATTCGAACGCGCACCCTTTCGGTGCAGGTTCCTGGGGTTGAAGCGACACAAAATTGTAGGCCACCGGCTTGGGTACTATCCCAGCGCGCTGTGTTCGCGATTGCTTCGTGTATAGTTCTCTGGAAGTTAAAAATTGATTGCCGTTGGCGCCGGAATCTCTGCCGCCAAGTGTTTTTCACCATACGCCGGGCCGAAGATGTCCGAATTTCTCCAGTCCGGCGCATAAGTTGATGTGGGTCAGGCCGCGGTCTCGTAATTTTTAGCGATGACCCTGTGTAATTCACTAACGTAGGCGCGCAATTCGTTGGCAAGGGCATGGTCCGGCCGGCGTCGCAAAAAGCCTTCGGCCAGCGTGATGATCGCTGGCTCCAGACGCAACCCGTCAGTTCCTTGCGTAACCAGCCAACCAATTTTTGCGATGGCAAGCAGGAGGCAGTCCAGTTCGACGTGATCGCGCAGGTTCTGCCACGCCGCAGCGCTGGCGGGGCGCGGGACGCTCGGCTTTGCTGCCACGAGATCGAAGGGAACGCCCATGCGCAGCAATAGCTGGCTGAGGTGGGTCCAAGTCCGGCCCCCGCCCTTCATCATCAAGCCGAGGTCGAGATGAGGACGCGGGCCTTTCCGTCCAGGCTGGTCAACGAGCTGCGGCGGTAGGCGCATCCCGTGTGCGATCCCCGCCAAAAGGAGGATCGGAACGTCGGTCGCAAGGCCGCCGTAGGTGATGATGGGCTTGTCATCGTGCGCACGCAGGTAGTCGAAGACCTTGCCGACTACGCCCTCTTCGTTGCTCCAGTCCCGCTCGCTCCAGCTGCCGATTTCGCCGGTGCTGACGCGGCCTTCGTCGTCGATGGTAAATTGAAACACTGCTGCGGCCATGACCCGCTTCACCGCGACTGAGTGGCGATTGGAACTCGGATCCATAGCCTGATGCGTTTTGTACAGTTTTTCGTCCCAGTAAAATTCTGCGTCGAGCGCGAGATACGTTTTTGCCATTTTGCTTTTCCTTTCAATTACTGTTGGCATCTTCACGCTTCTTCAGAACGGGAGCGGGCGCGCCCGCTCGATGACTCTCCACGCTTCCCACGCGCTGGTTAGTGATGTCCGCTCGTGCGTGGAAAACTGCGACCACAGGAAAGCGGCCCAAAGGCATTGCGCCTCTTCTGGTGCCTTGCGCGACCGGGACAGGATGTTGGAACCGGGACCGGCGCGTTCGATCCGATAGGCAGCGGCGATCTCCTCGATCGCGCTGTTCGCGCATTCTAGCGGCAGGATATCGAGGTCCGGGCGCTCCCGCTGCAGCAGCTGTAGGTCCGCTGGCGGCAACGGTCCGCCAGCAGCGAAGATGCGCCGCCGATAGTGCTGCGCCGTCCGTGAGGCGCGCGCGATAACAGTGGCCTCCAACGGAATTCGCTCCGCCAATCCGGATAGAATGTCAGCTCGCGTGGCGTTGCGGTCGAACGCGCGGTGATCGATCAAAAAGCGAGCACCAGTGTATCTGGACCGGGTGACCGTGAACATTGCGGTTGAACGGATGGCAGAGCGTGGACTGAACTCTGTGCGATCGCGGATGATGGCGAGCGAGCACAGCACGCGCGGGTGGCGCCGGGCGGTAGTGGGCATGATGGGCATTCCTGTTTCTGAAACGAAACAGGCGGCGCCTCCGGGTGGAGACGCCGCCTGAAGATAGTCGCGGTGGAGCTGAAGGCGATCAGGCCATGAAGTCGGCGAACGCCTGCGCATCAGTGAACAGCGCGCAGTAGCTGGCCTCCCACTCCGCAGGGTCAAGCTCGACCTTGCGCATGGCAGCGCGTATCTCATCCCAGGCGCATTCGATGCCGCGCTCGGCCTTCGCGCGGGACGGCACCGCACACGTGGTCAGCAAGCATCGCTTGTCCAGACGGAAGGCAAGGCGGCGATCAGTGGTGACAAGCACTATCGGTTTGCTGCGACGAAGGCGGCATGGCTCGACTTGCATGACCTGCGCGCCGTCTTTCGTCCGGTAGATCAGCGCTAAGCCCGCGCAGGTGCTGGTCCGCTCATCCGCGAAAAGCGCCAACACCGAATCCTGCCGCGCCTTCATGGCCGCATGGGCGACCATTTCGAGCGCCGGCTCGCTAGGGTAGTCCATGGTGCCAACTGTCAGCGCGTCGGTTCCGGCACCCGGGGCGGTTGGCAGACCCAGCATTTGTGACAGCGCATAGGTCAGCGCCTGGCGGGGGCATGCCCCGCCCATATCGAGATCGATCATTCGTATTTCCTTGTTGTGTGGTGGGCGGCCTATTGGCCGGAGCCCTTTTCCGTTCAGCCGGAAGGCTCACATTGTCTGCCTTCTAAGAGGCTGCTCCGTTCAGGCCGGTGTCCACGTGGTGTGGAAGCGGTAGCGCTCGCTAGCAGGTAGCGGGACGATTACCGGCTGCTGTCCGATGGTCCGGACATACCAGGCAAGTTCCTCTTGGTAGGAAGCCGGACGCACCTGTTTGAACCAGCAATTGTGGAGCCGTCCCCACGCCCACCGGTAGCGCTGCTCGCGCAGATCATCCTTGTAGCCGTAGGGCGCTCCTTGCGCTTCGAACCTCCACGCCGGCGCATCCATCGCTGCCAGCGTCTTGGCCATGATCGTCTCGCCGTCTGCGCAGACGTGATCAGCCAGCTGGATGAGCGCGAGCACGTCGTCCTTCGCACGGTGCGCAGACGGCATGTAGTAGCCGGCTTGCATCGCGGCATAACCCTGCGGTCCTGGCTCGAAGCCGAGTTGGCGCCACGGCACATCGGCCATGACGCAGCCCCACGGGACTGACACGTGCCGTCCGATCAACTTCTCGACAAAGGGCCGGTCGAACGCCGCGTTGTACGCGACGACGCCATCGCAAGCTTCTAGCATTTCGGCGAGCTGGTTGCCGTCGATCGAACGGCCGGCGAGGTCAGCGTCGGTGAGACCGGTGAGCTCAGTGATCTCTTCAGGCAGCGGATGGCCAGGATCGACCAAGCCGCTCCGCACCGTCGGCACCGCGACAATGCGACCAGCGTCGTCGACCTCGGCGATGGCTGCGCACAGCTCGATGACCTGGTGGTTCTCGACGGCTAGACCGGTGGTCTCGGTATCGATAACCGCGATGCGGCGAGTGGACTCGCCTTCCGGCGCGGCTCGTGGCCAGTCGTCCCGGTCGCGGACCGGGTGGAGCATGCGCCGGTCGAGTGGGGGCGCTTCGCGAACGCCGGATACACCTGGCTGCTGTTCTGGATCTTTCATGGATTTACCTCGTGTTGCGAGGCCGACCGAGGGGCTTTTCCCCTCTACCTACCGACCTCGAACAGCGACGCTGGCGGGCAGGCTTTTCCCGATGCGGTGTCGTGGCGCGAGCGGATCACGCGCGACCATATCGCCGCAGAGAACATGTGCCGACCAGCGAGCTCGACGGTATCATGTTTCAGTTGACGGGCCGATCTTCGGAAGCCGGCAACGAGCCGGCGAGGATTCGCCTTGTCTGAGTGAAGTTGCCTTGGGGATCAGCACGCACCGGAATGATACGCCGGTCGCGCTACACCTTAGCCGCACCAGTCGACGCGGCCGCCGCGAACCCAGAAATGCGATCGGCAGCCGGCGCGCCGCCACACCGAGGGTGACAGGCTGGGGCGGCCGCGCCGGTCGAATGTCAGCGACCAACGAGGCTTGGCCTCGGCGACCAGCATGAGCTCGATCGTATCACCGCATCCGCACGGGCAACGCATGCCTACACTCCAGTCTTCGCCATCGTCGCGGGCGACGACGAGATCGCGGCTCGGTAGTCTGGCCGGCAGCGTATCGCCATCGGTCACCCGAAGCCGCCGCCATGGGCGCCAGCGCTCCTTTGTGTTGCGCCACCAGCGTTGGAGATTCATCTCGTGCCCCCGGTATTCGGCTTGGCAAGGGCGGGCAGCCCGAGCAGCGGCTCGCGCGCGCCGCGGGCGAACGCGGGATTGCGCGCCTTGGCGAAGCTGTCCTCGCGGAAATGATCCTCGTCGCAGGCGGCCAGACTGAACATCGTGCGGGCATAGCCACGATTTGGCTCCAGCCGAAACGGATAGGCGCGGGCGATGAACTCGGTCATGCAGGCCGATGCAGCGCGCATATTGAGCGTGATCACGGCCGGCGCCTCCTCGACGGCGCCCTTGATATAGCCGGCATCCAGCTCCTGGGCATGCGCGGCAAACGCCACACGGCGCAGATATTCGGCGCGCAAACTCTCGGGCGAATAGACCTGCCGGTCGCCCAGCGTGGCGCCGCCGGGCTGGACATAATCGATCCGACCCACCGCATCGGCGATCGCGAGCCCCCGAAGGGTCTTGCGTACCGGAATGACCACCCCAACGTCGAACAGCGGCAGCAGGAATGCTGCGGCGATCAGATCGGCGATATGGCGCGCCTCGAGGCTGTCGACGCAGCAGAACAACACGTCGCCCTGCGCGGCGGCCAGCACTGCCTCGCGGCTGTTGATCGACCCGGCGCAGCGGAGCGCCACCCCCGGCCCGCGATAGGCAGTAACCGCATCCGCAAAGGCGTCGACCTTGAGGCGCGCGGCCTGTGCGTCCCCGGTCGTCGTGTTGAGGATGCGGTTCAAGTTCTTGTGTTCGACGCGGTCGAAATCGATGAGCGTCACCCGGCCGAAACCGAGCCGTGCGGCCTGCTCGGCCTGGATCGATCCGGTCCCCGACACGCCGATCACGACGGCGTGCAGTCGGCCCAGCTCAGCGGTCATGGTGCCGGTGAACGCCACCGGCCTGACAAGCGGCACCGCGCAGAAGGCCACGTCGCCCCACCAAAACGCAATGTCGTCGCCCGCGCAAGTGACCAGATCGACCGGCGTGGCCACGAGGTCGGAGGCGTAGAGCCGTGCCCGCACCGCGCCGTCTGGCGTCATGATCGCCGATCCATGCTGTTCGCCATAGGCCTGGAACAGGGCCGGGATTGTGACGCGATCGCTGGCGTCGTCGATCTCCGAAAAGGCGAACAGGCCGCCGGGATGGGAATGGAGCAGGACGATGGTGAGCGCTTCGCTCTCGCCGCGATCGATCGCCTCCTCGAGATAGGCGCCGGGCCATGTGATCGCGTCCCGCTCGCGCCGCGCGCATTCGGCATGCGGCACTAGGAGGACCTCCTGCACGACGAGCTTGAAGCGCGGCCCCGGGGTGGTCGCGCACAGCAGGATGGCGGCCGCCTCGCGGCCGTCGCCGGGAAAGAGATGGTCGTGGAGCATGCTGTGCTGCACGCCGGCGAGCGAGAGCGTCGTGCGCGGGGTCATTCGCCGACCTCCTTGGCCAACGCGGCTTCGACGAGCCCGAGCTGCGTCACGACATTGTCGGTGGCCGCGTCCCAGGGCGCCGACGGCCCGCGATAGCGCGACCAGCCGTGAAACTCGACGCCGAGCAGCGTTCCGCGCAGCTGCGTGCTTGGAATCTCGCGCCCCGACGCGAGCGCGAGCGGCGGATAGGCATAGAAGCCGTAGATCGCCGCACCAGGATAGGCGGGCGGGATCTCCAGCGCGAGGCGCACCTGGGTTTTGGTGTAGCCGGCAGGCACCCGGTAGCCATGAATCAGCAGCCACCGGCGGTCAGCCTCAATGATCGTCTCCCACCTCAGCCCTAGTCGATCGAGATAGGCCGTATCGACATCGAGCAGCGCAAATTCGCGGTGAGGCGCCGGCGGCGCCTCACCATTGTCGACATTCTTCGGAGTCAGCCGGAGCTTTTCGATGCCCGGCGTATCAAGATCGAGCACGGTGTCGAGCTCGACCGGCTGCTTGGGCTCGCCCGCCACCTTGAAGAACATGTGCCACGGCTTGGCCGTGTCGAAGCCGGCCTGCTCCATCGCGTCGCGCACCGTGATGGTCGACGCGGCGGCGTCGATCACCACGCCGTGGACATTGAGCTTCCATACCGCCTTGTGGGCGATGAAGGATTCGGTGCCCTCGGAGTCGAGATCGACGAGATCATGATCGTCGATGCGGCGGTCAGGTCGATCGACGTGCTCGAGATAGATCGCCAGGTCCGGAGGCACTGCGCCCAACTTGCGGATCAGCCCGCCGGTCACCACCCGGCAAGGCCATTCGAACCGGTCGCCGCTCAGCTTGAAGAAATAGAGCCGATCGGAATCGACGATTACGAAGCGGCCGTCCAGGTGACGCAGATCGACCGGCTTTTCCGGTTCGACGAGGTCGAGCGACCCGTCGGCGGCGACCTGCAGCACCACGGCATTGTCGGGGGGCTTGAAGCCTGCCGCGCGCGCCAACTGCAAGCCGGTAGGCGTGAGGTCGTCGATCTGGACGGTACGGTAGGTCAGCGACGCATCGGCGACTTCGATGCTGTAACGGTCTTTGCCACGGCGGAGCGCGGCTTCTGCAATCTGGGACATTCGAACAACTCCATTATGTGCCGGCGCCCTTGCCGGTTCCGCTAATATTGCTACGCGTGCTAAGTTTGTCAAGCACCCGTTTAGCGGTGCTTGACGTTATTAGCAGACCGCGGTAGGAGTCATGCGTCGGATTGCGAGTTCGGCGCACGCAAGCAAGGAGGCCAGATGAACAATGAAAAAACTACCGATGCGAGGAGCACGGACGCTCTGGGCCGATATCTCAAAAGTGTTCGGCTCGGCCTCGATCTGTCGCTCCGGGACGTCGAAGAGGCGACCGGGAAAGAAGTAAGCAATGCCTATTTGAGCCAGTTGGAAACTGGCAAGATCAACAAGCCTTCGCCCCATATTCTGTACGCTTTGTCGACCGCGCTCGGGGTGCCGTATGAGACTCTGATGGAACGCGCGGGATATATTGTTCCCTCGAAGGACCGTCCCGAGGGTGCCAAACACGGACGAGCCGCGACCTTCGCGATCGATAACCTTACTCAGGACGAGGAGCAGGCCTTGCTGGACCATCTCGCTTATGTTCGCTGGCACCGCAATAAATGACGCGGCGGCCTGACGACTGCACCCTGACACCGGTGCAGTTGGCGAAAATCCGCAAGGAGGCCGAGCGTGCGCTGCGAGAAGCAGGCGCGCTCGGCGTGCTTCCCACGCCGATCCACGACATCCTAGCCGTCGCGAAAGTCGAAGAGGTCAAAGAAGATGTGCTCAACGAGGGCTTTCTGGCGAAAATGCGCCACAAGGCGGGCGACTCCATCAAGCGTGCTCTGTCCAAGGTCATAGGGCTGTTCGATGCCGCGGCTGGGCTAATCTTTCTCGACCAACTGCTGATGCCGTGAAGAAGCGCTTCGTTACCCTCCACGAAGCCGGCCACGGCTTTCTTCCGTGGCAGCGCGCGATGTACAAGCTGGTTGAGGATTGCGGCCAGGCCCTCGATCCGCAAGCTGCCGACCTGTTCGACCGCGAAGCGAATGTGTTCGCATCCGAGGTCCTGTTTCAGAATGACGCGTTCCATCACATGGCCGCCGACGAGAAGTTCAGCATCTGGACGCCGATCAAGCTTGCCAAGAAATTCGACGCGTCGCTTTATTCGTCGATCCGGCAATATGTCTCCAAGCACGAGAAATGCTGCGTCGTCCTCGTGCTGAACCCGCCTGAATTGATCGAAGGCGACGGATTTCGATGCACGCTGCGCCGGGTCATCGCGTCGAACAGCTTTCTTGCCGCATTCGGCGAGCACCCTTGGCCCGCCGTTTACACGCCCGACGACGAACTCGGGCGCTTCATCCCGGTGGCGGGGCGCAAATCATCGGGCAAGCGCCAGACCGCGCTGATCGATCGCAATGGGGATCGGCACGATTGCGTCGCCGAATCCTTCACGCAGACGCATCAGGTGTTCATCCTCATTCATGCGGTAAAAACACTTGGCCCGCCGCCCTTCCTGCTTCGCGCGGCCTGACTGCCACAAAGTATTAGCGCTCCCTTGACATCCTAATGCAGTCGGGGGCGAAACTGGTCTTCCGCAATTGGTAATGGCACCTTGCGCGGGTAACCCCGCGCGACCGCCTCCCATTTTCGGCCGGCTGCGCCGGTCGTCACCGAGCCCGTTACTGGATCTCGGCCCGGGTGACGGCCGGCCAAGTTGGCGGTGGCCTTTGGCCGACCTGAACGAATGAACGAAGTCGGGGAGCCGACATGCGGCCCTTAGCGTTCGCATCTGCGTCATTCCCAACTTCTGGGCCGCCTGAACGGTTGACCGCTTGAGCTGCGGCCCAAGAATGCCCCAGTTCGTTCGGACGAATGGACAATGCAATCGCAGAGGCATTGGTCTTCCGTTTCGTTTTCGGGGAGCATCGTTCGCTTCGTCATGCGAGTTCGGCTAGTGCGTTCACCTTCTGCGATATGATTTCGGCCCTGCCTTCGGGGTTCCGAAAATTTCCGTAGATGAAATACTCGAAGTCCGGATGTTTTAGCAGCGCCTTAAACTGCTCCGACAGGTAACCGCGCACTTCGGTCGAAGCCGTCTGCATTTCGTCCAAGAGCGCGGGCCTTCCGTCTACGACATTGATTATGTCTTCTAGGTCATGACTTCCAAGGGGGTCGTTTCCTCCTCGGCCGCCGTAGGCCTCCAACTTGGTGGCCAGGAACAGCGGGGGTGTCAGGTGCTTGATCACGCGTCCGCTCGGCAGGATGTATCTGACTGCGGTGTCCAATCCCTCCCTGTACCAGCGGTTGCTGAACCCCAAGATGTGCGGATCGTCGGGCATGAAGTCGACCTTGAGATTGCCTAGCCGCATCCGGCAAATGACCTCGTCTTCTCCCGATACCGTAAATCCCCTCTCGTTCAGGGTTTGCTGGAGTCGCAACCACTGGGCCGTGCCTGCCAAGCCGACGATCAGGTCCACGTCATCGGTCGCACGCACTTCCTGCAAGGTGATTTCGTCGGTGATGAGCACAGCCGTCGAGCACCCGCCGACGAAGACCATCTGCTGGCACAGGTCTTCCCCCAATGCTTCGGCGACTGCTTCCAGCATTCCGAGGAGTTCCCCCTGGAGGCTCATGCGTGAACTATCCGATCTTCGAACCTGCTTGCGGCCAGCTGCGCTTCGCGCTGATTGCCCAGCCTAATCGCGTCGACCAGGGCCAGTAGTTCGTAGAGGCGTTCGTCCTTTAGGGCCGCTTCGGGTACAGACTTGAAGAGCGGTTCTACCGATGGCCCTCGCTGGTTCCCTTCGGCGAAGGGCCATACGTGGATATCGGCGCCCGAGCTTACGAGTTGGCCCCTGAGCATGGGCGCGGCAAAGCCCGTCGCGACGCCCCGCTGCGGTGCGCCCGGTTTGGCGGGAAACGCATATTTAAGACCGTGGTTTACGAACTCGGCAAGGTTGCGCCGGTTCACTTTCGGACGATTCTCGGATTTGATAGCGAGTTTCGCAGCGACGCTGCGTTGAAGCGATGCGCCGATCTCCGTCTTGCTTATCCCCAAGGCATCTTCCAAGCTTCGCAAGGCGAACGGGTCGGAGTTCGACGATCCATTGAGCTGGCCTGCCCGCAATTGGGCCTCCAAACTGGCCAGCTTGAGCAGAATGACTACGTCTTGGCTCTGCATAATATCCGTGTCCGCTGTCCTAGGACAGAGGACAGTGGTCGGCAGAGCGCGTGTTGTCAACAAGAGTTCCGGACCCGTGCTCCTCCAGCGCGAGCTAACGTTGCGGTGAAGGGTAAATGCCACCACACCACTGCTCGGTGCGGTACATGCGGGGCTTTGTGACCCCGACTGTCCGGTATCACGAGACCGGTCCGAGCAGTTGCGCCGACAGGCAACAAGGGTCCTCGGCCAAGAACCAATCACTTCCTGAGCGACAAGCTGAAGCGCGACGGCGCTCCAGATTCCTTCTAGAATAAAGGCTTGCTGACGGACATTGCGGCGAACAGACCCAGCAGAGCGATGAGTTGAGCCAAACGTGCTTGGCACCCCCCCGAAAGTGATTCCTATAAGCCCTGTTACCTTATGAAAACATCATAGGGTCCGACTTGTACCCCGCAAGACCGGCTAAGAACAGGCATGGTTGGGCCCGTGCAGGGACCGTATCATGGCAAACAGGAAAGCGCCTACTTATGAGGTCGCGTGCGACGAGCTCGACCGCCACTTCTCTAAAAATCATCAGGTTCTCACAACGCGGCAGCTGAAAACTGCATGTGGCGGCTGTGGCAGCAACGAGACATACCACGAGTATATAGCTCGCTGGCGAGCGAGCAGAGTAGAGAGAAGCGGTGCGCTATCGACACTGTTGTCCATTCGCAATCACGCGGACAGTTCGAAAAAGACGATAGACTTGCTGCTGGACACCTTGTCGCAGCAGCTCACCATGTGCCCGCTCGATCTCGCCGACGTCTCCGATGATGCCGAAGACGCCAATGAGCAGGGATCGGCGGGCCAGCCTGTCGAGATAGGCTATGGGCAGCAGGACCGTCAGATTGCTCCTGCAGCCTCCCCACAGAACCACGATACGAAAATCGATCGGCTTGCTACTGAAGCCGCGCGGGCGAGTGAAGCGCGGTTTCAGGGTGAAAGCGCGCCTTTTGCTCCTGAGCGGAAGTATCGCACGGAGGCGACCGAGGCACCAGTGCGCGACGGAGAGATGCCGTCCCCCTGGCCGGCGGAACAATCAAGCACCTCCCTCTCTCGCTCCGATACGGGCAGCCGCCAAGCTGCCCTACCGCTCGGTGCGAACCAGTCCGATACGGACGAGAGGGAGACATTACATGACAGGGGGGCAAGCTAATGCGCGCCGCTCTGTCATCACGCGGCGGCCGCTTG
>JAHJOG010000096.1 GCA_018820395.1 Gammaproteobacteria bacterium | reverse complement strand
TAAGGGCTCGCAGCTGTCTGAGCCGCAGGCGAGTTCTGCGAGACCCCGCGAAAGGCGAGTACCGCAAGGAAGCCCGAAGGGCCACCGCAGTGAAGCCGGCACAGCTCGCACTGCCTGCCGGGCGGACTGTCCATGGGCAAAAAGAACGCCAGCTAGCCATACCGCCCGAGAACGAACAACCCCGAATATCGGCTCCAACCGATCATCGATCATATATTTTGCGATACGATCAAGGCACCATGAAAGTCGTCTTCCTGCTCTTCGATTCGCTCAACCGCCACGCTCTTTCCTGCTACGGCGCAGCAGGCATGCAGACCCCCAATTTCGACAGATTGGCACAACGCGGAGTGGTGTTTGACCGCCATTTCGTCGGGAGCCTCCCGTGCATGCCGGCCCGCCGCGACATCCAGACCGGGCGGCTCAACTTTCTGCACCGTGGCTGGGGTCCGCTCGAACCGTTCGACCATTCGCTGGCGGACATTCTTCGCTCGAACGGCGTCTACACGCACCTCATCACCGACCACTATCACTACTTCGAGGACGGCGGTGCCGGCTTCCACGGCCGCTACTCGTCGTGGGAATTCATCCGCGGACAGGAAAAGGACAAGTGGCGCCCCGCCATCCGCCCCGATGCCGCGTCTTTTGCCGAGCGTTATCACGAGCGCATGCACGACTTTTCGGCGGACATCAACTCCAAGCTGCCGTATTTCGTGAACCGCGACTACCTCCAGCAGCGCGGCGACTTTCCGCTGGCGCAGTGCTTCGATTCGGCCAATGCGTTTCTCGACGCCCACCATGGTGACGACCGCTGGTTGCTGCACCTCGAGTGCTTCGACCCGCACGAACCCTTCTTCGCACCGGAGCGCTTCTTGCAGTCGCATCCCCAGGCGCTCGGCGGCAAGATCTTCGATTGGCCGAGCTACGGGCGCAATGACCTCGATGCCGATCTGCTTGCGCAGCTGCGGGCCAACTACCACGGCCTTGTTTCGGCGTGCGACCACTACCTGGGCACGCTGCTCGACACCTTCGACCGCCACGACCTCTGGAAAGACACCTGGCTGGTGATGTCCACCGACCACGGCTTGCTGCTCGGAGAAAAGGAATACCTGGGCAAGAACCGTCCGCCGTTTTTCAACGAGGTGGCGCATATCCCGTTGATCGTCACGGCGCCCGCATCGACGGGAATCGAGCCGCACCGCGACGCTGCGCTCACGCAGACCATTGACCTCATGCCGACGATGCTGTCGATCTTCGACCAGCCGATCCCGCCGGAGGTGACCGGCCACGACCTCCTGCCGCAGATGCGCGGCGGCTCGCCCGCGCGGGTGACCGAGAGCGACTCGCCCGGCGCAATCTACGGCCAGTTCGGCGCGGCCATTAACTACACCGATGGGCGCTACACCTACTTCCTCTATCCCCAGGTGCCGTTCGAGCAGGATCTTTTCCAGTACACCCTGATGCCGACGCACATGCGCACCTTCTTCGAGCCGGCCGAATTCACCGATGCGGCGCTGGACCGCGGCCTGTCGTTCACGCGCGGCTACCCGGTGATGAAGCTACCTATGCGTGCCGACGCCAAGGCCAACATGATCCGCCGCTATCCGCTGCTCGAAGCGAAGACGGCGCTCTACGATCTGCAGAGCGACCCCGAGCAGTTGCATCCGCTGCAGGACGCGGCATTGGAGCGGCGGATGCGCGATGCCGTGGCCGCCCAGCTGATCGCGAACGAGGCACCGCCGGAGATGTTCAGGCGCTATGGACTTCCGATGCCGGATGCCGCCGCGGCCGAGACCGACACGGCTGCCACGCGCGGCGCCGTGCCGGGCTCGACCCTTCCGGCCAGCGCGGCCTGAACGCACATCGCAGCCGCACAGACCTCCGACGAGACATGTCCATGAGCACGCTGCGCAGCACCCCCATTCGCCCGCACAGCCTCGCTTCGCAGGTGCATGAAGAGATCCTGAGGCGAATCGCGGCCGGTGAGCTCACCGCCGGCAGCGCCATCAACATCGCCCAGGTGTCGCGGGAGACGGGCGTGAGTGCCACTCCGGTGCGGGAGGCGCTGGCGCGGCTCGCGGCCGAAGGCCAGCTGATCTTCGTGCACAACATCGGCTACCGGCTGCCGGAGGCGCCGACGCAGCAGCACTACGTCGACTGGGCGATCGCGCGCATCGTGGTCGAGACGACCTCGCTGCTCTACATCCTCGGTCCGATCGATGCGCGCAAACTCGACGAGGCCGATGCGATCAATGCGGCCATACGGCGCACCGACTTCGGCACCGGCGCGGCAGGCATCCGCCAGTTCAGCGAACTCAACTGGCGCTTCCACGCCAAGCTGCTCGAATTGGCGCGCAATCCGCTGCTCGACGAGGTCCACGCGCGCCTGTATGCGTCGCCGCAGTTTTCGCGCATCTTTCTCGGCCGCGGCATCGTCAACCAGGCGAAGGTGGCCGCGGAGCACCAGAAGGTGATCGCCATGCTGCGGCGTGGCGAGCGCGCCGCAGCGAGCGACGCGCTGCGTCAGCACATCGTCGACAGCCTGCAGCGCGACGCACGCCTCTCGCATGTATCGATCTCGCTGGAGCGGTTGCTGGGCGAACAGGCGGGCGATGGCGCCCGCGCCCGCGCCGCATCGCCGAAGCCGGCGAGCACGCCGAACAAGCCCTTGACGAAGAAGCCCCCGACAAAGAAGCCTCGGACCTCATGACTCACCAGGAGACAAAACAGATGAATCGCCTCAGGACCCTCATTCCCGCATTGCTCGCCATCACCATGATCGGCGCGGCACCGGCGTCGCAGGCGCAAGCCTTTCCCGAACGGCCGATCAAGCTGGTCGTCGGGTTCCCGCCCGGCGGCGGCGTCGACATCGTCGCGCGACAGCTGGCCGAGACGCTGTCGGGCCAGCTGGGCCAACCCGTGATCGTCGACAACAAGGCCGGTGCCGCGGGCAACCTGGCGATGGACTATGTCGCGCACGCGCCAGCGGACGGCTACACGCTGCTGATGGGCAACCTGGGCATGCTGGCCGCCAACCCGGTGCTCTATCCGAAGCTCGGCTTCGACGTGTCGAAGGATCTCGCTCCGGTCGCCCGCCTGGTCGTCACTCCGCTCTTGGCCGCGGTGCCGAGCAGCACGCCCGTGAAGACCATGCAAGAGTTGATCGCTGTAGCCAAGCAGAAGCCGGGTCAGCTCAACTTCGGCTCGGGCGGCAACGGCAACATCAACCACCTGGCCGGCGAGTTGCTCAAGATGCAGACCGGCACGCAGATCGTGCATGTTCCCTACAAGGGCAGCGCACCGGCCTTGGCCGCGCTCATGGCGGGCGAAGTGCAACTGGTCATCGACGGATTCAACGTGGTGCAGCCGTCCGTGGCAGGCGGACGCGCCCGCGCGATCGCGCTCACCGGCGACAAGCGTTCGCCTGCCATGCCCGACGTGCCGACGATGAAGGAGGCCGGCTTGCCGGAACTCGTGATCTACGGCTGGCAAGGCGTGTTCGCCCCGGCCGGCACGCCGCAGCCCGTGGTGGACCGACTGAGCGCGGAAATCGCCAAAGCCTTGGCGACACCGGCGCTGAACGCGAGACTGACGGGGCAGGGCACCGAGCCCGCGTACCAGTCGCCGGCCCAGTTCAAGACCTACATCGGCGAAGAACAGGCGCGTTGGGCCAAGGTGATCAAGACGGCCAAGATCACCATCGAGTGAAGTCCTTCAACGCCTGCCTTCGGGCGCGCCGAGCCCGGCAGAAATCCGGCGCGTGGTCGCGAGCAGAGCGGTGCGCGCAGCGGCGAAGGTGACCTGCACGTCGCGCTGCTTCAGGTAGGGCACCGTCAGTGCCGCGACGGCGCCGTCGCTGTGGTCGAAGATGGGCGCGCAGAGGTCGGTCACGCCGGTCGTCGTGTCGCTGCTCGCCATGTGAAAGCCCTTGCGCAGGATGTCGGCCAGATCGGCGCGCACCTTGCTCGCGGACAGCCGCACCGGGCTGTTGTCGATCAGCTCCGCGATCAAGGCTTCCTGCACGGCGGCCGGCTGAAAGGCCGAGAGCACGCGCGACGATGCCCGATCGGGCCGGAACGGAAAGTTGGCGCCGAGCCGAACCCCGAAGCCCATCGGCTCCGGGCTGTCGACCTGCGCCACCACGAGGATGCGCTGCGCATAGTGGATGACCAGGTGCGCCGATTGCCGCGTCTGCTGCGCCAACTCTTGCATCGCGGGCAAGGCGACGTTGAGCAGCCGCTGCAGGGGCGGGTGGCGATGCGCCAGCTCGAACAAACGCAGCGACAGCCGGTAGCTGCCGTCCGGATGGCGATTGAGATAGCCGCGACGCTCCAGCACGCTCAGCATGCGAAAGATCTCGGCGGTCGAGCGTTCGAGGCGCTGGGCGATCGCGCCTTGCGTCAGCCCGTCGGCCTCGTTCGCCAGCAGTTCGAGGATGTCCAGACCTTTCTCGAGTGCGGGCGCCGAATAGGTGGTCTCGTTCGAGGCGGCGGGCGGCGGACTAGGGGAAAGTCTGGACGTTGACATGTCTGAGTTTTAAATGCGAAACTGATTTTCATCAATGAATTTTTGGCGGCACGCTGCTAGAGCCGCCGGAAGGATCTTCTTGTCGACATCGTTGACTCCCGAGCAGGTCGCCCGCTACCGCGAAGACGGAATCCTCCACCCCGTACCGGCGTTGTCCGGTGACGAAGCCGCCGTGCTGCGCGACCGCTACCTCGCCAATGCATCTGCCATCAAGGGCCGCACCAATCAGAAGCCGCACCTGCTCTACACCTGGCTCGACAACCTGGTGCGCAACGCGCGCATTCTCGATGCGGTCGAGTCGCTGCATGGGCCGGACCTCCTGTGTTGGGGCGCGCAGTTCTTCACCAAGCCGGCGGGCGACGCAGCCTACGTGAGCTGGCACCAGGACGCTACCTATTGGGGCCTGTCGTCGCCCGACGTGGTGACCGCCTGGGTCGCCTTGACGCCCAGCACGGTGGCTTCGGGCTGCATGCAGGTCGTCACTGGCACGCAGCACGAGCAGGTGAAGCACGAAGACCGCTTCGACGACGCCAACCTGCTGTCGCGTGGGCAGGAGGTTGCCGTCAAGGTGGATCCGAGCACGGTGGTCAACGTGGAGTTGCAGCCGGGACAGATGTCGCTGCACCACGTGCTGCTCTTCCATGGCTCGGAGCTCAACCGGTCGGACCAGCCGCGCATCGGCTTCGCCATCCGCTACGTGCCGACGCACGTGCGGCAGCTCTCGCCGATCCGCGACAGCGCGCTTCTGGTGCGTGGGCGCGACACCTACGGCCACTTCGATCTCGAACGCTCGCCCGTCGCCGATCTCGACGCCGCCGCGCTGGCCTCTCATGCCGACGCGACCGACCGGCAACTGCGCATCCTCTACGCGGGCGCACAGGCGCGCGGCAAGCTCAATCCGTCGCGCGGGAGCATCGACCAGTAGCCTTTTTCATGCCCGGCACAGAAGAACGATCACGTTCCCGCCAACCACCCAGGAGACAAAGATGAAGTTGTTGACAGCCAGTGTCGGTCTCGCGATCGCGGGCCTTCTTGCCGCGCCCGCAGCCTTTGCGCAGGACATCAAGATCCGCTTCGCGCATTCGCTTTCGCCGACCGAGCCGGCGCATCTGGCGGCCGAGTATTTCGCGAAGAACGTGGCGGCCCGCACCAACGGCAAGGTGCAGATCACCGTCTACCCCGCCGAGCAACTCGGCCCCGGCAAGGACGTGAACGAGATGATCCGCCAGGGCGCGAACGTCATGAACATCACCGACCCAGGCTACCTGTCGGACTTCGTGCCCGACGTCGGCGTGCTGAACGGGCCGTACCTGGTGAAGACCCCGCAGGAATACGAAAAGATTCTCGCGTCCGACTGGTACAAGGGCATCGACAAGAAGCTCGAGGCCGCCGGCTTCAAGCTGATCATGGCCAACGGCTACTTCGGTCAGCGCCACATCATCGCGGACAAGCCCGTTCGCAAGCCCGAGGACATGGCGGGGGTCACCATCCGCGTGCCACCCAACACCATGTGGCTCGAGACCTTCAAGGCCATGGGCGCGCGGCCCACCACGGTGCAGTGGTCCGAGGTCTACAACGCACTCTCGCAGAACGTGGTGCAGGCCGCCGAAGCACCGCTCGGCTCGCTGTGGGGCTCCAAGCTGCAGGAAGTCCGCAAGGTGATCTCGCTCAACGGGCACTTCACCGCCTTCGTGATGTGGCCGATCAACGCCGGCTTCTTCAACAAGCTGCCGAAGGACGTGCAACAGGTCCTGATCGAAGAAGGTGACAAGGCCGGCAAGGAAATGACCCGCCTCACGCTCGCCAGCCAGGACGACTACATCGCCAAGTTCAAGGCGGCGGGCGTGACGGTGGTCACCGACGTGGACATCGCTGCCTTCCAGAAGGCCACGGCACCCGCGTACAAGGCCTTCCCCAAGTGGACGCCCGGCCTGCGCGAGACCGTGCTCGCCACGCTGAAGTGAGCGGCGAGGGCGCGGCCCGGCCACCGGCCTGGGACTACTTCGAGGAGGTGGTGTCGGGCGCCGCGCTGGTGGTGGTGATCGCTTCCACCTGCTGGGGCGTGGTCACCCGCTACATCACCGAGCAACCGGCGGCCTGGACCGGCGAGGTGGCCGGCATCGCTTTCGCGTGGCTGGTGTTCGTGGGCACGGCGGCCGGGTTCAAGTACGGGATGCACGTGACCATCGACATGCTGGTCGCCTTCCTGCCGCGCACGTTGCGGCGGCTCCTGATGGCCGCGGCCGACCTGCTGGTGCTGGCCTTTCTGGTGACGCTCCTGGTGCTGGCGGTCGAATTCTCGATCGACGCGTGGGGCGACCCGACTTCGGTGCTGCGCCTGCCGCGCACCGTCACGTATTCGTCGGTCGTCGTCGGCGCGCTGTGCATGTTGCTGCGCTACGGCCGGGCCGCCTGGCGGCGCTGGAACGGCCTGGCGGGCGCGTGGCTGGCCGTGCCAGGCGAGGCCGGCGCGGAGCTCTGACGATGGATTACCTGCCCGCACTGCTGATGTTCGCGCTCTTCGTGCTGGACATTCCGATCGCATTCGGCATGGCGATCGCCGCGCTGAGCTTCTTCGTCTTTGCCGACGGATTGCCGCTGCGCGTCTTCGTGCAGAAGTTCGTGCAGTCGACGGACTCGTTTCCGCTCCTGGCGGTGCCGTTCTTCATCTGCGCCGGCTCCATCATGAATCGCGCGGGCATCACCCGGCGCCTGCTCAACCTCGCGGATGCGCTGGTCGGCCACATGGTGGGCGGCATCGCGCAGGCCAACGTAGTGCTGGCGACGTTGATGGGCGGCCTGTCGGCGTCGTCCAACGCCGAGGCGGCGATGCAGGCCAAGATGCTCGGCACCGAGATGGTGAGGCGCGGCTATTCGGCCGGCTTCGCGGCGGCCATCACTGCCTGCGCGGCCGTCATCACGCCGATCATTCCGCCGGGCATCGGGCTCATCATCTACGGCTACCTGTCGGACGTCTCGGTCGGACGGCTCTTCATTGGGGGGATCGTCCCCGGTCTTCTGCTGTGCGTGGGACTGATGGTGACGGTGCATTGGGTGTCGAAGAAGCGCGGGTACAAGGCCATGCGCGAGCGGCGCGTGCCCATGCGCGAACTCGGCCGGGCCTTCGTCGACGGCCTGGGGGCGCTGTCGATCATCGCCTTCATCCTGATCGGCATCCGCTACGGCATCTTCACGCCGACCGAGGCCGGCGCGATGACAGTGGTCTATGCCGCGCTCATCGGCACGTTCTGGCATCGAGAGCTGAAGTGGGCGGCGGCACCGAAGATCATCCTCGAAACCGTGCTCGCGACATCGGCAGTGATGGTCATCATCTGCGCGGCCGGCGCCTTCGGCTTCTACATGTCGTGGGAGCGGATCCCGGCACGCGGCGCGGAGTTTTTGATCAAGCTGACGCGCGAGCCCTGGCTGCTGCTGTTGATGATCAACGTCGGCCTGATCGTGATCGGCATGCTTATCGAAGGCACGGCGGCCTTGATCCTGCTCACGCCGATCCTGGTGCCGGCCGTGACCAAGGTCGGCATCGACCCGCTGCACTTCGGCCTGGTGATGGTGGTCAATCTGACGCTGGGCGGCGTGACGCCGCCGGTCGGCACGATGATGTTCACCACCTGTTCGATCCTGCGCGTGAAGATCGAGACCTTCGCCAAGGAAGGGTGGCCGATGATGCTGTCGATGTTCATCGTGCTGATGCTGATCACCTATGTGCCGGGTCTGGTGACCTGGCTGCCTACGCGGCTGATGGGCCCCTGAGATGAAGTTTCGCGCCGCCGTGCTGGAAGCGGTCGACCGGCCGCTGTCGATCGAGGAAGTCACGCTCGACGCGCTCGCGCCGGGCGACGTGCTGATCCGCAACCGCGCCAGCGGCCTGTGCCATACCGACCTCGAAGTGATCCAGGGCAGCCTGGCCTATCCGCTGCCGATCGTGCTCGGCCACGAAGGCGCCGGCGTGGTCGAAGCCGTGGGCAGCGCGGTCACCCTGGTCGCGCCGGGCGACCATGTGGTGGCGTCGTGGAACCCGCATTGCGGCCATTGCTTCTACTGCGAACGCGACCTGCCGATTTTGTGCGAGCCGTTCGCGCGGCACCAGCCGGCGGGGCATCTGCTCGACGGCCGCTCGCGGCTCACGCTCGACGGCCGGAAGCTGCACCACTTCTCCGTGGTCTCGTCGCATGCTGAATATTCCGTGCTGCCCGAATCCGGCGCCATCCGGGTGCCTCGCGAGATCCCGTTCGACCGGGCCTGCCTGATCGGCTGCGGCGTCATGACGGGCGTCGGTGCCGTGAGCCGGCTGGCGAAGGTGGAGGCGGGGTCGAGCGTGGCGGTGATCGGTTGCGGCGCGGTCGGGCTGAATGCCATCCAGGCAGCGTGCTTCGAGCAGGCCAATGTGGTGATCGCCGTCGATCGCGACGCGGCAAGGCTCGCGACGGCAAACGCTTTCGGCGCGACGCACGGGGTCGTGGCCGATGCTGCGGCGCTCGATGCCGTCAAGTCCCTGACCGCGGGGCGCGGTGCGGACTACGTGTTCGAGGCGGCGGGCTCCGAAGCCTCGTTGCAGCTCACGCTCGAAGCCACACGCCCGGGCGGGCAGCTCGTGATCCTCGGCAAGACCGAGGTGAACCGCACGGTCGGTCTGCGCTTCGGATCGATGATGGGCGAAAAGCGCATCGTGCGTTCCAGCTATGGCGGCGCCCGGCCGCGGCGCGACTTTCCGTGGCTGGCCGAGCGCTATCTCGACGGGAAGCTCGAACTCGACGCGCTGATCTCCAGCAGGATGCCGCTCGCACGCATCAACGACGGCTTCGACGCCATGCGGCGCGGCGAGGGCATCCGCCACGTCGTCACTTTCGACTGAACGGAAGCAGGGCGGCGCATGCGGCATCCCTCGATGGCGCCCGGCTGGATCGACCGGCCTCATCTGCGCCACGAGCTCGGCGACTTCGTGCTCGAATCGGGCGACGTCATCCGCGACGCCTTCGTCTCCTACGTGCTCCACGGCGACCCGGGCCGGTTGCGCGACGGCGCGATCCTGGTCGACACGGCCATCGGCAGCACGCACCATCGGCTCGATTTCCTGATCGGCGAGGGCGCCGCGCTCGACACGCGCGAACACTGCGTGGTGGTCGTCGACGCGCTCGGCAACGGGCTGTCGTCGTCGCCGTCCAACAGCACCGCGCAGCCAGGCGCATCGTTCCCGCGCTTTTCGATCCGCGACATGATCGAGTCGCAACGCCGGCTGC
>JAHJOG010000009.1 GCA_018820395.1 Gammaproteobacteria bacterium | reverse complement strand
CGTTTCACCTCGGTGCGGCCGCGGCCGGGGCTTTCGGGTTGGCGGGGGCGGCAGGCGCGCTAGCTGCGCCGATCGCCGGGCGCCTTGCCGACCGGCGTGGTCCTGAAGTCGTGGCGCGATTGGGCGCCGTGCTGGTGCTGGTGTCGTTCGCGGCCATGGCGCTCGGTCCTTTGCTTTCCGTGCACGCCCAGTTGGCGCTGCTGGCCGCCGGCGCCGTCGGCTTCGACATGGGGATCCAGGCGGTGTTGATCTCGCACCAGACCATCGTCTACGGCATCGATCCCGGCGCGCGCAGCCGGCTGAACGCTGTGCTCTTCACCGGGATGTTCATCGGCATGGCTGCCGGATCGTTGTTGGGCGCGTGGATGCTTGCCGATTGGGGATGGGAAGGCGTGATCGCGCTGGCATCGGCTTCGGCTTTGGCGGCTCTGGCGGTCCGCCTGTGGCCAGCGGGCCGGAAGACCGCTTGATCGCAAGATCGACCGGTGTCAGGAGCCGCGCCGAGCGTCGGCGCGCGACGAAGATTTCAGCAGCGCGCCGAACTGAGCGTCGAGCGGGCGCGTCTCGGGCAGCACATAGACCATGCCGTTGGCCTTGCCCAGGCTGTCGCGCAAGTAGGCGTCATAGAAAGCGGCTGGCACGTTGATGCAGCCGTAGGAAATCCGGTTGTCCGCGATGGTCGGTGTCGCAAGTCGATGAAGCCGCCGATCTGCCTTGTTGGCTGTACGCACGCGATGCATGGACACCGCGGCGTCGTAATCGACCCAGATGATGTCTTCACCGTGCGAGTTGCGGCCAGGCTCCGCCTCGAATCGGCCGGCAGGCGTGGTGCGCTCTTCGGGTTTGATGGCCGCCATCGGCCGCTCGCCAATGCCCGGCACGGAATCGTCGCCTTCGGCAAGGCCGAGAAGCACCGGGGAAGAAGCTTTCAAACTTCCGTCACCGCCAAAGACATGCACGCGAGCCATCTTCTTGTCGACGATTGCAAAGGGCCTGCCCTGCTGATCATGCGCCGCGAGGATCGTGTCGAGCAAATGGCTTGCGTCATCAGACAAGCGCATCGACTGCGCAGGCATTTGCGACGCCGGGGCCGCGCGCTCGCCGGCAGCCCCGGCGGCGGCCTGGGAGACCGTCGCGCACGTCACGCCGAGTGCGCAGGCCAGCCCGATCGCCCAACGGCTCCGGCTGCCCTGCAGCGCGGCTGAACTCAATTGCGGTCGGCGCGCGCCGGGCGCATCCGTCCGTTCGACCCCATGTTGGACGAGTCGTTCGACATGGTTTGCGAGTTCGTGTTCGGCATGGCGGAGGTGCCTTGATTCGCCGCTGGCACGCCGGTCGTGCCCATTGGCGTGCCCTGCTGCGTCTGCTGGCCAGCGCCCGTCGCGGGGTTGGCGGTGTTCGCATTGGGCGGCGTGCCCTGGGCCATGGCGACTCCTGCGAGGGTCATGGTGGCGGCTGCGACAAGTGTCTTGAAGGTGGTGTGAGTCATAAGGTCTCCTAAGTTGAAGGCGTCGACACAACGCCGACAAACCCAAGCTAACGGCATGCGGGTCGCCTACGGTGGGCCCTGGCCGTTCTGCCGTGTAGTCCCTGGGCCCGTATGCGCCGCAGAAAGTGGTCGTCAGTGCGTGGCGAACATGGGGATGGCGCAATCGGGCAGCGGTGGATCCGGGCCGCGGCTAGTCTTCACGCAGAGAGTGCGGGTTTTCCCGCCCTCCGCATATTTCCCGGCCCATAGCTTGTATGGGCCAGCCGGTATGCACGGCGCTCACAATGGGATTAATTTCGGGTTGGCCCGATTCTTGATCGTCCCGACCCGTTGTCCCCCACGAGCACGCGCATGACCCCGAGCACCCAACCCATTCGATTCTTTCACCGCGGCGAGACCGTCGAAGTGAGCGGCGTGCACCCCACACGCTCCGTGCTCGACTGGCTGCGCGAAGACGCGCGCTGCACCGGCACCAAGGAAGGCTGCAACGAGGGCGACTGCGGCGCCTGCACCGTGGTGATCGGCGAGCTGGCCGAGAGCGGCGAACACGGCGCGGTGGGCGGGCTGCGGTTGTCGACGGCCAACGCCTGCATCCAGTTCCTGCCGACGTTGCATGGCAAGGCGCTTTTCACGGTCGAGGATCTCAAGGCGCAGTGCGGCAACGGCACCGACATGGCGCAGCATGCCAAGCATCCGGTACGGCAATTGCACCCGGTGCAGCAGGCCATGGTCGACTGTCACGGCTCGCAGTGTGGCTTCTGCACTCCGGGCTTCGTGATGTCGCTCTGGTCGACCTACGAACACCATCAGGCCACCGGCACGCGCCCGACACGCCAGCAACTGGCCGACGACCTGTCGGGCAACCTGTGCCGCTGTACCGGCTACCGGCCGATCCTCGATGCGGGGCAGCGCATGTTCGACCTGCCCGGCGTGCGGCTCGACACCCAGCCGGTGGTCGAGGCGCTCCAGAACCTGCAGCGCACAGGCACGTTCGCTTATTCGGCGCCGCTCGGGCAGCGCACCGATCACTTTCACGCGCCGACCACGCTGGCCGAACTGGCCGCCTTGCGCGAGGCCAAGCCCGCAGCACAACTCCTGGCCGGCTCGACCGACATCGGCCTGTGGGTCAACAAGCAGTTCCGCGATCTGGGCGACATCCTCTACGTCGGCGACGTGGCCGAACTCAAGGTCATCGAAGAACGCGACGACGCACTCTGGATCGGCGCGGCCGCATCGCTCGAATCCGCCTACGCCGCCCTGGCCGAGCGCGTGCCGGCGCTCACCGACGTGTGGCTGCGATTCGCATCGCCACCCATCCGCAACGCGGGCACCATGGGCGGCAACGTCGCCAACGGGTCGCCGATCGGCGATTCGCCGCCGGTGCTGATGGCGCTCGACGCCGAGATCGAACTGCGTCGCGGCGCGCGCGTGAGACGCATGCCGCTCACCGACTTCTACGTCGACTACATGAAGAACAAGCTCGAGCTGGGCGAGTTCGTGCAGGGCTTGCGCGTGCCGCTCGCCGCGCTGCAGCGCCAGGTTCGCGCCTACAAGATCAGCAAGCGCTTCGACTGCGACATCTCGGCCTTGTGCGGCGGCTTTGCCATCGCACTCGATGGCGACCGCGTGGCCGAACTCCGGCTGGCCTTCGGCGGCATGGCAGCCATCGTCAAGCGCGCGGCCGGCGCCGAGGCCGCGCTGGTCGGCAAGCCCTGGACACAGGCCAACGTCGACATCGCCAAGCTCGCGCTGGCCGAAGACTTCAAGCCCCTGAGCGACATGCGCGCGAGCGCCGACTATCGCCTGAAGGTGGCGCAGAACCTGCTTCAGCGGCTGTGGCTCGAGACGCGCGTGGACGATCCGCTGCCCGTCTCGGCCACCAGCGTGTGGAGCGTGATGCCGCACGAAGTCGTATGAAACATCTGCAGGCTGGCTCGCAATGAACAAACCCCTGAATCCCACGCTGCTGCAATCCGCCGAGGCCTTTGCCGACTACCTGGCGAACGCCGCGGCGCGCATCGACGTCAAGGCCGAAGCCAAGGCGCTGGACGACGGCGCGCGGGTCGGCATCAGCCGTCCGCACGAGTCGGCTCAGCTGCATGTCGCCGGCGAGGCGACCTACATCGACGACATTCCCGAACTGGCCGGCACGCTGCACTGCGCGCTGGGGCTGTCGCCGGTCGCCAATGGCCGGCTCAACGGCATGAAGCTCGACCTCGTGCGCGCGATGCCGGGGGTGGTGGCGGTGCTGAGCGCGTCCGATATTCCCGGCAGCAACGATTGCGGCTCGATCGTGCACGACGACCCGATTCTTTGCGACGGCGAGGTCCGCTACCTGGGCCAACCGATGTTCGCGGTGATCGCCCAGACCCGCGATGCCGCGCGTCGCGCCGCCGCTCGCGCGAAAGACGTGCTGGACATCGAAGCGGCGCCGCCCGTGCTCACGCCTCAGCAGGCGCATGAGTTGGGCCAGTACGTGGTGCCGCCCATGCATCTGGTGCGCAGCACGAACGACGGCGGCGCGCGCGCAGCCATCGAGCGCGCACCGCGCCGCCTCAAGGCCACGCTGGACGTCGGCGGGCAGGAGCAGTTCTATCTCGAAGGCCAGATCAGCTACGCGATCCCGAAAGAAGGCGGCACGATGCACGTGCATTGCTCGACCCAGCACCCGAGCGAGATGCAGCACCTCGTCGCGCACGCGCTGCACCTCCATGCCAACGAAGTGCACGTGGAGTGCCGTCGCATGGGCGGCGGATTCGGCGGCAAGGAATCGCAGTCCGGCCTCTTCGCTTGCGTGGCGGCGGTGGCGGCGCATCATTTGAAGCGGCCGGTCAAGCTGCGGCTCGACCGCGACGACGACTTTCTGATCACCGGACGGCGCCACTGCTTCTGGTACGAGTACGAGGTCGGCTACGACGATGAAGGACGCGTGCTCGGCGCCGAAATTTCGATGGTGTCGCGCGCCGGGCATTCGGCCGACCTGTCGGGCCCGGTGATGACGCGCGCGCTCTGCCATTTCGACAACGCCTACTGGCTGCCCGACGTCGCCATGCACGGCTATTCGGGCAAGACCCACACGCAGAGCAACACCGCGTTTCGCGGCTTCGGCGGGCCGCAGGGCGCGATCGCGGTCGAGAACATCCTCGACAGCATCGCGCGCGACCTGGGCCGCGATCCGCTCGACGTGCGGCGCATCAACTTCTACGGCAAGGAAGACAACAACGTCACGCCGTACGGCCAGGTGGTGACCGACAACATCATTCACGAAGTGGTCGAAGAGCTCGAAGCGAGCAGCGGCTACCGCCAGCGGCGCGACGACATCGCCCGCTTCAACGCGACGAGCCCGGTGCTGAAGCGCGGCATCGCGCTGGCGCCGCTCAAGTTCGGCATCTCGTTCAACGTCAAGCATTTCAACCAGGCCGGCGCACTGGTGCACGTCTACACCGATGGTTCGATCCTGGTGAACCACGGTGGCACCGAGATGGGCCAGGGGCTCAACACCAAGGTGGCGCAGGTGGTGGCGCACGAGTTGGGGGTTTCTTTCGAGAGCGTCAAGGTCACGGCCACCGACACGCAGAAGGTGGCCAACACTTCGGCCACCGCCGCATCGACCGGCGCCGACCTGAACGGCAAGGCCGCGCAGGACGCGGCCCGCCAGATCCGCGAACGGCTGGCCGCCTGCGCCGCGGCGCGCCATGGCGGCGAGGCCGGTGCCGTTCGCTTCGCCAACGACAAGGTGCACGTCAACGGCCGCGAGCTGAACTTCGACACGGTGGTGGGCGAGGCCTACCTGGACCGCGTGCAACTCTGGTCCGACGGCTTCTACGCGACGCCCGGTCTCTCATGGGACAAAGACGCGATGAAGGGCCGGCCCTTCTTCTACTACGCCTACGGCGCCGCCGTCAGCGAGGTGATCGTCGACACGCTCACGGGAGAATGGAAGCTGCTGCGCGCGGACATCCTGCATGACGCGGGCAAATCGCTCAACCCGGCGGTCGACATCGGGCAGGTCGAAGGCGCCTTCATCCAGGGCATGGGCTGGCTCACGACCGAAGAGCTGGTGTGGCATCCGCAGAGCGGCAAGCTGACCACGCACGCACCGAGCACCTACAAGATCCCGACGGCCAACGACTGTCCGCCGATCTTCAACGTGCGGCTCTTCGAGGGGGAGAACTTCGAGGATTCGATTCACCGCAGCAAGGCCGTGGGCGAGCCGCCGCTCTTGCTGCCGTTTTCGGTGTTCTTCGCGATCCGTGACGCGGTGTCGTCCGTGGCGGACCACAAGGTCGATCCGCCGCTGCGCGCGCCGGCGACCAGCGAGGCTATCCTCACGGCCATCACCGCCGTCCAAACTGCCGCCGATGCATGATGCCGCCCGTTCTTTCGCAGGAACTCTGCCGGAGCCGTTCCCGGAGGCAGCATGAGCGATCTGGACAAGATCGACCTGCATCTGATCCGGGTGCTGCACACGGTGTTGACCGAGCGCAGCGTGTCGCGCGCGGCGATCCGGCTGGGCATGTACCAGCCGGCCGTTTCGGCCGCACTCAAGCGCCTGCGCGAGTTGTCGGGCGACCCGCTGCTGGTGCGCTCGGGGGCGGGCATGGTGCCCACCGATGCGGGCCTGCGGATGATCGAGCCGAGCGCGGCCATCCTGCGCTCGGCCGAGGTGCTCTTCTCAGACGCGCGGGGCTTCGACCCGCAGACGGCCGCAACCACCTTCCGCATCGCGGCGAGCGACTATCTCGACCCGCTCTTCCTGCCGATGCTGGTCGCGCAGATCAAGTCTCAGGCACCGTTGTGCGCCATCGAGATCCATGCACTCAGTTCCGATTCGGACTACTACGCGCACCTGTCGCTCGGCCATGTCGACCTGGTGATCGGCAACTGGCTCAAGCCACCGGAAGACCTGCATCTGGCACGGCTCTTCGGCGACGACGTGGTGTCGCTGGTCAGCAAGGACCATCCGGCGGTGCGGCGCGGCTGGACCGCCGAAACCTGGCTGCAGGCGGAGCACATCGCACCCACGCCGATGCACCCCGGCGCGCGCGGCGTGATCGACCAGATGCTCGATGCACAGGGCATGCGGCGCAACATCACCGCACGCTGCGCGCACTTCGGGCTGATCCCCGACATGGTGGCGTCGAGTCTGTTGGTGCTCAGCACCGGGCGCCAGTACTGCGAGCGCTTTCTCGAACGCTTGCCCGTGGCGATCCTCGAATGCCCCGTCGCGCTGCCAAGACTGATGTACTACCAGCTCTGGCACGAACGCACGCACTCGTCGAGTTCGGCGCGCTGGTTGCGCGAGCGAACCAAATCGGTCGCGGCCTCGCTCAGGCCGCCGCCGTCGGCGAGCAGGCCTGACTAGCCTGCCTCGCTTCCCGACAAAACAAAACACTGGAGACAAGACGATGAACACCACCGACCCTGCGGTCGATGTCGCCGAGCGCGACCGCCTGAACCCCGCACCGCATCTTTCGAGCCCGGCTTCGACCGGTTGGGCCGAGCGCATCTTCAAGCTGCGCGAGCACGGCACCTCGGTCCGCACCGAGATCGTGGCGGGCCTCACGACCTTCCTCACGATGGCCTACATCATCTTCGTGAACCCGTCGATCCTGGGCGACGCGGGCATGCCGAAGGACGCGGTCTTCGTCGCCACCTGCCTCATCGCCGCGCTCGGCACAGCCATCATGGCCTTCTACGCCAACTACCCCATCGCGCTCGCGCCGGGCATGGGGCTCAACGCGTACTTCGCCTATGTGGTCGTCGGGCAGATGGGCTTCACCTGGCAGGCGGCGCTGGGCGCGGTGTTCATCTCGGGCTGCCTCTTTCTGCTGGTCACGCTGTTCAAGGTGCGCGAGCTGATCATCAAGGGCATCCCGCAGTCGATCCGGCTCGCGATCACGGTCGGCATCGGGCTCTTCCTCGCGATCATCGCGCTCAAGAGCGCGGGCATCGTGGCGCCTTCGAAGGCCACCTACGTGACGCTCGGCGACCTGCACACGCCGCAGGTGGTGCTGGCCACGCTCGGCTTCTTCCTGATCGCGGTGCTCGACAAGCTCAAGGTGCCCGGTGCGATCCTGATCGGCATCGTGGCCGTAACCGTGTTGTCGTTCTTCTTTGCCGGCAACGAATTCCACGGCGTGTTCGCCGCGCCGCCGTCGATCGCGCCGACCTTCCTGCAGCTCGACATCAAGGCCGCGCTGTCGGGCGGCATCCTGAACGTGGTGCTGGTGTTCTTCCTGGTCGAGCTCTTCGACGCGACCGGCACGCTGATGGGCGTCGCGCGCCGGGCCGGCCTTCTGGTGCCGGGTCGCATGGAGCGGCTCAACAAGTCGCTCCTGGCCGACAGCGGCGCGATCTTCGCCGGATCGCTGCTCGGCACCTCGAGCACCACCGCCTATGTCGAAAGCGCCGCGGGCGTGCAGGCCGGCGGCCGCACCGGCCTCACCGCGCTCACCGTGGCCGTGCTGTTTCTTGCGTGCCTGGTCATCGCGCCGCTTGCCGGCTCGGTGCCCGCCTATGCCACGGCGCCGGCGCTCTTCTTCGTGGCCTGCCTCATGCTGAAAGAGCTGACCGAACTCGACTGGAACGATTCCACCGAAACCATCCCCGCGGTGGTGACAGCGCTGACGATGCCCTTCACCTATTCGATCGCCAACGGGCTCGCTTTCGGCTTCATCAGCTACGCGGTGCTGAAGCTGTTCACCGGGCGCGCGAAGGAAGTGCACTGGATGGTGTGGCTCATCGGGGGCATCTTCTTGTTCAAATTCGTCTACATCTGAACCCCTGAATCAGGGGAGGTGTGCTGCAATGCATCGAAGGAGCCGACTGCCTTCGGTGTGCCAGGAGGCAGTGCATTCGCGGCTGGCAGCTGCCTCCTTCAAAAAGGATGAGAAGGCGCTTCTCGGCACACTTCTCGCTATGAGACAGGTGCAGCCGGCCGGTGGTCGGCAACAATAGCGAGGGGAAGGAAACGCATGACGACTCACAGATTGCAACTGTCCAGAATCACCAAGCGCTACCCGTCGGTGGTGGCCAACAGCGACGTGTCGCTGGTGGTCGAGCCGGGCGAAACGCACGCGGTGTTGGGCGAGAACGGCGCGGGCAAGTCGACGCTGATGAAGATCATCTACGGCTCGGTCAAACCCGACGAGGGCACGGTGATGTTCAACGGCCAGCCGGTGCACGTGCGCAACCCGCAGGAGGCGAGAGCGCTGGGCATCAGCATGGTGTTCCAGCACTTCAGCCTGTTCGACACGCTCACGGTGGCCGAGAACGTGTGGCTGGGGCTCGACAAGAGCCTGTCGCTGGCGGAGGTGACGCGGCGCATCACGGCCAAGGCCAGTGAATACGGTCTGGACATCGACCCCACGCGGCCGGTGCACACGCTCTCGGTCGGCGAGATGCAGCGGGTCGAGATCATCCGGGCCCTGCTCACCGACCCCAAACTGCTGATCCTGGACGAGCCGACCTCGGTGCTCACGCCGCAAGCGGTGGGCAAGCTCTTCGTGGTGCTCAAGAAGCTGGCGTCCGAGGGCTGCAGCATCCTCTACATCAGCCACAAGCTGCACGAGATCCGCGAACTGTGCACCGCGTGCACGGTGCTGCGCGGCGGCAAGGTCACGGGCGTGTGCAATCCGCAGAACGAAAGCAACGAGTCGCTGTCGCGGCTCATGATCGGCGCCGAGCCGCCGCCGCTGCAGCATCGCCCGCTGCACGCAGGCGCGGCCGCGTTGCGCGTGAAGGGCTTGACCTTGCCGCGCGAAGACCAGTTCGGCGTCGACCTTGAAGGCATCGACCTCGACGTGCGCTCGGGCGAGATCGTGGGCATCGCGGGTGTCTCCGGCAACGGTCAGCGGGAATTGCTCTACGCGCTCTCGGGCGAGGACACGCGTGCGGCAGCCGGCATGATCGAAGTGGTCGGCCAGGCCGCAGGCCACTTCAGGCCGCGCCGGCGACGCGCGCTGGGCCTGCATTTCGTGCCCGAGGAGCGGCTCGGCCGCGGCGCGGTGCCGACGCTCAGCCTCGCGCACAACATGCTGCTCACGCGCAGCGACGCGGTGGGCAAGGGCGGCTGGATCCGAACCGGCGCGCTGCAGCGGCACGCGGGTGAGATCATCCGGCGCTTCAACGTGAAGGCAGGTGGGCCCGGCGCGGCGGCGCGCTCGCTCTCGGGCGGCAACCTGCAGAAGTTCATCGTCGGGCGCGAGATCGACGCCAACCCCAAGATCTTCATCGTGTCGCAGCCGACCTGGGGCGTCGACGTCGGCGCGGCGGCGCTGATCCGCGGCGAGATCCTCGCGCTGCGCGACGGCGGTTGCGCGGTGCTGGTGGTGAGCGAGGAGCTCGACGAACTCTTCGAGATCTGCGACCGGCTGCACGTGATCGCCAAGGGCCGCCTGTCGCCGTCGGTCGACCGCGCGGCCGCGACAGTGCCGCAGATCGGCGAATGGATGAGCGGACTGTGGAACGCGCCTTCGGCATCGGGTGCGCAGAAGGAGGTGTCCCATGCTCAAGCTTGAAGCGCGTCCCGAACTGTCCCGCTTCTGGAGCTACGCGTCGCCCATCCTGGCGCTGGGCATCACGGTGCTGATCGGCATGGCGCTCTTCGCGATGCTCGGCAAGGACCCGGTGCGTGGGCTCGCGGTGTTCTTCTGGGAGCCGATCAAGAGCGGCTATGCGTTGGGCGAACTGATGGTCAAGGCCACGCCGCTCTTGATCATCGCGTTGGGGCTGGCCGTGTGCTTTCGCTCCAACGTATGGAACATCGGTGCGGAGGGGCAGTTCGTCTTCGGCGCGATCGCAGCGGGCGGAGTGGCGCTGCTGGCGGACAAGACCACGGGCCAATGGATCGTGGTCGCGATCCTGCTGGCGGGCATTGCCGGGGGCATGGTGTGGGCGGGCATCGTGGCCTTCCTGCGCGACAAGTTCAATGCCAACGAGATCCTGGTCAGCCTGATGCTGGTGTATGTCGCCACGCTGCTCCTGGGCTACATGGTCTACGGCCCGTGGAAAGACCCGCAGGGCTACAACTTTCCCCAGACCAAGACCTTCGAGGCGGTCACGCAGATTCCGCGGCTGATCAAGGGGTCGCGCGTGAGCATCGGGCTCGTGATCGCGCTGATCGGCGCGGGCGCGCTGTGGGTCTTTCTGTTTCGCACGCGCGCAGGGTTCGCGCAGCAGGTTGGCGGCGTGGCGCCCGCGGCGTCGCGCTACGCGGGCTTCTCGGCGCGGCGTGCGGTGTGGATCGCGCTGCTGACGTCGGGCGGCGCGGCGGGACTGGCCGGTGCGCTCGAAGTGGCCGGCCCGATCGGCCAGCTCACGCCCTACGTGCCCGCGGGCTACGGCTTCGCCGCGATCATCGTGGCCTTCGTCGGGCGGCTGCATCCGGTGGGGATGATCTTCTCGGCGATCCTGATGAGCATGTTCTACATCGGCGGCGAGCTCGCGCAGTCGCGGCTGGGGCTGCCGAAGTCGCTCACCGGGGTGTTCCAGGGGCTCCTGCTCTTCACGCTGCTGGCGTGCGACACGCTCATCGCCTACCGCATCCGGCGCAAGGCGGGCCCGGTGGCCGTCCAGCACGGCGGAACCGCATCGCTTGCGGCCAGCACGCCGCTCACTGCGCCGGCGGCGCGACAGTCCACCGAAGGAGCCCTCTGATGGAAAACTACGCATTGCTGCTGGGCTCGACGCTCAGTGCGGGCACGGTGCTGGCTATCGCCGCCCTCGGACTGCTCATCAACGAGAAGGCCGGCATCGTCAATCTCGGTGCCGAGGGGATGATGTTGTGCGCCGCCATCGCCGGCTTCGCTACCGTGGTGGTCACGCGCAACCCGTGGCTCGGCTTTCTCGCGGGCATGTTGGCCGGTGCGCTGCTGGCGGCGTTCTTCGGCGTGCTGGTGATCTGGCTCAACACCAACCAGTACGCGACCGGTCTCGCGCTCAGCCTGTTCGGCGTGGGCTTCTCGGCCTTCGCGGGCATCGGTTTCGTGCAGGCCAAGCTGCCGGAGAGCACGTCGTATGCGCTGCCGGTGCTGGGCGACATTCCGCTGGTCGGGCCGGCGCTCTTCAGGCACCACCCACTGGTGTATTTCGCGGTGCTCCTGACTTTCGGGCTGATCTGGTTCCTGTATCGCACCCGGGCCGGGTTGGTGTTGCGCTCGGTCGGCGAATCCCCCGAATCGGCGCATGCGCTGGGCTACCCGGTGCGGCGCATCCGGTTCATGGCGGTGATCGCGGGCGGCGCGCTGTGCGGCCTGGCGGGCGCCTACCTGTCGACGGTGTACACGCCGCTCTGGGTCGAAGGCATGGTGGCAGGGCGGGGCTGGATCGCGCTGGCGCTCACCACCTTCGCCACCTGGCGGCCGGTGAGGGTGCTGCTCGGCGCCTACCTGTTCGGCGGCGTGTCGATGCTCGGATTTCACCTGCAAAGCACGGGCGTCAACATCCCGAGCCAGTTCCTGAGCATGCTCACCTACATCGCGCCGATCGTGGTGCTGGCGATCATCTCGCGCAACCCGGCGTTCATCCGCATCAACATGCCGGCGTCGATCGGGAAACCGTTCTACCCCGGCTCATAATCACGCCTTACCTGCAACATGTCCATCGAGGATCCATCCCCATGAATGATCTGAACAAGCGCTCCCTTCTCAAGCTGGCCGCCCTGTCGGCTGTCGCCTCGGCGGCCCTGATGGGCTGCG
>JAHJOG010000001.1 GCA_018820395.1 Gammaproteobacteria bacterium | reverse complement strand
GGAGCCGAAGGCGGGGGACATTCGCGGAGGGGGATACCCGGCGCCCTCGGCACGCGCCCCTGCCCTTCGACAGCTCTCCGCGCACGACGCCACCGCCTCGGTCAGGTCAGGTCAGGTCAGGTCAGGTCAGGTCAGGCCAGGTCACAGGATTCGACTCCGGCAACCCAGGCCGTCGCTCACTCACTTGATCCATCGCCCACACCACGTGCTCCCGCACCAACGCACTCGCATCCTCGACACGCGTCGCCAGAAACCCGAGCGCCGCGTCGTTCCCCGCCCGCACCTGATTCCCCAACGCCACAGCCACATTGCGCAGCCACCGCTCATGCCCTATCCGCCGAATCGGACTCCCCTCCGTCAGCCGCAGAAACTCATCCTCGCTCCAAGCGAACAACTCGCCCAACTGCCGCCCCGTCAGCCCTTCGCGCGCATCGAAATCCGGCAGCGCATTGCGCTGCGCAAACTTGTTCCAGGGGCACACCAACTGGCAGTCGTCGCAGCCGTAGATGCGGTTGCCCATCAGCGGCCGCAGCTCGAGCGGAATCGAGCCCGCATGCTCGATCGTCAGATAAGAGATGCAGCGCCGCGCGTCCAGCCGATACGGCGCGATGATGGCCTGCGTCGGGCAGATGTCGATGCACGCGCTGCAGCTGCCGCAGTGCGGTGTCACCGGCTCGCTCGCGGGCAGCGCGATGTCGACGTAGATCTCGCCCAGAAAGAACATCGAACCCGCCTGCCGATCGAGGATCAGCGTGTGCTTGCCGCGCCAGCCCTGCCCGCTGCGCGAAGCCAGCTCGGCTTCCAGCACCGGCGCCGAATCGGTGAACGCGCGATGGCCGAAAGGCCCGATCTCTTCGGCGATGCGCTCGCCCAATCGCGCGAGGCGTGAACGCAAGACCTTGTGATAGTCGCGGCCGCGCGCATACATCGACACGATGCCTTCCGACGGCCGCTCGAGCCGCGCGAATTCCACCGCCTGCCAGTCGTCCGGCGTCGCGCGCGGCAGGTAGTCCATGCGCGCCGTGATCACCGACACCGTGCCCGGCACCAGCTCGGCGGGCCGTGCGCGTCGCGTGCCATGCGCGGCCATGTAGTGCATGTCGCCATGAAAACCTTCGTCGAGCCATTGCACGAGGCCCGCTTCGGCGCTCGAAAGATCGACGCCCGCGATGCCGATTTGGGAGAATCCCAGCTCCCGGGCCCAGGCCCCGATTTGATGCACGAGTTGATGACTGCCGATCACACGCCGATTGTAGGAACGCCCGATGTCGTGCGGCACTGGCGGAGCGAGGACGACACCCGCGCATCGGCCGAGTCGCTGGCGCATGCGATGGCGCAGTCGCCCGAGCTGTCCGACGTGTTCATCGCACTGCATGGCGACCTCGGCGCCGGCAAGACCACCTTCGTGCGACACCTGCTGCGCGCACTCGGCATCACGACGCGCATCAAGAGCCCGACCTATGCCGTGGTCGAGCCGCATGAGACTCCAGCGGGCCTGGCCATCTCGCATTTCGACTTCTATCGTTTCGCCGATCCGCGCGAATGGGAAGACGCCGGCTTCCGTGACATTTTCGCGACGCCCGGGCTCAAGCTGGCCGAATGGCCCGAAAACGCGGGGAACCGCATTCCGCTTGCGGATCTCGCTATTAAAATCGAAGCAATGAATGACGACACCCGCATCGTGACTCTGCACGCCAACACAGCGCGCGGACGGTTGCTTGCCAGCGCCGCATGAAGAAAGAAAACTCCGGCATCCACCGACGGCTGCTGCTGCAAGGCGGCAGCATCGCCCTCCTGCTCGGCGTGCATGAAATCGCACACGGCGCCACCATCGTCGCGGTGCGCGTCTGGCCCGCCGAGGACTACACCCGCGTCACCATCGAATCCGACGGCCGGCTCGCTTCGCAACAGCTCGTGGTCGGCAACCCGCCGCGGCTCGCGGTCGACATCGACGGCATCCAGCTCAACCCGGCCCTGCGCGAACTCGTCGGCAAGATCAAGCCGGGCGACCCGTTCATCCAGGGCCTGCGCGTCGGCCAGTTCGCACCGACCACGGTGCGCATCGTGTTCGACCTGAAGCAGACCGTGAAGCCGCAGGTGTTCTCGCTGGCGCCGGTCGCGGCATACCAGCATCGCCTGGTGCTCGACCTGTATCCGCAGACTGCGGTCGACCCGATGGAAGCGCTGATCGCCGAGCGCCTGCGCGACGCAGGTCCGACCAGCCCGCGCCGCGAGCCGCCCTCATCGGTAGCCGGCATCGCGCCGCGCCAGGTGGCGCCGACGCCCAAGGCGTCCGACCCGCTCGGTGAACTGATGGCGCAACAGGCCGCGCGGCCGCTGCAAGACCTGGTGCCACCGCCGGCGACGCCGCCTGTGGTCGGCACGGCACCGGTACCGGTTGCGCCGGTCGTGCCTGTGGCCCCGGCCGCGGCCCCGCCGTCGGTCGCTGCGGCGACCACGAGTCGCACCGACCGGATCATCATCGTCGCCCTCGACCCCGGCCACGGCGGCGAAGACCCGGGTGCCACCGGCGCCAACGGCACGCACGAAAAAGACGTGGTGCTGCAGATCGCCCATCGGCTGCGCGAGCGCATCAACGCGAGCACGGTCAACGGCAATCCGATGCGCGCCTTTCTCACGCGCGATTCCGACTTCTTCGTGCCGCTGGGCGTGCGAGTGCAGAAGGCCCGGCGCGTGCAGGCCGACCTGTTCGTGAGCATCCATGCCGATGCTTTCACCACGCCCGCAGCGCGTGGCGCGAGCGTGTTCGCGCTGAGCCAGAGCGGCGCGTCGAGCAGCGCGGCGCGCTGGCTGGCCAACAAGGAGAACCAGGCCGACAAGGTGGGCGGCCTGAACGTGCGCGCGCACGAAGTGCAGGTGCAGCGCGCCATGCTCGACATGAGCACCACCGCGCAGATCAACGACAGCATCAAGCTGGGTGGAGCGATGCTGGGCGAGATCAAGGGCATCGGCGCGCGGCTGCACAAGGCGCAGGTCGAACAGGCCGGCTTCGCGGTGCTCAAGGCGCCGGACATCCCGAGCGTGCTGGTCGAGACGGCTTTCATCAGCAACCCCGAAGAAGAATCGCGCCTGCGCAGCCCCGAGTACCAAGAGAGCCTGGCCGACGCGCTGATGCGCGGCATCCAACGCTACTTCGCGCAGAACCCGCCCCTGGCGCGCAGCCGCCAGTTGTAGCAGTTTCGCGCAGACGCCATTTGTAGCGGTTTCGCGCAGACGCAGTCAGTTGCAGCGGCTTCGCGCAGGAGCGAGTCGAGCGGCCTCGCGCAGCGGGGCCGCTTTGCCGGCAGCGCCCGGCCCAGCCCTCAGTTCTTGACTTCGCGCACCCGGTTGATGCTCAGCGCCACCACCGTGCAGGCCGCGCCCGACAGCAGATACACGCTCACGGCCGCGAGCCCGAAGCGCGCCGACAGGCCCAGGGCGACCAGCGGCGCAAAGGCTGCGCCCAGGAGCCAGGCGAGGTCGTAGGTCAGCGCAGCGCCGGTGTAGCGATAGCGCGCACCGAAGTTCGCGGTGACCGCGCCCGCAGCCTGACCATACGAAAGGCCCAGCAGCGCGAAGCCGAGCAGGATGAAGACGTCCTGGCTGAACGTGTCGCCGCCCAGCAGCGTGGGCGTGAAACCGCTGAACACCGCGATCAGCACCGCCAGGCCGCCCAGCGTCTGCCGCCGGCCGAAGCGATCCGCGACCCAGCCGGAAACGACCATGCCGCCCGCGGCGAGAAAGCCGCCGACGATTTCGACCATCAGGAACTCGCTGATCGACTGTTCCGAATAGAGCGTGATCCACGACAACGGAAACACGGTGACCAAGTGGAACAGCGCATAGCTCGCAAGCGCCGCGAACGCGCCGATGAGCACGTTGCCGCCCTGCGTGCGCGCCAGCTCGACCACGCTCGTGGGCTCGAGCTCGCGTTCGTCGAGCAGCTGCGCATACTCGCTCGTCGCCACCAGCCGCAGCCGCGCGAAGAGCGCCACGACGTTGATCGCGAAGGCCACGTAGAACGGGTAGCGCCAGCCCCACTCCAGAAACTCGTCGGCCGGCAGACTCGAAAACAGGTACGCGAAGAGCGAGGCTGCAAGGATGAATCCAACCGGGGCGCCGAGCTGCCCCAGCATGGCGTACCACCCACGCTTGTGCTCGGGCGCGCTGATTGCCAGCAACGAAGGCAGCCCATCCCACGAACCGCCGAGCGCCAACCCCTGCGCCAGGCGAAAGACCGACAGCAGCACGATCGAGGCGAAGCCGAGCGTGGCGTAGCCCGGTAGAAAGGCGATGCCGGCGGTGGAAGTCCCCAGCAGGAACAAGGCAATCGTCAATTTCGCTTCTCGCCCCAGCCGTCGCTGGATCATCATCGACAGCACCGTGCCGACGGGTCGTGCGATGAACGCGAACGAAAAGACCACGAAGGCGTAAAGGGTGCCCTGGAGCCGATCTTCGAATGGAAAGAACACCGAAGGAAAGACCAGCACCGATGCGATGCCGTAGACGAAGAAGTCGAAGTATTCGGAGGCTCGGCCGATGATCACGCCGACCGCGATGTCGCCTGGCGCAATGGCGCCGTGCTTGGCGCCCACGCGCAGAACGTCGTGCTCTTGCGAGTTCGACGGTGGCGCGGCGTCTGCGCCGGGGGATGAAGCGGTGCTCGTGGACATGGGTCGAGGTGGGCGGGGACCTGCGGAAAACGCCAAGCGTCTCACCGATCGCAAATTGGCGCCATAGGACAAAACGTCCAATGGCGAGCGCGCTCCGAAGTCCTTAGATTACAGACTCTTCCGATTTCCCACGCAACTCAATCCACGCGCCCGGCATGTCTTTCTCCAAGATCCATCGCAGCCTGCTCCTGCTGCCGCTTCTGCTGCTGGCGGGCTGCAACACGGTCTTGATGAACCCGTCGGGCTACATCGCCGATCAGCAGGGCCGGCTGATCGTCGTGTCGACCGTGCTGATGCTGCTCATCATCGTGCCGGTGATGGTGCTGATCGGCGTCTTCGCATGGCGCTACCGCTCGACCAACAAGGACGCCAAGTACGACCCCGACTGGGACCATTCGACCCAGCTCGAACTCGCCATCTGGGCGGCACCGCTCTTGATCATCATCGCGCTGGGCGCGGTCACCTGGATCAGCACCCACACGCTCGATCCTTACCGCCCGCTCACGCGCATCGACGCGGCGCGCGCCGTGCCGGAGGGCACCCAACCGCTGACCGTCGAAGTGGTCGCGCTCGACTGGAAGTGGCTCTTCATCTATCCGGACCAGGGTGTCGCCACCGTGAACGAACTGGTGGCGCCGGTGGACGTGCCGATCAATTTCAAGATCACCTCTTCGTCGGTGATGAACTCGTTTTTCATCCCGGCGCTGGCCGGGCAGATCTACGCGATGCCGGGCATGGAAACCAAGCTGCACGCGGTGATCAACAAGGCCGGCGTATTCAACGGGTTCTCGGCGAACTACAGCGGTGCAGGCTTTTCAGGCATGCATTTCAAGTTCCACGGAGTGAGCCAGGAAGACTTCAACCGCTGGGTGACCCAGGCCAAAGCCAGTGACGGACGGCTCGACCGTGCGGTCTACACGCAGCTCGAAAAGCCCAGCGAGAAAGTTCCAGTGCGCCACTTTGGGAACGTCGACCCCGAACTCTACGGAGCCATCCTGGAGCGCTGCGTCGCGCCCGGCACGACGTGCATGAGCGAAATGATGGCGCTCGCCAACATGTGCACGACCAAGAGCAACGCGGATCTTCTCGGCGAAACCAGCAGCCGCCCCGACAGTCTTCCGAACACCCGCCCCAACCTGCGTCCAAATTTGACGCCGCCATCCGCGCCCGCCGCTTCCGGAACCACCGATGCCCGACCATCCTGACCTGCAACAGCTCATCTTCGGGCGCCTGACGTGGGAGGCGATCCCGCTGCACGAGCCCATCCTCCTGGCCACCTTCGTCGCGGTGGGCCTCGGCGGCGCCGCCCTGCTTGCCGCCATCACCTATTACCGCGGATGGGGCGTGCTGTGGCGCGACTGGATCACCAGCATCGACCACAAGAAGATCGGCATCATGTACGTGGTGCTCGGCCTGGTGATGCTGCTGCGCGGCTTTGCCGACGCGCTCATGATGCGCGCGCAGCAGGCCTTCGCCTTCGGCGGCTCCGAAGGCTATCTGCCGCCGCACCACTACGACCAGATCTTCACGGCGCACGGCGTGATCATGATCTTCTTCGTGGCCATGCCGCTGGTCACCGGGCTGATAAATTTCGTCGTGCCGCTGCAGATCGGCGAGCGCGACGTGGCCTTTCCTTTCCTCAACAACTTCAGCTTCTGGATGACCACCTTCGGCGCGATGCTCACGATGGCGTCGCTCTTCGTCGGCGAGTTCGCGCGCACCGGCTGGCTGGCCTACCCACCGCTGTCGGGCATCGTGCACAGCCCCGACGTGGGGGTCGATTACTACATCTGGTCGCTGCAGATCGCGGGGGTCGGCACGCTGCTCTCTGGCGTCAACCTGATCGCCACCATCGTGAAGATGCGCGCGCCCGGCATGGGCCTGATGAAGATGCCGGTCTTCACCTGGACCGCGCTGTGCACCAACATCCTGATCGTCGCCGCTTTCCCGGTGCTGACCGCCGTGATGGCGATGCTGTCGCTCGACCGCTACCTGGGGATGAACTTCTTCACCAACGATCTTGGAGGCAACTCCATGATGTACGTGAACCTGATCTGGATCTGGGGCCACCCGGAGGTGTACATCCTGATCCTGCCAGCCTTCGGCGTGTTCTCCGAGGTGGTGTCGACCTTCAGCGGCAAGCGGCTCTTCGGCTATGCGTCGATGGTGTATGCCACGCTGGTGATCACCATCCTGGCCTACCTGGTGTGGCTGCATCACTTCTTCACCATGGGCTCGGGTGCGAGCGTCAACAGCTTCTTCGGCATCACCACGATGATCATCTCGATCCCGACCGGGGCGAAGATCTTCAACTGGCTCTTCACGATGTACCGCGGCCGCATCCGCTTCGAGGTGCCGATGCTGTGGACGCTCGGCTTCATGGTCACTTTCGTGATCGGCGGCATGACCGGCGTGCTGCTGGCCGTTCCGCCCGCCGACTTCGTGCTGCACAACAGCCTCTTCCTGGTGGCGCACTTCCACAACGTGATCATCGGCGGCGTGCTGTTCGGCATGATGGCCGGCATCACCTATTGGTTTCCCAAGGCCTTCGGCTACAAGCTCGATCCGTTCTGGGGCAAGTGCTCGTTCTGGTTCTGGCTGGTGGGCTTCTACTTCGCCTTCATGCCGCTCTATGTGCTGGGTCTGATGGGCGTGACGCGCCGGCTCAACCACTTCGAAGATCCGTCGCTGCAGATCTGGTTCCAGATCGCTGCGTTCGGCGCGGTGCTCATCGCGATCGGCATCCTGTCCTTCATCATCCAGTTGGTGGTGAGCTTCAAGCGCCGCGAAGCGCTGCGCGACACCACGGGCGACCCGTGGGACGGCCGCACGCTCGAATGGTCGACCTCGTCGCCGCCGCCGGACTACAACTTCGCCTTCACGCCGGTGGTGCACGACAACGACACCTGGGCCGACATGAAGCGCAACGGCTATCAGCGTCCGTCCGAAGGCTACCTGCCGATCCACATGCCCAAGAACACGGCGGCCGGTTTCATCATCGCCCTGATCAGCGCGGCGTGCGGCTTCACCCTCATCTGGCACATGTGGATTCCGGCCGTGGCGACCTTCGCGGCGCTGCTGGTGGCAGTGATCGTCCACACCTTCAACTACAAGCGCGACTACCACATCCCGGCCGACGAAGTCCGCCGTGTCGAGAGCGCGCGCAGCCAACTGCTGCTGGGCACCTGAGACATGTCAGCAACCGCTCCCACCCCCACCTTCACCGCGGGCAGTTCGGCCTCGTCGGACCCGGCCCGCTACTACCTGAAGACCGAACACCATCCGCAGAACGGCACGCTGCTGGGCTTCTGGCTCTACCTGATGAGCGACTGCCTGGTGTTCGCCTGCCTGTTCGCCACCTACGGCGTGCTCGGCCGGAGTTACGCGGGCGGCCCGACCGGCGCGGACCTGTTCGACCTGCCGCTGGTGGCGGTCAATACCTCGTTGCTGCTGCTGTCGTCGATCACCTACGGCTTCTCGATGCTCGAGATGCAGCGCAAGCGCAAGGGCGCCACGCTCGTATGGCTCGCGATCACCGGGCTGCTGGGCGCGGGCTTCATCGGCCTGGAGCTCTATGAATTCATGCACCTGATCCACGAAGGGGCCGGGCCGCAGCGCAGCGCCTTTCTGTCGTCGTTCTTCGCGCTGGTCGGCACGCACGGGCTGCACGTCACCTTCGGCATCGTGTGGCTGGTCACGCTGATGGTGCAGGTGGGCCGCCACGGCCTCATCGCCGAGAACCGGCGCCGGCTGATGTGCCTGTCGATGTTCTGGCACTTTCTCGACGTGGTGTGGATCGGCGTCTTCACCTTCGTCTATCTGATGGGAGTTCTGTGATGAGCGCAGACCATTCGAGCACCGGCCACGGCCATGCCCACGACGACCCGCACGGCGACGATCACGCGGTGCACGACGGCGAGAGCCACAGCACCTTCAAGGGCTACATGACCGGCTTCGTGCTGGCCGTGCTGCTGACCGCCATTCCGTTCTGGCTGGTGATGGGCAAGGTCATCGACAGCCCTGGTCACACCGCGCTGGTGATCCTCGCCATCGGCGCCGTGCAGATCGTGGTGCACATGATCTATTTCCTGCACATGAACGCCCGCTCCGAAGGAGGCTGGACCATGCTGGCGTTGATCTTCACGCTGGTGCTGGTCGTGATCACGCTGAGCGGCTCGCTGTGGGTGATGTATCACCTCAACAGCAACATGATGCCGCCATCGATGCACGACATGCAGACCCGGCCTTGAGCGCCACGTCCCGGGACGCCGCCATGCGCGAACGCGGCCCCCGGTCCGCCTCGGCGCTGGTCGCGTTGGCGTCGGCCCTGGTTCTGCTGTTCGGCGTCTTCTTGGCGCTGGGCACCTGGCAAGTCGAGCGGCGCGCCTGGAAGCTCGACCTGATCGCGCGCGTCGAGCAACGCGTGCGCGCGCCCGCGACGCCAGCACCCGGAGAGAACCAGTGGGCGACCGTGAATTCACGCGACGACGAATACCGCCACATCGAAGCCAGCGGTACTTTTCTGCACGACCGCCAGACGCTGGTCCAGGCCTCGACCGACCTGGGCAGCGGCTTCTGGGTGATGACGCCGCTGCGGCAGGCGGACGGTAGCCTGCTCTTGGTCAACCGCGGCTTCGTGGCGGACCGACGGCGGGCCGAACTCGCCTCGCAAGGACCGTCAGGTGCCGTCACGGTGAGGGGCTTGCTGCGCACGAGCCAGCCGGGCGGCGGCTTCCTGCGGCACAACGATCCCGCGGCCGGCCGCTGGTATTCGCGCGACGTCGAAGCGATCGCTGCCGCAGAGGGGCTGCAGCGCGTGGCGCCGTACTTCTTGGATGCCGATGCGCAAGGTGCGGGGCGCAGTGGCAAGGGGAACGTCCCCGGCACCGACGACGTCGACGGCACGGCGCCGGTCGGCGGGCTGACCGTCGTCGCCTTCCACAACAACCACCTGGTCTACGCGATCACCTGGTACGCGCTCGCGCTCATGGTCTGCGTGGCCGGCTGGCTGGTCGCCCGCGAAGAGGCCCGTGTGCGCCGCCGCAGCGCGGCGCATGATGGCGCCTTCGCGAACGAAGGAACACGGCGTGTCGAACACGATTGAGTCATCCCTGCCGTCGGGCGCCGGAGCGGGTGCGCTGCCCGGCGACCGCTTCGACGACGGCACCGGCCTGAAGAACATGGAGCAGCTGATCCAGCTGCGCTGGATCGCCGTCATGGGCCAGGTCGCCACCATCGCGGTGGTGCATTTCGGCTTCGACATCCAGCTCCCGTTGGAGCAGCTCGCCATCGTCCTCGGCGGCCTCGTCGCCTTCAACATCGTGAGCCACCTGCGCTGCCGCACGCGCCGCCGGGTGACCAACACCGAACTGCTGGTGGCCTTGCTGGTCGACGTGTTCGTGCTGACCTTGGAGCTGTACCTCACCGGCGGCGCGACCAACCCCTTCGTCTACTTGTACCTGCTGCAAGTGATCCTCGGCGCGGTGCTCTTGAAGACGTGGTCGATCTGGACCATGGTCGCCGTGACCGTGGCCTGCTTCATGGGCCTGGCGCTGTTCTCGCGTCCGCTGGCGCTGGCCTTCGACCCGCAGGACGGTCTGGCCAGCCCGTACATCCTCGGCACGTTGATCTGCTTCGCGCTCAACGCCGCGCTGCTGGTGACCTTCGTGACGCGCATCAGCCGCAACCTGCGCGCACGCGACGCGCACCTGGCCGATCTGCGCCAACGCGCCGCCGAAGAAGAGCACATCGTTCGCATGGGCCTGCTCGCCTCGGGCGCGGCGCACGAGCTGGGCACGCCGCTCGCCACGCTGTCGGTGATCCTCGGCGACTGGCGCCGCATGCCGACCTTCCAGCGCGACCCCGAGCTGCTGCAGGAAGCCGACGAGATGCAGGCGCAGCTGCGCCGCTGCAAGGCCATCGTGAGCGGCATCCTGCTGTCGGCCGGCGAGGCGCGCGGCGAATCGTCGGCGCGCACCACCGTGCGCACCTTTCTCGACGACCTGGTCGGCGAATGGCGCGCCACACGCACCCTCGTCGCCTTCGAATACGACAACCGCTTCGGCCACGATCTGCCCATGGTGTCCGACTCCACGCTCAAGCAGATGATCGGCAACGTGCTCGACAACGCCCTCGAAGCGTCGCCAGACTGGCTGCGCCTCGTCGCGGAGCGCGTGGGCGACGAACTGGTGCTCTGCGTCGCCGATGCCGGCCCGGGCTTCGCGCCCGAGATGCTGACGCAGTTCGGCAAGCCCTATCGCTCGACCAAGGGCCGGCCCGGCGGCGGTCTGGGCCTGTTCCTGGTGGTGAACGTCGCACGCACGCTGGGGGGCACCGTGTCGGCGCGCAACCTCGAAGGCGGCGGCGCGGAAGTGCGGGTGAGCCTGCCGCTCGCGGCCATCACGCTCGAAGGAGACCCCGTTGGAAGCTGAACGCCTGCTCCTCATCGTCGAAGACGACGCCGCGTTCGCGCGCACCCTCGGACGGTCTTTCGAGCGACGCGGCTATGCAGTGCGACTCGCCGCCAACCTCGACGAGATGCACCACCTGCTCGAAGCGAATTCGCCCACGCACGCGGTGGTCGATCTCAAGCTCAACGGCGAAGCATCGGGCCTCGCCTGCGTCCAGGCGCTGCATGCGCACGACCCCGACATGCAGATCGTCGTGCTGACCGGCTTCGCCAGCATCGCGACGGCTGTCGAAGCCATCAAGCTCGGCGCCTGCCACTACCTCGCCAAGCCGTCGAACACCGACGACATCGAAGCGGCATTCGGCCGCGCGGCCGGCGACGCCGACGTGAGCCTGACCAACCGCTCCACCTCCATCAAGACGCTCGAATGGGAGCGCATCCACGAGACGCTGGCCGAGACCGGATTCAATATCTCTGAGACAGCGCGGCGACTCGGCATGCACCGCCGCACGCTGGCGCGCAAGCTTGGCAAGCAGCAGGTCAAGTAAAGCAAAGCGGCGGTAACGGGCGGCAACTTCGGTGCGAGTCAGTGCCCGCGCTGCTTCTTTGCGCGCAGCCGGCGCTCCCCGTGGCGTTCATCGCTCCGGGGTGGGCTCCTACACCTTCCCCGTTGATTGCGCCGAATACTGCGGCCACTTCAACCAGGAAAAGGTGGGACATCATGAAAACACGTATTTGGATTTCCGCTGCATCGGCGGCTGCCGTCATGACCCTCGCAGGCTGCGCGGCAGGGCCGAACCAACAATTGGGCGCAGGCGGCGGCGCGATCGGCGGCGCGCTCATCGGCAATGCCATCGGCGGCAACACCGCAGCGACCGTCGGCGGTGCGGCCATCGGCGGCCTGATCGGCAACGAAGTCGGCAAGAACGCCGATCAGCGCAACTATGAGCGCCAGCAGCAGCAGTACTACAACAGCAACCGCTACTACCCGAACAACGGGCCGCGCTACTAGGCGCTGTTCTTCTGCACGAAAAAGCGCGCCCAATGGCGCGCTTTTTTATTGATCACTCGAAGTCCAGTGGCTCTTGGTCACAGCGAGTCCGAGTCGACTTCGCCTAACAAAAAGACCGGACCGTGGTTGCCGCGGTAGGCGCCGAGATCGGTGTTGTCGACCTCGGGTCGGTATGTTCCGCACTGCGAGCCTGGAGTTGGCGACGCGAGCGTGAAGCCGAGAAGCTCCGCGTTCCAATTTTCAGCGACTCATGAAGTGCAGGTGGGCAATCAGCGCGAGCAGCACCTTCAGCGATTGCGGCATGGCATTCGCATTTCGCCGTCGCCGCAGTCCTCTCTGCGGCATGCGAAATTTCACGAACCTCGAACAGCCTCACTCGGATCGTTGACGACGTGCACGCATCGTTTGCGAGACATTGCCCGATCAGCGCCTCGCAAATCTGGTTCGTTGCTGCACCGGCATCCGGCAAAACAGAGGTCGAAATCAGCCATGCGTCACGCCAGCCCGATCTGTAGGCGGCCTGCACGAAATCTGGGGCAACGATCTCATCGCAATAGGCCATCGCGGTCGCCCGTTCGACAAAGCCGTAGGCTGCGCCCCCAGGATTCGGCGAGAAGCCCAATGTCGTGGGAACGGGAAGGGCAGCCGACGCGCTCACCGCCGCACACAAAAGCGCGAGTACGCAGAGCGTTTGCGAGAGTGCCCGATGTGCAATCGAAATGCAGACGTTGCGGCCAATGGCGCGCGCCCGCTTACCCTCGGTCGAAGACCTGTCCATGACCCGCTCCCTTGCCCCTTGTGGGCTGTTCAAACGGGCGAATCATAGCTATGCGCCGCCGTGTTGTGTTTGGTGATTTCGACCGCCTGATTGAGGCGGAAGGGTCACGCGAGATAGGTCATGCGACGGAAATATCAAAAGTAATCAGCACGTAGCACGCCGTAGTCGGCTGTAGCGTAAAGCATGACAGTCAGACCGTTCGGGGATGGCATTCGGCGCAGACAGGCGCCACAGCCGAACCGCGACAATTGATCAGGAAAGCTGTCGCGCACAAGCACTGGAATGGTCCCGCTTCAGCACTCCCCGACTGCATGGAACCACCCAGGCATCACCCCGAAGCCGACACCCGCGCCCGTTCGGCCCGCGCAGCCCGCCAGGCCCCGAAGATCGCAATGAGCCCCGGCACGAAGATCAGTCCCCAGATGATCTTGTCCAGATGCTCCCGCACGAAGGGCAGGTTGCCGAAGAAATAGCCCGCTGCCGTGATGCCGACCACCCACAGCACCGCGCCGACCACGTTGTAGAGCGTGAACTTGCCGCGCGTCATGTCGGCGACGCCCGCCACGAAGGGCGCGAAGGTGCGAATGAACGGCATGAAGCGGGCCAGGATGATGGTCACGCCGCCGTAGCGTTCGTAGAAGGCATGCGCCTGGTTGAAGGCCTTGCGGTTGAAGAAGCGCGAGTTCTCCCACTGGAACACCTTGGGCCCGAAGTAGCGTCCGATGCTGAAGTTGCACTGGTCGCCGAGGATGGCCGCCACGAGAAGCAGAGGAACCGCGAGCGAATAGCTCATCAGCCCTGCGCCGCACAGCGCCCCGACGATGAAAAGCAGCGAATCTCCGGGCAGGAAGGGCATCACCACCAGGCCCGTTTCCACGAAAACGATGAGAAAGAGCAGCGCGTAGACCCAGGCGCCATAGGCGAGGACGAAGGCCTCGAGATGCTTGTCGACATGAAGGATGAAGTCGAGCAGAAAGCTGATGATGTCCATGGCCCGCATTATCCCGATGCCGCGGCAGGCCCCTTCTAGAATGGCCGCGTGAGCGCCCTTCCCTCTTCCTTTGGCACGACCGCCCGCAAGGGCATCCGCGAGTTGCCCGACGAGCTGATCAGCCAGATCGCCGCGGGCGAGGTCGTCGAGAGGCCGGCCTCGGTGGTTCGGGAACTGCTCGACAACGCCTTGGACGCCGGCGCGCGCCAGGTCACGGTGCGGCTTTCGGCCGGCGGCGTGCGGCTGATCGCGGTGGAGGACGACGGGCACGGCCTGCCGCGCGACGAACTCTCGCTGGCGCTGCGCCGCCATGCCACCAGCAAGATCGCGAGCCTCGGTGACCTCGAAACCGTGGCCACCATGGGTTTTCGCGGCGAGGCGCTGGCCGCCATCAACGCCATTGCCGAGCTGAGCCTGCAGTCACGCTCGGCCGATGCCGAACACGCCTTCGCGCTCGACGGCCGCACCGGCGAACTGCGGCCGGTGGCGCGTGCAGTCGGCACCACCGTCGAGGTGCGCGAGCTTTTCTTCGCCACGCCGGCCCGCCGCAAGTTCTTGAAGACCGATGCGACCGAACTCGCGCACTGCGTCGAGGCCGTGCGGCGCCATGCGTTGGCCCGTCCGGACGTGGGCTTCGCGATCTGGCACGACGGGCGCCTGGTCGAGCAATGGCGGGGCGACGCGTCGCGTGACCAGCGGCTCGCCGACGCGCTCGATGCCGACTTCGTCTCGCGCAGCGTCGCGGTCGACCATTCGGGCGGGCCGGTGCGCGTGAAGGGCCGCGCAGGCATTCCGGATGCAGCGCGCTCGCGCGGCGACCAGCAGTTCTTCTATGTCAACGGGCGCTTCGTGCGCGACAAGGTGCTGGCGCACGCGGTGCGCAGCGCCTACGAAGACGTGCTCCACGGGCAACGTCAGCCCGTGTACGCGCTCTATCTCGAGCTCGACCCGGCGCGGGTGGACGTGAACGTGCATCCGACCAAGATCGAGGTGCGCTTTCGCGACGGACGCGAAGTTCACCAGGCGGTGCGCCACGCGATCGAAGATGCGCTGGCCGCTCCGCGCGCGGGCGAGGCGGCGTCGACCGGCGCCGAACGCTTCTTCAAGCCGCGCGCGCCAGCCGCGCCGATGACGCCTCGGGCGTGGTCGCAACCCGCGATGCATTTCGCGGCCGAGAAAGGCCTGGGCGATGCGGCGGCGATGTGGCCGGTCGAGGGGCGCCTCGGGGCGGCATTCGCCACACCCTCGACGCGTGCGGCATCCGATACCTCCCTGCTCACCGGCTCCCCGGCCGCCGATGACGCCCCTGCGGCGCCCACGACCTACGCGCCGGCGCCCGTCGTACCGGGCGAGCCCGACCTCTCGGCGCACGGCGAGTCGGGCGCCGCATGGCCCTTGGGCCGCGCGCTCGCCCAATTGCAGGGCGTCTACATCCTGGCGGAAAACGCGCAGGGACTGGTCATTGTCGACATGCATGCCGCGCACGAGCGAATCGTCTACGAGCGGCTCAAGGCGCAGCTCGACGGCGCCGCCATCGCGAGCCAGCCACTGCTGATCCCGGTCACGTTCGCCGCCACACCTGAAGAAGTCGCGACCGCCGAAGCCAGCGCTGCGGTGCTGCCGGCCCTGGGGCTCGAAATCACACCGTTCTCGCCGCGCACCCTGGCGGTGCGCGCGGTTCCGGCGACGCTGGCCGACGGCGACCCGGTCGAACTGGCGCGCAGCGTGCTCGCCGAACTGAGCCAGCACGACACCGGCACCGTGGTGCAGCGGGCCCAGCACGAGCTGCTGTCGACCATGGCCTGCCACGGCGCGGTGCGCGCCAATCGGCGGCTCACGCTCGACGAAATGAACGCCCTGCTGCGCCAGATGGAGGCCACCGAGCGTTCCGATCAGTGCAATCATGGCCGGCCCACTTGGCGCCAGCTGAGCATCCGCGAACTCGACACCCTGTTCATGCGCGGTCGCTGACCGTCCTCGGGGCATTCAGAGCGCGCTGCGCGTCCAATAAGTCGCGTTTCAGGGTAATCCCCGGGCAACCGGCGGGCAGGCACGCGCGTTGCATACAGGACACTCTTTCTTGAATGGAACTTTGCGGCCCCCCGGCCGTCTCACGCCACGTCGATGAAATCCTGGACTCGCCTTGTCATTGCCTTGGTCATGGCCGCCCTCCTGGCAGGCGGCTGTGCGACCCTCGACGAACAGCAGCGGACCTGGATCTTCCAGCCCAGCGACAACAGCTGGGGCGATTCGGCCTCGCTGAGCGCTGGCATGGAGCATGTCTGGATCGATTTCCCGTCGCGCGTGACCGGCGAGCCGTCTCGGCTGCACGGGCTCTGGCTCGGCAGCGCCCCGGAGTCCGCCAACACCCCCGTTCTTCTCTTCTTGCACGGCGCCAAGTACAACGTCGCGGGCTCGGCGCCGCGCATCTTGCGCATGCACGAGCTCGGCTTTTCGGTGCTGGCCATCGACTACCGCGGTTTCGGCAAGAGCACCAAGGTGCTGCCGTCCGAAGACACCGCGCGCGAGGACGCGCTCGCCGCCTGGAAATGGCTGGCCAAGCACCATCCGGGCCAGCATCGCTACATCTACGGGCACTCGCTCGGCGGCGCCATCGGCATCGACCTGGCCTCGCGCGTGCAGGACGAAAGCGGCACCATCGTCGAGAGCACCTTCACATCGATCGCCGACGTGGTCAGCAGCTTCAAGTGGGGCTGGCTGCCGTTCAGCCCATTCATCACCCAGCGCTTCGACGCGCTCGCTCGCGTAAAGAGCATCGGTGCACCCTTGATGGTCGTGCACGGCACGGCCGACAGCCTGATCAATCCGACGCTCGGCCGCAAGCTCTATGAAGCGGCTGTGGTGCCCAAGCAGTTCGTGCTGGTCGAAGGGGGCTCGCACCACAGCACCAATTCGGTCGGCGCGGCGCAGTACCGCACGGCGCTTTCGCAGTTGTTCCAGATGAAGCCGCCGGCCCTGGCCGACGACGGGCCGGCCCGTCCGACGCCTCATCTGAAGCAGCCGCCGCCTCCGCTGCCGCAAGCGCAGGCCGAGCCGCCGACTCCGGCGTTGAGCAGCTGACCGCGCCCGACCGACCGTCCGGACCGCCCGAGCCGGTCACCGGTCCACAATTTGTTACCCTTGGGTGGATGCCCACTTCCGCCACCTCTGCTGCAGCCGCTGGCAAGGCATCCGCTGCAGTGACCGCCAAGCCGGTCGTAGCGCGGATGTCGCCTTCTCTGGTGGTGCTCATCCTGGCCATGCTCATCGGCGTCCAGCCGGTGACGACCGATCTCTATCTGCCCGCCCTGCCCGCGCTGAGCGCCGGCTTCGGTGCCGGCATGGGCCAGGCCCAGCTCACGCTGAGCGCGCTGCTGCTGGCCTTCGGCCTCTCCCAATTGGTGCTCGGCCCCGTGTCGGACCGCTTCGGACGCCGGCCGGTGCTGCTGTGCGGGCTCAGCGCCTATGTGATGGCCGCCATCGGCTGCGCCCTGTCGCCGTCGATCGAGATGCTGATCGTCTGGCGAACCCTGCAGGGCGCAGCCATGGGCGCGGCCGTGGTGATCGCCCGGGCCGTGGTGCGAGATCTTTACGCGCCCGCCGAGGGCGCGCGCATGATGTCGCGCAGCCTCACCGGACTCGGCGTGATCGCCTGCCTGTGCGCGCCGGTGGGCGGGCTGGTGTCGGACGCTTTCGGCTGGCGCGCGGCGCTCGCCGCCACAGCCGTCTTCGGCGCGCTCACCCTGGCGCTGGTGGCGCTGCGCTTCGACGAATCGCTGTCGCAGCGCGACCCCGACGCCCTGCGCGCACGCGACCTGGTCGCCAACTGGAGCGCGGTGCTGCACCACCCGACCTTTCTGGCCTTCACGGCGCTGACGACGGCTTCGTACGGCGTGCTGTTCACTTTTCTCGCGTCGTCGTCTTTCGTCTTCATCCAGGTGCTCGGGCTCAGCAAGACGCAGTACGGCCTGGTGATGCTCTGGAACTCGCTGTGCTACATCGGCGGCACCTTCGTCTGCCGACGGTGGCTCGCACGCTACGGGGTGCGCGGCGCGGTGGCCCGTGCAGGCTTCCTGACGCTCACGGGCGGCACGTTGATGGGCGTGCTCGCGCTGGTCGGCGTGCAGAGCGTCCCCGCCATCCTGGTGCCGCTGGCCCTGGTCATCTTCGCCCACGGCGTGCACCAGCCCTGCGGCCAGAGCGGCGCAGTGGCGCCCTTTCCGCGCACCGCCGGCTCCGCCTCGTCGGTCAACGGCTTCGTCATGATGCTCGCGGCCTTCGGCATCGGGGGGTGGCTGGGCGCCCACATGGACGGCAGCACCCGCCCGCTGGCATTCGGCATCTGGTTCTGGACCAGCTGCATCGCCGTCGTCGCGTGGACGCTGGTGCAGCGTTTTGGCGAACCGAATGAAGCCTGACGCAGGCTACGTCGCGCTGGCCGGCCCGACGGCGTCGGGCAAGACGGCTGCGGCGTTGGCCGTGGCGCGGGAGCGGCCGACCGAGATCGTGAGTGTCGACTCGGCCCTGGTCTATCGCGGCATGGACATCGGCACCGCCAAGCCGACGGCCGCCGAACGGGCCGAGGTGCCGCACCACCTGATCGACATCCGCGATCCGCGCGACAGCTACAGCGCGGCCGCGTTCGTGCAGGACGCCACGCGGCTCATCGCCGAGATCCGCGGCCGGGGCCGGCTGCCGCTGCTGGTCGGCGGCACCATGCTCTATTTCAAGGCGCTGGCCGACGGCATCGACGCCATGCCGTCGAGCCGACCCGAGCTGCGTGCCCAGATCGAAGCCGAAGCCGCGCTGCTCGGCTGGCCCGCCCTGCACGCTCGGCTCGCCGGCGTCGACCCGGCCACCGCGGCTCGCCTTGCGCCCAACGACAGCCAGCGCATCCAGCGCGCGCTCGAAGTGTGGTTGGCGACCGGGCGGCCGCTGTCGAGTTTTCATGCGGCCCGAGCCCGGGAGAGCCGGGACGATCAACACGGCGATGACGACAACGGCAACAACAGCGACGAAGGCCAAGTCAAGAACACGAGAGGCCTGCCCCCGTTGGCGCTCGTCTCGCTCGAAACCGACGACCGCGCCTGGCTGCACCAGCGCGTCGCGGCACGCTTCGACGCCATGCTGGCCGCAGGTCTGGTCGACGAAGTTCAGGCTTTGCGCGCTCGCGGCGACCTGCGGCCCGACCTGCCGTCGATGCGCTGCGTGGGCTATCGGCAGATCTGGGAAGCGCTCGACGCCGGCCGGCCCGTGGGCGACATGCGCGAGCGCGCCACCGCCGCCACGCGGCAGCTCGCCAAGCGCCAGATGACCTGGCTGCGCAGCATGCCGCAGCGCCGCGCGGTGGACTGCACTCTGCCCGACGCGGCCGAGCGCGTCGTGCAACTCATCGGCGAAATTCCATGACCCTCACCGTTTCCGGTCTGGCCAAGCACTACGGCGATGAAGCCGTTTTCCAGGACGTGTCGCTGCAGGTCGAAACCGGCGAGTTCGTCGCGATCGTCGGCGAATCCGGCGTCGGCAAGTCGACGCTGCTCAACTGCATGGCCGGGCTCGATCAATGGGACGCCGGCACCATCGTCCATGACGGCATCGACATCGGCGGCCTGGACGCGGAGGCGCGCGCGCTCTGGCGGAGACAGCACGTGGGCTTCGTGTTCCAGGCCTTTCACGTGCTGCCCCACTTGGACGTGGCGCAGAACGTCGGCCTGCCGCTGATGCTCTTGAAGCAGCAGGATCCCGAGCGTGTGGCCCGGATGCTCGACGCGGTCGGCCTCGCCGGCCTGGGCCCGCGCCTGCCCGAACAGCTGAGCGGCGGCCAGTTGCAGCGCGTGGCGATCGCGCGTGCACTGGTCCATCGACCCGGGCTGCTGCTGGCCGACGAGCCCACCGGCAATCTCGACCCCACGACCGCCGCCAAGGTGATGGACGTGCTGCTCGCCCAGACCCGCGAGCATGGCGCATCGCTGGTGCTGGTCACGCATTCCGACGCCGCCGCGGCGCGCGCCGACCGCGTGCTGCACCTGAGTGCGGGAGGCATCCGGCGCTGAGCCGCGAGAGAGCGCCAAGTGCGCTATCGTGCGCGGGCACCCGTGCTCACCCGCACCGACCCGTTCCAATGGAAACACAGGAAAAAGAATCCATGTCCGATCCCCGCCAGGCCCCCACGAGGTCTTCCCGGCATTTCTCGATGATCCGCGGCTTTCACCTGGCCGATGCCTTCACGCTCGGCAATGCCGCATGCGGCGTGGGCGCCGTGTTCCTGGCCATGGCCTATGTCGCCAGCCAGTCGATCACCCAGTTTCTCTGGGCCGCCGCGCTGGCGCCCGCGGCCTTCGTCTTCGACGTGTTCGACGGGCGCATCGCGCGCTGGCGCCAGACGCACTCGGCGCTCGGGCGCGAGCTCGACTCGCTGGCCGACGTGATCTCCTTCGGCGTGGCGCCGGCTTCGCTGGCTTTCGCGGCGGGCCTCGACGGCGGGTGGGACTGCCTCATCCTGATTTACTTCGTGTGCTGCGGCGTGAGCCGGCTGGCCCGCTACAACGTGACGGCAGAGTCACTCTCCGAAGGCGCGGACAAGGTCAAGTACTTCGAAGGCACGCCCATCCCGACCAGCGTCGCGCTGGTCGGCGTGCTGGCGTACGCCGCATGGCAAGGCCATGTCGGCACCGCAATCTGGGGCGGCGCATGGACGCTCGGCCCGTGGATGCTGCATCCGCTCACGCTGCTCTTCGGGCTGTCCGGCACGCTGATGATCAGCAAGACGCTGCACATTCCCAAGTTCTAGGCGGCACGCAAACATGAACTGGCTGGACACGGGTTGGCGTCGTGCCCTGGCGGCACTGTGCGTGGCGCTGTCGATCTCCGGCTGCATGAGCCTGCCGCGCCCGGCCCCGCGCGCCGAGACGAGCGCGCTCGCCCACACCGAAGACACCGTGCTGGGCAAGGCATTGCGCGCCCGCGTCGTGGCGCATCCGGGCACCTCGGGCTTTCTGCCGCTGATCGCGTCGCAAGACGCCTTCGCGGCACGCATGCTGGCGGCCAAGGCCGCCGAGCGCAGCCTCGACGTGCAGTACTACATCTGGCATGGCGACACCACGGGGCAACTGCTGTGGGAAGCCCTCTGGCAGGCGGCCGAGCGCGGCGTGCGCGTGCGACTGCTGCTGGACGACAACAACACGCCCGGGCTCGACGCGACGCTCGCTGCGCTCGATGCCCATCCGCTGATCGAAGTGAGGCTCTTCAACCCCTTCGCCAACCGGCAGATGCGGCTCGCGGATTTCGCGTTCGACTTCTCGCGCGTCAATCGGCGCATGCACAACAAGTCGTTCACTGCGGACAACCAAGTCACGATCGTCGGTGGACGCAACGTGGGCGACGAGTATTTCGGCGGTGAAACCGAGGTCGGCTTCCAGGACCTCGATGTGCTCGCCATCGGCCCGGTGGTGAAAGACGTTTCCAGCGAATTCGACCGCTACTGGAACGACGAGGCCGCCTACCCGGTGGCCGCCCTGCTCGCGCCGGCCGATGCGTCCGGTGTGCAAGTCATGCAAGAGAACTGGAAGGCCGTGCGACAGCGGCCCGGCACGCAGCGCTATCTCGACGCCGTGGCCAAGACTCCGCTGATGACCGACGTCGAGGAAGACCGGGTGGCCTTCGACTGGGCGCCGGCCAAGCTGCTCAGCGACGCGCCGGCCAAGATCCGCAGCTCGCCCGATCGCCACGACCTGCGGATGTTCGACGACCTCGAAGACGCGCTGGGCCACCCGCACCAGCAACTCGACCTGATCTCGCCCTACTTCGTGCCCGGCGACGACGGCGCGCGGTCGCTGGACGAGATCATGCGGCGCGGCGTCAAGCTGCGCATCCTCACCAACTCGATGGCGGCCACCGACGTGGCTGCGGTCCACGCCGGCTACGCGCGATACCGAACCCGCCTGCTGAAGGCCGGCGCGCTCATCTACGAACTGAAAGCGAGCGCGCCCGCGGAGATCGACACCAATCGCCGGCGGGCCGGACGCCGAGGCAGCGCGAGCGGTGGCAGCGGCGTGGCCGGCGGCAGTGGCGGCGGCAGCGGTGGTGTGGGCGGCAGCGGGGTGGGTGGGAGCTCGACCGCGAGCCTGCACGCCAAGGCTTTCGAGGTCGACCGGCGCCGCGTCTTCGTGGGCTCGCTCAATCTCGATCCGCGCTCGGTCGAACTCAACACCGAGATGGGCTTGGTGATCGACAGCGCACCGCTTGCCGGCCGCCTTTCGGACGAATTCGACACGCGCATTCCCGAAGTGGCCTACGAGGTACGGCTCAAGCCCGACGGCACGCTCGAATGGGTCGACCGCACGCCCGAGGGCGAGGTCCACTACGCCATGGAACCCGACGCCACGATCATGAAGCGCTTCTGGGTCCGGGTGATGTCGTTGCTGCCGATCGAATGGTTGCTGTAAGGTGGGCGCCATGCACGCCGGATACGCCGAACTCGTCGCATTGGCGGCGGCCATGCCGTTCTCGCCCGCCTGCGACGCTTTTTATTTCCTGCGCCACGGGCAGACCGAAGGCAACGCGCGGCGCATCTTCCAGTCGGTCGACGTGCCGCTGAGTGCGCTCGGGCTCGAGCAGGCGGCGCGCGCGGCGCGCTTGCTGGCGGACGAGCCGATTCGCAGCATGGTGTGCAGCGACATCCTGCGTGCCCACCACACCGCGCGCACCGTGGCCGAGCCGCACGGCCTGCAGCCGCGCGTCCTGCGCGGCCTGCGCGAACGTGATTTCGGCGCGCTCATCGGCACGTCGTCGGCGGCGCTCGACTGGGCTTGTGTTCCGGAAGGCGGAGAAACGCTGGGCGCCTTCGTCGAACGCACGCGCACGGCGTTGTCGGACGCGCTGGCCGACCCGGCGCCGGTGCTCGTCGTCGCGCACGGTGGATCGCTCCTGGTGACTGCCGCGCTGCTCGGCGTCGACGTCGATCTGAGCGTGCTCGGCAACGCCCAGCCATTGCGATTTGCCCGAACCGCCACCACATGGGCCGTGACGCCGCTCCTGCCGCAGCAGGAAGCCGGGGCAGACCTGGCCTGATCGGCCCCAAGGACGGAACACTCGACATGGAATTCAAGGACTACTACCAGGCGCTGGGCCTCGAACGCGGAGCCTCCGAGGACGACATCCGCAAGGCCTACCGCAAGCTGGCCCGCAAGTACCACCCGGACGTCAGCAAGGAACCCGACGCCGAGACGCGCATGCGCGACATCAACGAAGCCAACGACGTGCTGCGCGACAAGGAAAAGCGCGCCGCCTACGACGCGCTGGCCGACCAGGTGGCGCGCGGCGGCTCGCGCGAGGGCTTCCAGCCGCCGCCCAACTGGGACGAAGGCTACGAATTCCACCGCGGGCCATCGCAAGGGCCGGCAGACCAGGCCGAGTTCAGCGAATTTTTCTCGTCGCTGTTCGGCGCGGCCGAGCGGCGCGGGGCCGAGCGGCGC
>JAHJOG010000095.1 GCA_018820395.1 Gammaproteobacteria bacterium | reverse complement strand
TGCAGCGCTTCGAGCTGGCCGCCGGACAGGTGCTGATCGATCAGGGCGCCAACGATCGCACGGTGTTCTTCGTCGAGAGCGGGGCGCTCAGCGTGCACGTGATCGGTGAAAAAGGCGAAATGCGGCTCGCGATTCTCAATCCCGGTTCGGTGGTCGGCGAAGGCGCGTTCTTCTCGCGGCTTCCGCGCTCCGCCAACGTCGTGGCCACGGGCGCCGCGCGCGTCTGGCGCCTGACGGCGATCCGCTTCGCGGAAATGTCCAACCGGCAGCCGAACCTGGCGGTCGACCTTGTGATGGCGCTCGGAGCGGTGATCGCCCGGCGGATGGTCAACAAGCCCAAGCGCGTCGCCGTGACCTGAGCGCCTCGGGTCGTCTTATTCGGCCCAGCGCCCCTCGAACTCCCAAACGTCCTCGAAGCCGACCAGCGCATGCAATTGCTGCATGTCGAAGCGCGGCACCTTCGTGCCTGCGCTGGAACCGTCCGCCGCCAGTGTGCCGAGCGCGGCAGCCATCGCGCCGCAGGCGGACTGCATCAGCACCGCCGGCCAGATGGCCAGTGCAAAGCCGAGCTCTTCGAGGCGGCGCGCTGACAACTCCGGTGACCGGCCGGTCGGCACCATGTTGGCCAGCAGCCAGGCGCCTTTTCCCTCGAGCTCTTCGCCCACCCTCTTGAACTCGTCTTCGCTCTCGGGCGATTCGATGAAGACGATGTCCGCGCCGGCCTTCGCAAACGCTTCGCCGCGCGCGATCGCTTCGTCCAGGCCGAGGCTGGTGCGTGCGTCGGTGCGGGCGATGATCAGGAAGTCGTCGCTCCGGCGAGCGTCGACCGCCACTTCGATGCGACGGACCGCTTCCCGAAGCGGCACGACGCGACGGTTCGGCGTGTGGCCGCATTTCTTCGGCGCTTCCTGGTCCTCGAGCTGGATCGCCTGGACGCCGGCCTCTTCGTAGCCGCGAACGGTGTGCCGGATGTTGATCAAGCCGCCGAAGCCCGTGTCGGCGTCCGCGATCAGCGGCTTGGCGATGCCGTGCGCGATGGTGCGGGCACGCTGTTGCATGTCCGTGTAGCCCGCGAGCCCCGCGTCCGGCAGCCCCAGGTGCGATGCGGAAACGCCGTAGCCCGTCATGTACAGGGCGGCGAAGTCCATGCGGTCCGCGATCAGCGCACCGAACATCTCGAAGACGCCCGGCGCGACGATGAATTCGCCACTTTGCAAGCGCCGTCGCAAGACACCGGACGGTGCGGGAGAAGAAGGGCGAATGCTCATGACGACTCCTCGATGTCTTGCGGCGTGCGTGGCGCGTTCCGGGCGATGAGGTCGCGCCGCTGCACGATGTAGCTGGCCAGCTTGTCGTGCGCCATGTCGATCAGCACGCCGCCAGAACCGATGGCGCCCTGCCCTTCGCGTGCCGCCTGCGTCAGCAGCTCTCCGGTCCGCGCTGCCCACGCCAGCTCCTCGCCGGTCGGCGAGAACACCTCGTTCGCCAAGGCGATCTGCGTCGGGTGGATCGCCCACTTGCCCTCGAAGCCCAACGCCCTGGCCCTTTCGGCACACGCTCGATAGCCCTCGGCGTCGCCGAAGTCGGTGTAAGGCCCGTCGATCGGTCGCAGCCCCCAGGCGCGGCAGGCCGTGGCGATGCGCGCCATCGCGAAATGCCACTGGTCGTTCCAGTGCCGGTGGCGCTGGCCTGCAGCATCGGGATCGGTCAGCACGGCGCAGTGCGCGTTCGGCCTGCCGAACACGCGGTCCTGCGTGCGCATGTCGATGCTGAAGTCGCCGACGCCGAAGATCATCGCTTCCAGTCGGTCGGAAGCCTGGGCGATCTCTTCGACATTGGCGACGCCGCGCGCCGTCTCGATAAGGACCTCGATGCCGCAGCGCTTGCCGCGGCCGGCTTCCCGCTCCACCAGCGTGAGGATCTGGTCGACGAAGTGCACGTCGGCGGCGCAGGATGTCTTGGGCAGCAGGATCAGGTCCAGCCGCGGCGCCTGGCGCGCAACGTCGACGATGTCGCGCAGTGCCCAGGGGGTGTCCAGCCCGTTCACGCGCACCGCCACGGTCTTCGCGCCCCAGTCGACGTCTTGCAGCGCCTGGATGGCCTTCGCGCGCGCCTCGTCCTTCTGGCCGGGCGCGACCGCATCCTCGAGGTCCAGGAAGACTGCATCCGCCGTGCCCTCGGCGGCTTTGGCGAAGAAGCGGTCGCGTGTGGCCGGCACGGCCAGCTCACTGCGTTGCAGGCGGGTGGGACGGTGGTTCATGTCGATGCGTCGTGTTGCGGTGATGTCGAGGGGTGGTCGCGCTGCCGCACCTGCTCGGCGCGGCGCAGCAGGCGTTCGGCGGGCAGGACCAGATCGATGGCAACGAACTCGCCGTCGGCCAGCGCGGTGCCGTGCCCTTGTGCGAGTGCCTGCCGGTAGCCCGCCACCAGCCTCTCGGCCCGCCTTATCTCGTCTGCCGTCGGCGAGAACACCTGGTTGGCCGCAGCCACCTGCGCGGGATGAAACACCACCTTGCCGGCGAAGCCGAGTTCGCGTGCGACCAATGCGTCGACGCGGGTCGCGTCCGCATCGCGGACGTCGAAAAAATACGCCGCATCGATGGCCTGCACTTGCGTGGCGCCGGCCGCGGCGGCCATTGCCGAGCGCGCGAACAACAGTGCGTTGGCGGTGATCTCCGCGCCGGTGGCCGCCGT
>JAHJOG010000094.1 GCA_018820395.1 Gammaproteobacteria bacterium | reverse complement strand
CAGACCACGAAGAGCGGCGCGATCGCCACCTTGGGCACGGACTGCGAAAACACCAGCAGCGGATAGACGAAGCTCTCGACGGTGCGTGAATAGGCGATCCACATCGCGACCGGAACGCCAATCACCGCCGAAGCGACGAAGCCGCCGAGCGTCGCGTAGAGCGTCGGCAGGCTCTGCTTGAGCAGCATGGGCCATTCAGCGCCCAGTTGCTTGACCACCGCGAGCGGTGGCGGGACGAGGTAAGGCGGAATGCGAAAGACGCGCACCGCCAGGTCCCACAGCACCAGCAGGACGACGATGAGCCAGAAGGGCCGGGTGGCGGGGTGCAGGATCCAGCGCTGCATCAGGACACCTGGAGCTTCAGCGAGTGGTCGTACGGCAGCGCAGGGTTCACGAAGGCGTTGGCGTTGCTGACGAAATGCAGCGCGCAGGCGCGGCGCCACTTCTGGCTGTGGTTGGAGGCCGAGTTGTGGAAGGTGTTGCCGTGATGGAAGCTCACGCCGCCCTTACGCACCGGCGCGGGCGACATCGGCTGCCGTTCCAGGATCGCCTCCGGGATCTGCAGGTTGTAGGGCTCGCCTTCGGGCGCGAAGTGCTCGTACACCGGGCCTAGGTTGGTGCCCTCGCCGAAGTACAGGCAGCCGTTTTCCAGGGTGGCGTCGTCGAGCGCGATCCACGCCGTGACCATGCCTTCGGGGTCGGCCGGGCCGAAGTAGAAGTTGTCCTGGTGCGCGGGCTTCGGGCCGCCGCCTTCGGGAGGCTTGAAGAAGATCTGGCTGAAATACACCGACACGCCGGGCCCGATCAGCGTCTCGACGAGGTCGAGCAGGCGTCGGTCGCGCGCCAGGGAGCGCACGGCGTCGCGGTGCGCATGCGGGTTGTCGAGCTTGCGCAGCACCGTGCGCGCGCTGACTCCACCGTCAATGTACCAGGCTCGCTGTTCGATAGGCAGCGACTCGAGAAAGGACGTGCCCCAGGCCTCGATGTCGCGCACCACGGCGTCCATCTCTTCCGGACGAAACACGCTGTTGACGGTGAGATGGCCTTGCCTGCGATAGAAGCCGACGTCGAAAGCATCCATGGTTCGGTCCTGATCCAATTAACTTTGTGGTGAATAAAGCCAGAACTTTGGACTACTTGCGCAGCAGGTAGCCCATGATGACTTCGGTCATGTGCGAAAGACGTTCGGACAGGGCCGTCGGGGTGAGGAGGTCGCGCCCGAAGATGGTCGAGAGCGTCGCGTTGTTCGACAGGTAGAAGTAGCAGAGGCTCGCGATCGAGATGTAGAGCTGCACGGGGTCGACGCCGCCCCGAAACAGGTTGGCCTGCTGCCCGCGCTGGAGCAGGTCGCTCAGAAGCTGCACCAGCGGCGAGTTCATTTCCTGGATGCGTGCCGAGCGGTTCAGATGCTTGGCCTTGTGCAGGTTCTCGCTGTTGAGCAGCGTCAGGAAGTGCGGGTTCGCAAGGTAGTAGTCCCAGGTGAATTCGACCAGGCGGCGCACGCCGGTGGCGGGGTCGAGGTTTTCCAGGCGGAGCTTTTTTTCGGCTTCGCGGATGCTGGCGTAGGTGTCTTCGAGCACGGCCAGGAACAGGTCTTCCTTGCTTCCGAAGTAGTAGTAGATCAGCCGCTTGTTGACGCCCGCGCGCGCAGCGATGTTTTCCATGCGTGCGCCGCCGAGACCGGTGGCGGAAAACTCGTCGGTGGCTGCCTGGAGGATCGCCTGCTGCGTGCGGTCGGCGTCCCGCGTTCTGGGCTCCGGCACCCGGACTGCGCGCGAACCGGCGGTCTGGCGGGTGGCAGTCGGGGTGTTCATCTTGGGCCGGATAATTCCCCAAACAGTGAATTGAGGCTATGGAGGTTTTCCCTGAACGGCGCATGCGTGCGTTTCTGGAGAGCGTCGCGCTAACCTCTCTACTTTCTTCACGCCTTCCACGATTTGCCATGCCCGACACTTCCCATCCGCAAGCCCCCCGAATGGCGGGCCATCTCATCGTCGAGTGCCTTGTCGCCCAGGGCGTCACCCATGCTTTCGGCGTTCCGGGTGAAAGCTTTCTCGCGGTGCTCGATGGCTTTCACGCCAACGCCGACCACATCCGGTTCGTCGTGAACCGGCAGGAGGGCGGTGCGGCCTTCATGGCGGAGGCGCATGGCAAGTTGACCGGCAGACCCGGCATCTGCTTCGTCACCCGGGGCCCGGGCGCGACCAACGCGTCGATCGGCGTGCACTCGGCTTTCCAGGACTCGACGCCGATGGTCCTGTTCGTCGGCGATGTCGGCAGCGACTTTCGCGATCGTGAGGCCTTTCAGGAAGTCGACTATTCGAGCTTCTTCGGTCCGAGCACCAAGGGCCTGGCCAAGCGCGTGGAGCGCATCGATGACGCAGACCGCATTCCGGAATACGTCGCGCGCGCCTTCGCCACGGCGATGAATGGCCGGCCGGGGCCGGTGGTGCTGGTTCTGCCCGAGGACATGCTGCGCAGCATGACCTCTGCGCGTCCGCTGGCGCGCGTCGAAGCCGTTCAGCCATGGAGCGATCCCGGCGCGCTGCGCACGTTGCGCGAGATGCTCCTGAAGGCGCAGCGCCCAGTCGTGATCGCGGGCGGGAGCGGATGGACGCCGCAGTCTGCCCAGGCACTGCAGCGCTTCGCAGAGAACTGGAAACTGCCCGTCGCCAACGCCTTCCGGTTCCAGGACACCTTCGACAACCATCACGAGCTCTACGCCGGCGATGTAGGCATCGGACTGAACCCCAAGCTGGCGGAGCGCATCCGGCAGGCGGACCTGATCCTTGCCATCGGTCCGCGCCTGGGAGAGATGACGACGGGCGGCTACACCCTGCTGGAAGCGCCCAAGGCCAGGCAGGCACTGGTGCACATCCATGCAGGCGCCGAGGAGCTGAATCGCGTCTATCAGGCCGACTTGGCGATCCACGCCGGCATGGCGTCGGCCGCACGAAGCCTCGAAGTGCTGAGCGCGCCCAACGAGCTGGCATGGGAGGCCTGGACTGCATCGGCGCACGAAGACTACGTGGCCAACCTGGTGCCGCAGCCGCTTGCCGGCCTGCCCGCCGATGCGCCGCGCGGCGCCGTCGACTTGGCCGAGGTGGTGGCGCAACTGCAGAAGCACCTGCCGGCCGATGCCGCGATCACCAATGGCGCCGGCAACTTCGCAAGCTGGGTGCATCGCTACTTTCGCTATCACGGCCTCGCCAAGGGCCACAAGACGCAGCTGGCGCCGACCAGCGGGGCGATGGGGTACGGCGTCCCGGCAGGCATCGCTGCAAGCATCACGACGGGGCGTATCGCGTTCACGATCGCCGGCGATGGCGATTTCCTCATGAACGGACAAGAGCTGGCGACGGCGTCCCAGTTCGGAGGGAAGAGCATCGTGGTGCTGCTCAACAACGGCATGTTCGGCACGATCCGCATGCACCAGGAGCGCGAGTACCCGGATCAGGTCAGCGGCACGGCGCTGCGAAATCCGGATTTCTGCGCGCTGGCCAAGGCCTATGGCTATGCCGCCGAACGGGTCACGGAAACCTCGCAATTCGAGGCGGCTTTGCTGCGTGCTCTGGAGGCGGACACAGGCACTCTCATCGAAATACCGCTGGACCCGGACATCATCAGCACGCGCGGCACGCTGGCGACCATCACACGGTCCGCATTGGCTGCGCGATCGAACTGAAGACAAAAAAAAGCCGGCGATGCCGGCTTTTTCAGTTGTGGCGCGCAGGGCGCCCGGTGCTTCAGGACAGGTGCTTGCCGATCAGCGATGCAAGTTCGAACATCGAGACCTGGGGCTTGCCGAAAATCGCTTTCAGCTTGTCGTCGGCGTTGATGTTGCGCTTGTTGGCCTTGTCTTGAAGATTGTTCTTCTTGATGTAGTCCCACAGCTTGCTCACGACGGCGGTACGCGGCAGAGGGGTCGATCCGACCACGGCTGCCAATGCGGGGCTGGGGGTCAGCGCCTTCATGAACGCGGCGTTGGGGGTGCGCTTCTTGGCCGGAGCCTTCTTTGCAGCAGCCTTCTTGGCGGGTGCGGCCTTCTTTGCCGGAGCAGCCTTCTTGGCAGGAGCCGCTTTCTTCGCCGGAGCTGCCTTCTTTGCAGGAGCTGCCTTCTTCGCGGGAGCCGCCTTCTTTGCAGGCGCTTTCTTGGCCGGAGCCTTCTTTGCAGTTGCCATGATTGAATTTCCTTTTTTGGTTGGACACTTCACCAATGAAAAGCGGTGTCTCCACTGGCAATGCGGATGCTAAAGGAGATGAAACACGTTTCCAAGGGAAATGGACAGTTTTTCATTCGGGGTTGTTGTTTTTTCAGAGGAGAAAAGGGCCCCTTTGTCGCTTGCGGTGACTTGGGCGCGTCGCTCAGCGCTGCCTCTGAGGCCAGGTCGCCAACACCACACCTGTCAGAGCGAGTGCAAAAGCGAAGGCCTGGGCCGCATGAAGCCGCTCGCCCAACACCACGACGCCGACCACCGCGGCGCTCACCGGCAGCAGCACCGTGAACACGCCCGCCTGCGACGCGGGCACGGTCTTCAGGCCCGTCATCCACAGCCAGACCGTCCACACGCTGGCGGCCAGCGCGTACACCACGAGCAGGCTCCACATGCCCATCGACACGGCAGCGAAGTCGAAGCGCAGGGCGAACCAGACGCCGAGTGGGGTCGACAAGGCAAACCCCCAGAGGTTGATCAGCGACGAGATTCGCTTGGCACCCAGGCGGCCGGTGAGCGACTTGCCGATCACCGCGTAAGAGGCTTCGCAAATCACGGCGCCGAGCACCAGCAGGTTGCCGAGCCATGGCGAAGGTGCATGCGCGGCGCGCGTTGGCACTGCGGCTTCCGAGTGCGTCGGCGCGAACGCGAGCAGCCCGATGCCGATCGCGGCGCAGGCGATGGCGAGCCCGACGCGCAAGGTGATTCGCTCTCGCAGGAAGATCCAGCTCTCGAGCGCGACCACCGCAGGAATCGAGGCCATGATGACTCCGGCGGAGACCGCGCTGGTCAGGCTCACGCCGAACAGCATGCAGATTGAGAACAGGAAGTTGCCGAGGAAGGATTCGAGGAACACGAGCCCTCGAGTGCGCGGCGTCATGGCGGGCTCGTCGGCGGGGCGCCGCAACCAGTGCGGCATGGCCAGGCCTGCGATGCCGAAGCGCATCCACGCCAGCAGGAACACGGGGAACGCCGCCACCAGCGGCTTAGACAGCGCCACGTAGCTCCCGACCAGCGCCATGCTCAAGGCAAGGCAGCCGTAGGCGGCCCAGCGGCCGGGTGCTGAAGAAGCGGTCTTCAATAGACTTGCCATCCTGACAAAACAGAGTGCTGGATGATGCCCGATCCGACCGCCGATCCTCGCCATGTGTTCGTCTACGGCACGCTGCGTCGGGGCGAACGAAACGACATCGCTCACTTCCTGCCGAGGCCGGACTACGTGGGCCAGGGTCGCCTGCGCGGCCTGCTGTACGACCTGGGCGCCTACCCGGGTGCCGTGCTGGGCGGCGAAACTTGGATCGAGGGCGAGATCTATCGCATCACCGGCGAAGTCGAGGCCGCGCTCGACGTGCTCGAAGAGGTGGCTCCGGACGGAAGCGGTGAGTATCTGAAGCGCGAAGTGCCGGTGGAAAGCCAAGGGCGCATGCTCATTTGCCTCGTCTACGAGATTCATCCGGAGCGTGTAGCGCTGAAACCCGTCATCGCTTGTGGCGACTGGCGCGAGCGCCGCGGCCCGATTTCATGAACGAAGAGGGCGTTCCACATCACGGGAAACGGCATTGTTGCGCCGCAGTAATTTTTCTCAATACAAGAAAAGCCATTTCTTATCATGAGAAGTTCGCGTAACCCGTTGATTTTAAAAGACCAAAAATTTGGTCTTCTATAAGACATAAGATATCCGACTGAGCTACAGTGGACCAATGGCGAAAGCCCAAGTCTTCAACCAACCTTCGGAGTCATCGATGCCCCAAAACCTCACAGAACAACTGAGCCGCGAACAGCAGATTGCCGCCCTCGAAAAAGACTGGGCGACCAATCCCCGCTGGAAGGGCATCAAGCGCGGGTACTCCGCCGCTGATGTCGTACGCCTTCGCGGCTCGTTCCCGATCGAATACACCCTGGCGCGCCGCGGAGCCGAAAAGCTCTGGGGTCTCGTGAACAACGAGCCCTATGTCAATTGCCTCGGCGCGCTCACCGGGGGCCAGGCGATGCAGCAGGTCAAGGCCGGCGTCAAGGCCATCTACCTGTCGGGTTGGCAGGTCGCCGCCGACAACAACAGCTACGCGTCGATGTACCCGGACCAGTCTCTGTATCCGGTGGATTCGGTCCCGACCGTGGTCGAACGCATCAACAACACCTTCCGCCGTGCCGACGAGATTCAATGGTCGAAGGGCATGAACCCTGGCGACAAGGGTTATGTCGACTATTTCGCCCCGATCGTGGCCGACGCCGAGGCTGGCTTCGGCGGCGTGCTCAACGGCTTCGAACTCATGAAGGCGATGATCCGCGCGGGTGCGGGCGGCGTGCATTTCGAGGATCAGCTCGCGTCCGTCAAGAAGTGCGGCCACATGGGCGGCAAGGTCCTGGTGCCGACCACCGAAGCCGTGCAAAAGCTCATCGCAGCGCGCATGGCGGCTGACGTCTGTGGCACGCCGACGCTCGTCATCGCGCGTACCGATGCCGAAGCCGCTGACCTGCTCACGAGCGACTACGACGAAAATGACAAGCCTTTCCTCACCGGCGAACGCACGGCCGAAGGCTTCTACAAGACACGCAAGGGCATGGACCAGGCGATCTCGCGCGCCATTGCGTATGCCCATTACGCCGATCTCGTCTGGTGCGAGACCGGTACGCCGGATCTCGAATTTGCCCGCAAATTCGCCGAAGCCGTCCACAAGGTGCATCCGGGAAAGATGCTCGCGTACAACTGCTCGCCGTCGTTCAACTGGAAGAAGAACCTCGACGACGCGACCATCGCCAAGTTCCAGAAGGAACTCGGCGCCATGGGCTACAAATACCAGTTCATTACCCTAGCGGGCATCCACTCGATGTGGTTCAACATGTTCGATCTGGCGCAGGACTACGTGAAGCGCGGCATGTCGGCCTATGTCGAGAAGGTTCAGGAGCCAGAGTTCGCAGCACGCGAAACCGGCTACACCTTCGTGTCGCACCAGCAGGAAGTCGGCACCGGCTACTTCGACGAAGTGACCACCGTGATCCAGGGCGGCAAATCCAGCGTGACCGCGTTGACCGGATCGACTGAGGAAGAGCAGTTCCACTGAGCGTCATCGCTTTCCACAGAAGTCCCCGCCGGTGGTCGCGCGGGGACTTTTTCGTTGGCTTGTCCTAAAGTGGGCCGAGCGGCGCGCAATTCCGCAGCGCCGCATCGACCGGAGATTTCGATGATCAAGTTCGCTTTGTTCGCACGGCTCGAAGCCAAGCCCGGAAAGGAAGCCGAGGTCCAGCAGTTCCTCGAAACAGGCCTTGCCATGGCCCAGGAAGAGAAGACGACGCCGATTTGGTTCGCATTGCGTCTGTCGCCCAGCACGTTCGGCATCTTCGATGCCTTCGAAGACGACGCGGGTCGTCAGGCCCACCTGACGGGCCCCATCGCACAGGCGCTGATGGCCAAGGCGCCGGATCTGTTCGCCAGTCCGCCGACCATCGAGCAGATCGATGTTCTCGGGATGAAGAACGTCGGTGCAACGGGCTAGCCTCTCGGGCTAGAATCCGTGCCTCTTTCCATCTAGAAGAGCGAGAAAGGCATTCTGGTTATGACACCGCGAACTACCTCGCAGGCAAGCGGCTTCTTTTTCGAGGGCACCTCCGAAGAAGCCGCGTCGTAGTGCGCGCTTGCTGGCTTCGCCCAGCTCATCTCCAGCCAAGCGCGGTCATGACCGCGCTTTTTGTTTTCTTGCAGAGGTTTTCAATGATCCAAATCACGCTCCCCGACAACTCGCGACGCGAGTTTCCCGGCCCGGTGTCGGTGGCCGACGTCGCTCGGTCCATCGGTCCCGGCCTGGCCAAGATGACGGTTGCCGGCAAAGTCGACGGACGCTTGGTTGACGCGAGCGACCTGATCGATCACGACGCCCGGCTTCAGATCATCACGCCCAAAGACGACGATGGGCTGGAGATCATTCGCCATTCGACAGCTCACTTGGTTGGGCACGCCGTGAAGCAGCTCTACCCGACCGCCAAGATGGTGATCGGGCCGGTCATCGACGAAGGCTTCTACTACGACATTTCCTACGAGCGGCCTTTCACGCCTGAAGACATGGCCGCCATCGAGGCGCGCATGCGCGAACTGATCGCGCAGGACTACGACGTGATCAAGAAGGTCACGCCGCGCAGCGAAGTGATCGATGTCTTCAAGTCGCGCGACGAGGACTACAAGCTGCGCCTGATCGAAGACATGCCCGACGAGCAGGCCATGGGCTTGTATTACCACCAGGAATACGTCGACATGTGCCGCGGCCCGCATGTGCCGAACACGCGCTTTTTGAAGGTCTTCAAGCTTACGAAACTGGCTGGCGCCTATTGGCGCGGAGACGCTCGCAACGAGCAACTGCAGCGCATCTACGGTACGGCCTGGGCCGACAAGAAGCAGCTGGACGACTACATCCGCCGCATCGAAGAGGCCGAGAAACGCGACCACCGTCGGTTGGGCAAAGAGCTCGACCTCTTCCATATCGACGAAGTCGCACCCGGCGTGGTGTTCTGGCATCCGAAAGGATGGGCCATCTGGCAGCAGGTCGAGCAGCACATGCGCCAGGTCTATCGCGACACCGGCTACCAAGAGGTTAAGGGGCCGCAAATCCTGGATCGGAGCCTGTGGGAGAAGACCGGCCACTGGCAGAACTACCGCGAGCACATGTTCACCACCGAATCGGAGAAGCGCGACTATGCGCTCAAGCCGATGAACTGCCCCGGGCATGTGCTCATTTTCAAGTCCGACCTGCGCAGCTATCGCGACTTGCCGCTGCGCTACGGCGAGTTCGGCCAGTGCCACCGCAACGAGCCGAGTGGGGCGCTGCACGGCATCATGCGCGTTCGCGGCTTCACCCAGGACGACGGGCACATCTTCTGTACCGAAGACCAGATTCTGGAAGAGTGTGTGGCGTACACGGCGCAGCTTCAGAAGGTCTATGCCGACTTCGGTTTTACGGACATCCTGTACAAGGTCGCGACGCGTCCGGAGCACCGGATCGGCTCGGACGAACTCTGGGACAAGGCCGAGCATGCCGTCATGGAAGCCCTGCGCCGTTCCGGCGTCGAGTTCGTGATCTCGCCTGGCGACGGTGCGTTCTACGGCCCGAAGATCGAATACACGCTCAAGGACGCGATCGGCCGTCAATGGCAGTGCGGGACGATGCAGGTGGACTTCAACATGGCCGAGCGGCTCGATGCCGAATACGTGACCGAGACAAGCGGCCGGGCCTACCCCGTGATGCTTCACAGAGCAATCGTGGGCAGCCTCGAGCGGTTCATCGGCATGCTGGTCGAGCACCACGCCGGCGCCATGCCCGCGTGGCTCGCCCCCGTGCAGGTTGCCGTGCTGAATATCAGCGAGGGGCAGATGGACTATGCAAAGACGGTTGCGAAAACGCTGCAAAATCAAGGGCTTAGAGTTTCACTCGATCTGCATAACGAGAAGATTACGTATAAAATACGCAAGCACTCGTTGCAAAAGCTCCCCTATATCCTCGTCGTCGGCGACAAGGAAAAGGAAGCAAGTTCCGTTGCGGTGCGCGCCCGAGGAAATTTGGATCTCGGTGTCATGTCGCTCGAAGCGTTCTCCCAAAAGATCGCGGACGACATTCAACGCAAGCTTTGAACCCGAACGATTCAAAGAGTCAAATCTGTCGAACAGGTTGCTTGCGGGCGTGAACTCTACGGTGTCTGCTACATTTTTTGTAGCAACTTATTGAAGGATCCTGACCATCGCTACTGCATTTCGTGACCGCCGCCACCGCGAGGAACGCCAACATCGCCTGAACCGGGAAATCATGGCCCCGGAAGTACGCCTCATCGGGCCCGAGAACGAGCCGCTGGGTGTGGTAAGTCTTGCGGAGGCCCTGCGCCTCGCCGGTGAGCAGGACGTGGATCTGGTCGAGGTCGTCGCCGCGGCGAACCCCCCGGTCTGTCGGCTGATCGAGTACGGCAAGTTCAAATATCACGAGCAGAAGAAGGCGGCCGAGGCGAAGTCCAAGCAGAAGGTCATCGAGGTCAAGGAAATCAAATTCCGACCCGGTACAGACGACGGCGACTACAACATCAAGATGCGCAACATCCGCCGCTTTCTCGACGAAGGCGACAAATGCAAGATCACGCTGCGCTTTCGCGGCCGCGAGATCACGCACCAGGAACTGGGCCTCGCACTGTTGCAGCGCATTCGGGATGAGTTGGGTGACTTGATCGTGGTAGAGCAGTTTCCCAAGTTGGAAGGCCGGCAGATGATCATGATGATCGCGCCGGGCCGAAAGAAGGCAGGCGGTGGTGCGGCAAAGCCGGCCACCGAGTCGACCGGGGCGCCAACGGCGGCCTGATCGATAGGATTCGAGAGATCGCGAGATAGAGTTAGCAGGGATTTCGCTCTTGCTCCGGCATGAATGCCTGGGCAGGAGCGCGATGAAGAAGTGTCTCGGGGCCAACAAGCCTGTGAATCATTCGCAGCGCCTCACGAGCACAAATTAAAGGAGCATTCACATGCCCAAGATGAAGACCAAGAGCAGCGCGAAGAAGCGTTTCCGAGTTCGTCCTGGTGGGACCGTCAAGCGCGGTCAGGCCTTCAAGCGTCACATCCTGACCAAGAAGACCACCAAGAACAAGCGCCACCTCCGGGGTGCCACGGCCGTTCACGAAACCAACATGGTTTCGATGGCCGCCATGATGCCCAGCCGCGGCATCTAACTCAGACGAACAAGGAATACACACATGCCTCGCGTCAAACGTGGTGTCACGGCTCGCGCCCGCCACAAGAAAGTTCTCGCCCTCGCCAAGGGATTCCGCGGTCGCCGCGGCAACGTCTTCCGCATCGCCAAGCAGGCGGTGATGAAGGCGGGCCAGTACGCCTACCGTGATCGCCGCACCAAGAAGCGCGTGTTCCGGCAGCTCTGGATTGCCCGTATCAACGCCGCATCGCGCGAACTCGGCTTGACCTACAGCCAGTTCGCCAACGGCATTCGCAAGGCCGGCATCGAAATCGATCGCAAGGTGCTTGCCGACATCGCCGTGCATGACAAGGCCGCTTTTGCCGGCATCGTGGAGCAGGTCAAGGCCAAGCTGGCCGCTTGATCTGCGCTTGCAGTCCGCCTCGTCGTGGCGAGGCAGGCTGTGCCCACGGCACAAGGGCCGGCGCTCGAAAGAGCTCCGGCCCTTTGTCATCTCCACACCCTTTGACAGTTCGCACTGAAGATCTGATCCATGAACGAATTGGACTCACTGGTCGCTGCCGCGCGGCTTGATTTCGACGCCGCCGCGACGCCTGCCGACCTCGAGAATGCCAAGGCGAAGTACCTCGGCAAGGCGGGCCGCATCACCGAACTGATGAAGGGCATGGCCGCGCTCGCCGTCGACGAAAAGAAGTCTCGTGGCGCCGCGATCAATGTGGCCAAGCAGGGCATCGAAAACGCCCTCGGTGAACGTCGTCAGGCGCTTGCCGACGAAGAACTGGCGGTGCAGTTGCGTGCGGAGTCGCTCGACGTGACGCTTCCCGGAAGGCGGCGTGCCGAGGGCGGGCTCCATCCGGTCAGCCGGACGCTCGAACGCATCGAGGCAATCTTCTCCAGCATGGGTTTCGACGTGGCCGACGGACCCGAACTCGAAAGCGACTGGCACAGTTTCACTTCGCTCAACAACCCGCCCAACCATCCTGCGCGCTCGATGCAGGACACTTTCTACGCCGATGTGAACGGAGAAGACGGCATTGCCTACAACCTGCGGCCTCATACGAGCCCGATGCAGGTCCGCTACGCACATCAGCACGTCAAGAAGCACGCTGCGCAGTTCGAAGCCGCCGCCGCCGATCCGACCGGCCAGTTGAAAGCGCCCGAGATTCGCGTCATCGCGCCGGGCCGTACCTACCGCGTCGACAGCGACGCCACGCATTCGCCGATGTTCCATCAGTGCGAAGGGCTCTGGCTCGGCGAAAACGTGAGCTTCAAGGACCTCAAGGTCGTCTTCACGGATTTCTGCCGCACCTTCTTCGAAAGCGACGACCTGGTGCTGCGTTTTCGTCCCAGTTTCTTCCCTTTCACCGAGCCGAGCGCGGAAATCGACATTCAATTCCAGGCCGGTCCGCTGGCCGGCCGCTGGCTCGAGGTTGCCGGCTCGGGCCAGGTGCATCCGAACGTCGTGCGCAACATGGGCCTCGACCCGGAGCGCTACATCGGCTTCGCCTTCGGCATGGGCCCCGACCGCCTCACGATGCTGCGCTACGGGGTCAACGACCTTCGCCTTTTCTTCGATGGCGATCTGCGCTTTCTGAGCCAATTCCGCTAACCACGACGAGATCGACGAGATGCAATTTCCAGAGTCCTGGTTGCGCGAGTTTTGCAATCCCCCGATCGGCAGCGCCGAGTTGGCCGAAACGCTGACCATGGGCGGCCTGGAGGTCGAGGAGCGCCGCACCGTCGCGCCCGCGTTCTCCAAGGTCGTGGTCGGAGAGATCAAGGAAGCCGCGCAGCACCCCAACGCGGATCGCCTCCGGGTGTGCCTGGTCGATACCGGGCAGGGTGAGGCGCTGAACATCGTCTGCGGGGCCCCCAATGCGCGTGTCGGCATCAAGGTGCCGGTGGCGCTCGTCGGGGCAGAGTTGCCGCCCGGCGAAGACGGCAAGCCTTTTTCTATCAAGGTCGGCAAGCTGCGCGGCGTCGAGAGCCAGGGCATGCTCTGCTCGGCGCGCGAGCTTCAACTGAGCGACGACCACGCCGGGCTGCTCGAGTTGTCGCCGGACGCGCCGCTCGGAGCGGATGTGCGCGAAGTCCTCCAGCTCGACGACGCGCTCTTCACCCTCAAGCTCACGCCGAACCTGGCGCATGGGCTCAGCGTCTATGGCGTTGCGCGCGAACTCGCAGCGCTCACCGGTGCGCCGTTGCGCACGCCTGAAATTTCCACTGTCGCGCCGGTCCTGCAAGACAAGCTGCCCGTCAAGGTTGAAGCGCCAGAGTTGTGCGGACGTTTTTCCGGCCGGATCGTGCGCGGCGTGAACACCCAGGCGCCCACGCCCGGGTGGATGGTCGAGCGCCTGGCGCGTTGCGGCCAACGCAGCGTGTCGTCGCTCGTGGACATCTCCAACTTCGTGATGTTCGAGTACGGGCAGCCCACGCACATCTTCGACCTCGACAAGATCCACGGCGGATTGGCGGTTCGGTGGGGTCAGAGCGGCGAGACCCTCAGGCTCCTGAACGGCAACACCGTTTCGCTCGATGACAAGGTGGGTGTGATCGCCGACGAGCGCGAAGTCGAGTCGCTTGCCGGCATCATGGGCGGCAACGCGACTGCTGTGTCCGACGACACGCGCAACATCTACGTCGAGGCCGCCTTCTGGTGGCCGGAGTCGATCCAGGGCCGCTCGCGCCGCTTCAACTTCTCGACCGATGCGGGTCACCGCTTCGAGCGCGGTGTCGATCCCAGCCGCACGGTCGAGATCATCGAGCGCATCACACAGCTGATCATCGACATCTGCGGCGGCCAGTGCGGTCCGGTGGACGACCAGATCCTTCGCTTGCCCGAGTCCAAGCCCGTGACCCTGCGCGTCGCGCGCGCGTCGCGTGTGATCGGCATGCCGCTGGCGCAGGCGCAATGCGTCGCTGCCTTGCGCCGCCTCGGCTTCGCGCTGAAGGAGGGCGACGGCACGATTTCAGTCACGCCGCCACCGCATCGCTTCGACCTGCTGATCGAAGAAGACCTGATCGAAGAAATCGCACGGCTCATCGGCTACAACAATCTTCCGACCGTCGCGCCGCTGGCCCCTATCACGGCGCGCGTACAGCCCGAATCGCGTCGCGGACCTTTCGCGGTGCGCCGCCGGCTTGCCGCGCTGGGCTATCAGGAAACGATCAACTTCAGCTTCGTCGAGGCAGATTGGGAGCGCGAGCTCGCTGGCAACGCCAACCCGGTCAAGCTGCTCAATCCGATCGCAAGCCAGATGAGCGTGATGCGCTCGTCGTTGCTCGGTTCGCTGCTGCAGGTACTCAAGTTCAATCTCGACCGGCGCGCGCCTCGCGTGCGCGTCTTCGAAGTTGGCCGCGTGTTCATGAGGGACGACTCGGTGCAGACCACCGACACCACCGTCAAGGGCATCCACCAACCGATGCGCGTGGCCGGTCTGGCCTGGGGCGATCCGGACGTTTCGCGCTGGGACAGCAAGGCGCGTCGCTCCGACTTCTTCGACATCAAAGGCGATGTCGAGGCGCTGATTGCACCGCGCATCGCGCAGTTCGAGCCCATCGAGCACCCCGCGCTGCATCCCGGCCGGACGGCGCGCGTGTCGCTCGACGGGCGCGACATCGGCGTGGTCGGCGAACTGCATCCGCGCTGGCGCCAGAAATGGGAACTCGCCCAGGCTCCCCTGCTGTTCGAACTCGATCTGGACGCCATCGCCACGCTCGAGGTGCCGGTCGCCCAGCCGGTGCCCAAGCACCAGGCGGTCGAGCGCGACATCGCCGTGGTCGTCGCTGAAGCCGTGTCGCACGATGCGCTCGTTCGCGTCATCCGAAGTGCGGCCGACCCGGAACTCTTGCGTGATGTCTCGCTGTTCGACATCTACCGCCCGCAGCCGACCGCGGGCGATGCGCCGGGCGGGGCTGGCGGCCTGGCGCGCGGCGAGAAGAGCATGGCCTTCCGGCTCGCCTTCAACAGCGCTGGCGCCACGCTGACCGACGAGCAGATCGAGGCCGCAGTCGGCAAGATCCTCGAACAACTCAGTGCGCGGCTCGGCGCACGTCTGCGGGTATGAAGACCATGGAACTCACGCTCGACGCGCTGGACACGCCGGCACTTACCAAGGCCCATCTCGCCGACCTGCTGTTCGAGCAGATCGGGCTGAACAAGCGCGAGTCCAAGGACATGGTCGAAGCCTTTTTCGAGCTGATTTCGAGCAGCCTCATCGAAGGCACCGACGTCAAGATTTCGGGCTTCGGCAACTTTCAGATTCGCGTCAAGGCACCCCGGCCGGGGCGCAATCCGCGCACGGGCGAAGCGATTCCGATCGGCGAGCGACGCGTCGCGACCTTCCATGCGAGTGCCAAGCTCAAGGAGCAGATTCAGGGAACTGTGGGCAACGAGTCACCCGAAGAGATCGAGTGGAGCCTCGGCAGCGAATAGTGCTTGTCGGTGCGAGCGACCGTGGGGTAACCTCTGAGATCCCGTTCGCACCTTATTGATTTCAATGGAGAAAACTCTCCCACCGATTCCCGTCAAGCGCTATTTCACGATCGGTGAGGTGGGCGACCTGTGCGGCGTCAAGCCGCATGTGCTGCGTTACTGGGAGCAGGAATTCACCCAGCTGCGACCCATGAAGCGGCGCGGCAACCGGCGCTACTACCAGCACCATGAGGTGCTCATGATCCGCCGCATCCGCGATCTGCTCTACGACCAGGGCTTCACCATCAGCGGTGCGCGCAACAAGCTCCAGGAACTCGTGCAGGCCGAACGCGACCGGCGCCGCTCCGGCGAGATGCCTCTCGAAGGCATGGAGACCATGGAAATCGATCAGGAAGAGTTCGACGCCGCCGTCAAGGACAGCACCAGCGGCACCAACGGCGCGAACCACGCGAAGGCGATCATCACCGACGTCATGCAGCTGCCGAACCTGCGGCGCGAACTCCACGAAATCCGCGAACTGCTTGCGTTCGGTCACTGACGAACGCGCGGCTATAATTGCGGGCTTCGGTGTGTGGCGCAGCCTGGTAGCGCACTTGCATGGGGTGCAAGGGGTCGAAGGTTCGAATCCTTTCACACCGACCAACAAAACGTTCAAGGGCGTCCGGTTTCATCGACCGGACGCCCTTTTTCATTGGCGGATCTCGCGTGATCTGAGTGAAGCGACGATAGGTCGCAGCATTGAGGTGCTTGCTGAGGGCCATTGCGGGAGCTAGGCACGCCGCGCACTCAGCGGACCTGCCGTCGTCCATTCAGAAGCAGTCCGATCCACGTGTATCGCACCAGCAGTGCGTAGCTGCCCAGGCACACGAGACTCGTGCAGGCGATGTTGATGACGATCTTGAGTTTGGGCGACCACGGCATTCCGTACAGGATGAAGCCGAAGAAGATGGTCACCGGCAGATGCACGAGGTAGACCCAGTACGCACTGTCCGCGACGTAGCCCAGCGCCGCACTTGGAGCCGGCATGAATCGCAACGCAGCGCCGATGACCGCGAAGCCCCAGAGCCACCCGAGACACAGATACAGGTACGCGGCCAGGAGCGCCGGTCCCTGCATGCGGCCGACGGCGATCGATGCCGCCATGCAGATGGCACCGAGCACCGCGTTGATCATCCATCGACGTTGAAACTCCTCGAAGAACGCAGCCCGTCGACCGTAGAGT
>JAHJOG010000008.1 GCA_018820395.1 Gammaproteobacteria bacterium | reverse complement strand
TCCAGACCACGGTCTCCGTGCAGTTCGCGCTCTGGGCGATTTCCAACGCACCCGAGGGCTGAACGAGCCGCAAGGGCGTGGCGGCCGCCTGATAGACGCAATCGAATTCGGCACCGAAGCGCAACTCGGGCGCCATGTCGTTTTCGTGGACGTCTCGCACCGCGTCCCATCGGCTGGCACCGGCGAGGCCCTGGAGCGCAGCAGTGGCAATGTCGGCCACGCGCAGATACGTGTGCAGCGCTGCCGTGAAGGACAGCGCGCCGTTGCCGGTGTTCTCGATGTCGAGCGCGATGTGCAGCGACCGAGGTGCGAGCTTCACTGTGAGGCGCGCGGCGAAGGCGTACGGCCAGATCGCACGCGTGGCCTCCGTGTCGCGCAGCGCAAGCGCCGCCGTGCAACCATCGCCGGAATCGACGGTTCCCGAGTCGGCGAGTTGCCACGCCATGGTTCGGGCGAATCCGTGCTTGGGCAACGGGCCACGCTGATTGAACTGCGGCCAACAAACCGGCACTCCGCCGCGGATCGCAGATCGACCGTCGAAGCGGGCCTCCGGGCTGAGATAGAGCCGCTCGATCCCCTCTGCCGTGATCCAGGACAACACGTGGGCGCCGTGCAACGCGATCGTGCAGGAAGTACCGTCGGGCAATTCGAGGCGAACCGCCGGCCGGCCTTGGAATTCGATGGATGCTGCCGCCATGAGTTCGATGTCAGGATGCGCAGCGCAGCAACTCAACCGGCGTCGGCGAGCGAATCGGCGCGGGCTTGCGCCGCCGCGAAGTCGAGGTCGCCGGAATAGATGGCCCGGCCGCAGATCACGCCCTCGATGCCGTCGCTTTCGACGGCACAGAGGCGGTCGATGTCATCGATGTTCGACAGCCCGCCCGAGGCAATGACTGGAATGGTGAGCGCCTGGGCCAACTTGACCGTCGCGTCGATGTTGATGCCGGACAGCATGCCATCCCGGCCGATGTCGGTGTAGATGATGGATTCGACACCGTAGTCTTCGAACTTCTTGCCCAGGTCGGCCACCTCGTGGCCGGTCAGCTTGCTCCAGCCATCGGTCGCGACCTTGCCGTCCTTGGCGTCGAGGCCCACGATGATGTGACCGCCGAAGGCGCTGCACGCATCCTTGAGAAAGCCCGGATTCTTGACGGCGGCGGTCCCGATGATCACGTAGCGCAGACCGTCGTCGATGTAGCGCTCGATGGTGTCCAGGTCGCGGATGCCGCCGCCCAGTTGCACGGGGATGTCGTCGCCCACCTCCCTGAGGATCGCCTTGATCGCCGCGTGGTTCTGCGGCTTGCCGGCGAAGGCGCCGTTCAGGTCGACCAGATGCAGGCGCCTGGCACCGGCGTCGAGCCAGCGGCGAGCCATCGCGGCAGGGTCTTCGCTGAAGGTCGTCGACTGGTCCATATCGCCCTGCTTGAGGCGAACGCAGTGGCCATCCTTGAGATCGATCGCAGGAATGAGAAGCATGGTGCGGGATGCGTTGAACGAAAGAGACGGCGCGGTGGCCTCTCAGGGATTCCAGTGCAGGAAGTTTCTGTAGAGCTGCAACCCGTTGTTGGCGCTCTTCTCGGGATGGAACTGAGTGGCAAAAATATTATCGCGCGCAATCGCAGCGGTAAAGCTCGCACCGTAGTCGGTTTCGCCGACGCTGTAGATCGCATCGGCGGGCTGCGCGTAGAAGCTGTGGACGAAATAGAAGTAGCTCAGGTCGGGCACGTGCGCCCAGAGGGCGTGCGGCCTGGCCTGCCGGACCTGGTTCCAGCCCATCTGCGGGACCTTGTAGCGGCTGCCGTCCTGCTGGGTGCGCCCGGCGAGGTCGAATCTGCGCACCCGGCCCGGGATCAGGTCCAGCCCGTCGGTCGGGCCTTCTTCGCTGTGCGACAGCAGCATCTGCATTCCCACGCAGACGCCGAACAGTGGCTTGCTGGCGGCCGCTTCGAGCACCGATTCGCGCAGGCCCGATGCACGGAGTTCGTGCATGCAGTCGGGCATCGCGCCCTGTCCCGGCAGCACCACCCGCGCGGCGCGGCGCACGACCTCGGGGTCGGAGGTGACGAACACCTCGACCCCGACCTCGTCGGCCGCATGCTTGACCGCCTGCGAGACCGACCGGAGGTTCCCCATGCCGTAGTCGACGACGGCGACGGTGTTGTGTGTCAGAGCGACCCCTTGGTCGAAGGAATCACCCCCACCGAGCGTGGGTCGAGTTCCAGCGCAGCCCGCAGGGCCCGCGCAAAGGCCTTGAACACCGTTTCGCACTGATGATGTGCGTTCACGCCCTTGAGATTGTCGATGTGCAGCGTGACCAGGGCGTGGTTGGCGAAACCCTGGAAGAACTCGTAGGTGAGCTGGCTGTCGAACGTGCCGATCATGCCGCTGGTGAACGGCACATCCATCACCAGCCCGGGGCGCCCCGAAAAATCGATCACCACGCGGCTCAGGGCTTCGTCCAGCGGAACGTAGGCGTGGCCGTAGCGGCGGATGCCCTTCTTGTCGCCCACGGCCCGGGCAATCGCCTGGCCGAGTGTGATGCCGACATCTTCGACCGTGTGGTGCCCGTCGATGTGCAGGTCGCCCTGGCAGTCGATGTCGAGGTCGATCAGCCCATGCCGGGCGATCTGGTCGAGCATGTGGTCGAAGAACCCGATGCCGGTCGCGAGGCTGGAGCGGCCGGTGCCGTCGAGGTCGACGCTGACTTTGATCTTCGTCTCGGCGGTGTTCCTCGTGACCGTGGCACTTCGCGTGCCGGCCACAGCCACCGCGCCGGGGACCTGGGGTGCATTCATAGTGAGGCTTCGAGTGCAGCGAGCATGTGCGTATTCTCTTCCGGCGTTCCGACGGTCAGGCGCAGGCAATGGGCCAGCAGCGCATGCATTCTAGAAACGTTCTTCACGAGCACGCCCCGCTCTTTCATGCCCGCGAAGACGCGGTCGGCGTCGGGGACTCGCACCAGGATCATGTTGGCATCGCTCGGCCAGCTCTTGACGGCGGGCAAGCGGGCCAGGTGCTCGAAGATGCGCGCCCGCTCGGCACGGATCCGGGCGGCCTGTTGCGCAAAGACTTCGGCATGCTCCAGCGCGAAGAGCGCGCACTCGCAATTGAGAACACTGATGTTGTAGGGCGGGCGCACCTTGTCGATTTCTGCGATCAGCGGCGACGGCCCCATCAGGTAGCCGAGCCGGGCACCCGCGATGCCGAACTTGCTGAGCGTGCGCATCAGCAGCACGTGACCGTCGGCTTCGATCCGATCGATCCAGCTCCGGCCAGCGAAAGGCTGATAGGCCTCGTCGATCACCACCAGGCCGCCCTGTCGGCCTTGCGCATCGATGACGCGGCGCATCACGTCGTCGTCCCAGAGGTTGGCCGTCGGATTGTTGGGGTAGGCAAGAAAGACAACAGCCGGCTGCTCGCGTTCGATGGCGTCGAGCATGGCCGCTTCGTCGAGTTCGAAATCAGCGCCCAAGGGCACGCCCACGAACCGCAAGCCTTGCAGTTGGGCACTCATCGCGTACATCACGAATCCCGGCACCGGCGCGAGAAAAGCCGCACCGGGCAGGTCGCACGCGATCGCCAGGAGCGAAATCAGCTCGTCCGACCCGTTGCCCAGCATCAATGAGAAACCCGCTGGCATGCCGGCATGCTTGGCGAGCGCACGCTGGAGATCGATGCCCCGACTCCCCGGGTAGCGGTTGAGTGCCAGTGCGCCGAGGCGTTTGCCCAGTTCGGCCTGCAGCTCGGTCGGCAGGCCGAAGGGGTTTTCCATGGCATCGAGCTTGAGCAGGCCCGTGGCGTCCTGGACCGCGTAGGCGTGCATCGACTGAACGTCGGCCCGGATGCGTCCGAGAGCCTTGGCAGAGAACTCCGGGGCAGTCCGAGTGGTCATTGGGGGCAGCGGTAGGTGGTACCGAGCGCCGTCGAAAGCACCAGCTGCACCGGCATGTCGGCTTCGTAGAGATCGGCGTGGCGCGTGAGTTCGGCCTGGTAGATGGGGCGTGCCATGGAGGGTTCGAGCTTTCGCCCGTTGATGCAGAAGGCGGGAGGACGGCCGGCGCGCGCAGCGACGTCGCTCGCTTCACGCAGGCCTTCGATCACGCCCACCAGATAGTAGTTGGCGTAAGCCATCCCGTCCTTGTCGCTCGCCTCGAGCGTGCGCAACTCGCGAATGCTCATCGCCTGGCAGCTGGCGGCCAGCGCGAGCAGTGCAAGAACGGCCCCGTGGCGAGCCCGATTCAGTGAGGTCCCCACGACGCCATCATCCGCGAAGTCAATGTTGCCGCAATCTCATGCGCGCAGCCTCTGCGTGGGCCTGCAAGCCCTCACCCTCTGCAAGGGTGACTGCGATGCGACCCAGGGTCTGCGCGCCCTCTTCGCTCACTTCGATCAGGCTGGACCGCTTCTGGAAGTCGTACACGCCGAGCGGTGAACTGAACCGGGCCGTGCCGCTGGTCGGAAGCACATGATTCGGGCCGGCACAGTAGTCGCCCAGGCTTTCGCTGGTAAAGGCGCCCAGGAAGATCGCCCCGGCGTGGCGCAACAACGGCTCCCAGCGCCCGGGCTCGCGACTGCTGATCTCGAGGTGTTCGGGCGCGATGCGATTGCTGATCTCGCAGGCTTCCTGCATGTCCCGCGTGTGGATCAGGGCGCCCCGGTCGTTGAGCGACGCCGCGATGATCCTGGCGCGCGGCATCGACGGCAGCAAGCGGTCGATTTCGCGTTGCACGTTCTCGATGTAGTCGGCGTCGGGGCACAACAGGATGCTCTGGGCAAGTTCGTCATGCTCCGCCTGACTGAACAGATCCATCGCCACCCAGTCGGCCGGCGTGCTGCCGTCGGCAAGCACCAGGATCTCGCTGGGCCCGGCAATCATGTCGATGCCGACCTTGCCGAACACGCGCCGCTTCGCCGCGGCGACGTAGGCGTTGCCGGGGCCGGTGATCTTGTCGACGGCCGGGATCGACGCGGTGCCGTAGGCAAGCGCCGCCACGGCCTGGGCTCCTCCGACGGTGAACGCGCGCGTGACACCGGCCGCGTGCGCGGCGGCCAGAACCAACGCATTCTTCTCACCACCGGGCGTGGGCACGACCATGACGATGTCGGCGACCCCGGCCACATGCGCCGGAATGGCGTTCATGAGCACGCTCGAGGGGTACGCGGCCTTGCCGCCCGGCACGTAGATGCCGACCCGGTCGAGCGGTGTGACCTTCTGCCCCAACAGCGTGCCGTCCGCCTCGCGATAGCTCCAGCTTTCGCCGCAGGCCTTCTTCTGCGCCTGGTGATAGCTGCGCACCCGGCTCGCGGCTGCCTCGAGTGCTTCGCGCTGCTGCGCGGGGAGCGAATCGAAAGCGGCGCGCAGTTCGGCCGGGCTCAGTTCGAGCGACGCGATGTCGGAGGCGGCCAGGCGATCGAAGCGGCGCGTGTATTCGAGCACCGCCTCGTCGCCGCGCCGACGCACGTCGGCCAGGATGTCGCCCACCACCTGCTCGATGGCCGCATCTTCTTCGGAGGACCAGTGCAGCCGGGCGCTGAACTGCGCTTCGAAGTCAGCTGCGGCGGTCGAAAGCCGGATCGGGGAAGCCTTGAAGACCGTCATGGGATCGCCTTCGCGAACGCGTCGATGATGCGGCGGATCGGCTGCTGCTTGAGCTTCAAGGCCGCTTGATTGACCACCAGCTGGGCGCTGATGTCCATGATGCGCTCGACCTCTTCGAGATGGTTCGCCTTCAGCGTGTTGCCGGTGGACACAAGGTCGACGATGGCGTCGGCAAGCCCCGTGAGCGGCGCCAGTTCCATGCTGCCGTACAGCTTGATGAGATCGACGTGAACGCCCTTGCCCGCGAAGAACTCGCGCGCCAGGCCGACGTATTTGGTCGCTACCTTGAGGCGGGAACCCTGCCGCACAGCCGAGGCATAGTCGAAGTCGGCCCGCACGGCCACGCTCAGGCGACAGGCCGCGATCTTGAGATCCAGAGGCTGGTAGAGGCCCTGGTTGCCATGCTCCAACAAGACGTCGAGCCCGGTCACGCCGAGGTCGGCACCGCCGTACTGCACGTACGTCGGCACGTCCGAAGCCCGAACCAGCACCACCCGCACGTCGGGGTGCGTGGTCGCGAGGATCAGCTTGCGGGATTTTTCGGGGTCTTCGGTCACCTCGATGCCGGCAGCCGCCAACAGAGGCAGGCTTTCCTCGAAGATCCGGCCTTTCGAAAGGGCCAATGTGATCACGACTGCCCTTCGGGCGGGCCTGCCACGCGCTCGACATCGGCGCCGATGCCGCGCAGCTTGGCTTCCATGCGGTCGTAGCCGCGATCGAGGTGGTAGATGCGGTCGACCAGCGTCTCGCCGTCCGCCACCAGGCCGGCGATGACCAGGCTGGCGGACGCGCGCAGGTCGGTGGCCATCACGGTGGCGCCGGACAATTGCGCGACGCCTTCGATCACTGCAACCTTGCCGTCAGTCTGGATCTTGGCGCCCAGCCGCAGCATCTCGTCCACGTGCATGAAGCGGTTCTCGAAAATGGTTTCGGTCACCGTGGATGTGCCTTCGGAGATGGCATTGAGCGCCATGAACTGGGCCTGCATGTCGGTGGGGAAGCCCGGGTACTCGGTGGTCCGGAACGACTGCGCCTTGAGCCGGCCCTGGCTTTGGAGGCGGATGCCGCCCTCCACCGCAGTCACTCTCGCGCCGGCTTCCGTGAGCTTCTCGATCACCGCTTCGAGGTGGTCGGCGCGACCATGCCTGAGCACGACGTCGCCACCAGCAGCCGCCACGGCGCAAAGAAAAGTGCCGGCCTCGATGCGATCGGCCACCACCTGGTGCGTACAGCCGCCGAGTCGTTCGACCCCCTGAACGTGGATGCGGCTGGTGCCGTGGCCCTCGATCTTTGCGCCCATCTCGATGAGCATCAGGGCCAGGTCGGTGATTTCGGGTTCTTGCGCGGCGTTCTCGAGCACTGTTTCGCCCTCGGCGAGCGCGGCGGCCATGAGGAAGTTCTCGGTGCCGGTGACAGTGACCATGTCGGTCGTGATGCGTGCGCCATGCAGACGCTCACGACCGCCCGCCAGTCCCGCGACCATGTAGCCGTGCTCGACCACGATGTCGGCCCCCATCGCCTGCAGCCCCTTGATGTGCTGGTCGACAGGTCGCGAGCCGATGGCACAGCCGCCCGGCAGAGACACGCGGGCTCGGCCGAAACGGGCCAGCAGGGGCCCGAGCGCAAGCACCGATGCGCGCATGGTCTTGACCAGTTCGTAAGGCGCCTCGGGCGTATGCAGCGCCCCTGCATCGAGGCGGACCGTGCCGTCGTCGCTTCGCTGCGCATCCACGCCCATGTTGCTCACCAACCGGAGCATGGTCGTGACGTCTTTCAGACCCGGCACGTTGTGCAGGATGACGGGCCGCTCCGTGAGCAGTGCCGCGCACAGCTCGGGCAAGGCGGCATTCTTCGCGCCGGAAATCAGTACTTCGCCGCGAAGCGTGCGCCCGCCGCGAATGAGAAGCTTGTCCATGGGTGATCCCGCAGGAGACTAGGTGTTTTTTTGCCCGGCCCATTCGGCCGGCGTGAAGGTCTTCATCGAAAGCGCGTGCACTTCGTCGGTGTGCATTTTCGCACCCAGGGTCGCGTAGACGCGCTGATGCCGCTGGATGAGACGCTTGCCTTCGAATTCGGCAGACACGATGGTCGCAAACCAATGCCGCCCATCGCCTTCGAGGGCAATGTGCTCGCAGGGCAGCCCGGCCTGAATGATGGACTGGAGTTCGTCGGAAGTCATTCTTTTCAGCCCCTGATCTTGTAGCCGATGCGCAGCAGATGCACCGCGATGGCGCTCACGACCAGCCAGGCGCAGCCGACGAAAGCAAAGCTGATCCATGGCGACACGTCGCTCACCCCGAAGAAGCCGAAACGGAAGCCGTCGATCATGTAGAAGAACGGGTTGAGGTGGCTCACGGTCTGCCAGAAAGGCGGCAGCGAGCCAACCGAATAGAACACGCCCGACAGGAAGGTCATGGGCATGATCAGGAAGTTCTGGAATACCGCCATCTGGTCGAACTTTTCGGCCCACAGGCCCGCGATCAATCCCAACGTCCCCAGGATGGCCGCACCGAGAAACGCGAACACCAGGATCCACCACGGTGCGGCGAACGACGGCACGGCGAAGAATGAAGTGACCACGAAAACGCCCAAGCCCACGGCCAGCCCACGGATGACGGAGGAGCCGACGTAGGCCATGAACCACCCCCAGTGCGACACCGGCGTGAGAAGCACGAACACCAGGCTGCCCATGATCTTGCTCTGGATGATCGACGACGAACTGTTGGCGAAAGCGTTCTGCAGCACGCTCATCATGACCAGTCCGGGAACGAGAAAGGCGGTGTAGCTCACGGTGCCGTAGACCTTGACGTGGTCCTCGAGCACATGGCCGAACACCATCAGGTAGAGCACGGCCGTCAGCACCGGCGCGCCCACGGTCTGGAAGCCGACCTTCCAGAAGCGCAGGGTTTCCTTGTACAGCAGGGCATGCCAGCCCAGCGCATTGATCATCATTCGGCTCTCCCGGCCATACGCGACACCCTCATCGGGCGACCTCCAACGGCGTCTGCTCGCCGGCCATCAGGTCGATGAACACATCTTCCAGGTCGGCCTTGCGCATCTCGACGTCCTCGACCGCCAGACCGGCTTCGCGCAAAGCCGCGAGCAACTGTTCGACCTCGTGCGCGTTCTGCGCAGGCAGTTGCACGATGCGGCCTGTGACACGGGCATGCTGCGCGATCGACCACGGCAGCATGCCGTCGGTCTTGAAGCGCAGCACGTTGCTTGCGGCCGCGCGTAGCAACTCGCTGGTCCGATCCAGCGCAATCACACGCCCCTGCTTCAGCATCGCGATGCGGTTGCACAACGCCTCGGCTTCTTCGAGGTAATGGGTGGTCAGCAGGACAGTGCTCCCCTGCTTGTTCAACTTGGCGATGAACTGCCAGAGCGTTTGGCGCAACTCGACGTCGACGCCGGCGGTGGGTTCGTCCAGCACGATGACCGGCGGCTTGTGCACCAGCGCCTGGGCCACCAGCACTCGACGCTTCATGCCGCCGGAAAGCTGACGCATGTTGGCATTGGACTTGTCGCCGAGGCCGAGGCTGTGAAGGAGCTCGTCGATCCAGTCGTCGTTGTTTCGGATGCCGAAGTAGCCGGACTGGATCCGCAGAGCCTCGCGGACGTTGAAGAACGGGTCGAACACCAGTTCTTGCGGCACCACGCCGAGCTGCCGTCGTGCCTGGGCGAAATCGCGCTGCACGTCGAATCCTCGAACCGACACCAAACCCGAGGTGGGCCGGGAAAGGCCAGCGAGCATGCTGATCAAGGTGGTCTTGCCCGCACCATTGGGACCGAGGAGCCCGAAGAATTCGCCCTCTTCGATCTGGAAGGTGACGTTGTCGACCGCGCGTAGCTCAGAACGGGTCTGTTGGCGGGTTTGGCGGGCGGCGGGGTAGGTCTTGGAGACCGATTGGAAGGAGATCGCGGGCATGAGAACCCGAGATTTTAGGCGCCCGTCGGTTTTCAGGGGGCGGCCGGCAAAAGGCCGGCGACGCCGTACAGCGACGCCAGCTCCCGCAAACGGGCAGGAAGGCCCTTCACCGCAAAGGATCGGCCGGCGGCGCTGGCATCGCGCCGGCATTCCAGGAGCACTGCCAGAGCCGACGAGTCAAACTGGTCCAATGCACTGGCGTCCACCACCGTGACCGACCCCGTCTGCCCCGCCAAGCCTTGCTTCAGCATGTGCGTGCAGGCCGAAGCCTCGTCGTGCGTCAGCTTCTTCGGAAGAACGAGCATGGGATGAACGCGTCGTGCGTGCCGGCCGAGCCGTCAGCTCTTGCCGTTGCGCTTGTTGCGCTCTTCCAGCGCCGCGATCAACCCGTCGATGCCCTTGCTGTTGATCTGCTGCGAGAACTGGGTGCGGTAGGTATCGACCAGCCACACGCCCAGGACGTTGAGGTTGTAGATCTTCCAGCCACCGGCCTGGCCAGGGGCCTTTTCGAGACGGTAGTCCAGTTGCACCGGATCGCCGTTGCCATGCACCTCGGTGCGCACCAGCACTTCCTTGTCGTCCGGCGAGCCACGGAACGGCCGCACCGTGACGGTTTGATCGCTGACCTGATCGAGCGCACCGGCGTAGGTGCGGACCAGCAGCTTCTTGAATTCATCCTCGAGGCGCTTCTGCTGGTCCGGTGTGGCCTGCCGCCAGGACGGGCCGACTGCCGAGGCCGTCATGCGCTCGAAATTGACGTTGGGCATGATCTTGGTGTCGACCAGCACCATGATCTTGTCGATCTCGCCCGACTTGATCGACTTGTCGGACTTGATGGTGTTCAACACATCGGTCGACAGGCGCTGGATCAGCTTGTCCGGCGCCTCATCGGCCGCACGGACCGGCTGGACGAATGCGGCAGCGAGGGCCAGCATGGCACTCGCCGCTGCAAACCTTCCGACCGAGCGTCGTTGCACAAACAGTTTCATCATTTTTTCCCTTGTTCCAGTGAGTCTGCGGACAGTAGCTGGTGAGACCCGATTCCGCGTGTAGGGTTCCGTCAGCGTTCGCTGTCGTCGTCGGGAACGTTGCCGTCATAGACGTCGTTGCGCCTGCGCTGCAGATAGGCGTCCCGGGTGAAGGTGTATTTGTCGAGCGCGGCGTCACCGATGAGCTGCGTGGCGCGCAACAGGTTGGCCCGCGTATCGACTGCGCGCAGGGCGTACATCGAGTTCCGCACCGGGATGTCGTTGACATGGCCCAGGACACTTCCTGCGCTGTCGACCGGCAGTGCCAGCGTGTCACGAAGAGTCGAAGGGCCCAAGAGAGGCAGCACCACGTAGGGGCCGCTACCCACGCCCCATCGTCCCAGGGTCTGGCCGAAATCCTCGGAGTGGCGGTACAGGCCGGCCTCGGTGGCCACGTCCAACAATCCGGCGAGCCCGAAGACGGTGTTCACGCTGACGCGCATGAACGTTTCCGCGGTGTTCTGCACCTTGAGTTGCAGCGCGCTGTTGGCAAAGCTCCATACGTCGGACAGGTTGTCGAAGAAGTTGCCGACGCCCGTGCGCACTGGAGACGGCAGCACCTTTCGGTAAGCCGTGGCCACCGGACGCAACACGGCGTCGTCGACCCGATCGTTGAAGCTGGAAACCCCGCGATTGAAGGGCTCGAACGGATCGTTCGGGGACGCATGCGGCCCGCTTGCACACCCGACGGTCAATACGAGAAGGCCCACCGCCCCTGCACGGCGCATCGCCGGTTCCACGGCCCTCGTCAAATTCGCTAAGCGCGATAACTGGTTGAAATTCATTTTTTGTCGCTGGAATCGCTGCCTTCGGCGGCCTTGCTGAAAAGAAACTGGCTGATGAGGTTCTCGAGCACGACGGCCGACTGCGTTGCCGTGATGACGTCGCCTTGCTGGAGATTTTTTTCTTCGGCGCCCGCCTCGATGCCGATGTATTGCTCACCCAGCAGCCCGCTCGTCAGGATCTTGAGCGAGCTGTCCTTGGGAAAACTGTACTGGCTTTGCATCGCGATCGCGACACTCGCTTGAAAGCGCTTGTCATCGAACGTGATGGATTCGACGCGCCCGACGACCACGCCGGCGCTCTTCACGGCCGTCTGCGGCTTGAGGCCGCCGATGTTGTCGAAGCGCGCGGTGACGGTGTAGGACTTCTGAAAGTTCAGCGCCAGCAGATTCGCGGATTGCAGAGCCAGGAACAGCAGTGCCGCGGCTCCGATCAGCACGAAGAGGCCGACCCAGATGTCTTTGTTGGAACGTTGCATGTGTTGCACTCTCCGATAGCGTTATGACTGCGGCCTAGATGCTGAACATCATCGCCGTGAGCAGGAAGTCGAGGCCCAGCACCGCGAGCGAAGCGACCACCACGGTCCGTGTCGTCGCGCGCGAGACGCCTTCGGGCGTGGGTTGCGCATCGAAACCCTCGAGCAGGGCGACGAAGGTCACCGTGATGCCGAAGACGACGCTCTTGATCACGCCATTGCCGACATCCCGCCAGACATCCACCCCGCCCTGCATCTGACCCCAGAACGAGCCGGGGTCGAGACCCAGCATGATGACGCCGACCACATAGCCGCCGATCACGCCGACGGCGCTGAACACCGCAGCCAACAGAGGCATGGTGATGACGCCCGCCCAGAAACGCGGCGCAAGAATCCGGCGGACCGGGTCGACGGCCATCATCTCCATCGCGCTCAGTTGTTCGCCTGCTTTCATGAGCCCGATCTCGGCAGTGAGCGAGGTCCCGGCCCGTCCGGCAAAAAGCAGAGCCGCAACCACCGGCCCGAGTTCGCGCACGAGGCTCAGCGCGACCAGCAGGCCGAGGGCCTCCGACGATCCGTAGCGCTGCAGCGTGTAGTAGCCCTGCAGGCCCAACACGAACCCGACGAACAGGCCCGACACGGCAATGATCGCGAGCGAATAGTTGCCGAGAAAGTGAATCTGGTCGCGCACCAGGCCGAACCGGCGCAGGCTGCTCGCGCCCGGACCGGCCAGTCGCGCAAAGAGCCGGGCCCCTGCACCCAGATCGGCCAGCTTGCTGCGCACGGCAAAGCCGACGTCCGAGGGGCGGTACCAACTCACCGTCGACCTCCGTGGACGTTGCCGAAGTCGTCCTCGACCCCGACCGCCGGATAGTGGAAGTGCACGGGGCCATCGGGAAGTGCATTGACGAACTGGTGCACCAGCGGCTCGGTGCTCTTGCGAACCTCGTCCGGCGTGCCTTGCGCCGCGATCGAACCGTTGGCCAGGATGATCACATGATCGGCGATGCGAAAGGTTTCCTCGAGATCGTGCGAGACGACGATGCTGGTCAGCGCCAACGTGTCGTTGAGCTGGCGGATCAGGCGGGCCGCCGTTCCCAGGGAAATCGGATCGAGCCCCGCGAAAGGCTCGTCGTACATGACCAGTTCCGGATCGAGCGCGATCGCACGTGCCAGCGCCACTCGCCGCGCCATGCCCCCGGATACTTCGCTCGGCATCAGCTCGCGGGCTCCGCGCAGTCCGACAGCGTCGAGCTTCATGAGCACGATGTCTCGAATCAGCGCATCGGACAGATCGGTGTGCTCGCGCAGCGGAAAGGCGACGTTCTCGAACACGCTCATGTCGGTGAACAAGGCACCGAACTGAAAAAGCATGCCCATCCTGCGCCGCGCCGCATACAGCTCCTGTTCGCTGAAGCGGGCGACGTCTTGGCCGTTGACTCGGACCTCGCCCTTGAGCGCACGGAGCTGTCCGCCGATGAGCCGCAGCACCGTGGTCTTGCCGCCGCCGGACGCGCCCATGAGCGCAGTCACCTTGCCGCGGGGGACCGTGAACGAAACCCCGTCGAGTATGGCGCGGGAGCCATAGCCGAAGACAAGATCACGAAATTCGACGAGGGGGGATTCGGAAGCGTCCATTGTCAAGAGAAAAGCCGGGTCGCCCAGAAGGCAGCCCGGCTCGCGGTTCGACTGAATGATAGTTGAAGCGGCTGATTCGATTGCCGCAGATCCTTACGCCCCTCTGACGCGAAGGACCATCGGGATCGTCCCTGACTCGCGCCGTCACTCAACGGCCGACCAGGCGCTGACGCCGATCGCGAGCGTCGCTACCTCGGTAGATCGCTGAAACCCATCAGGAATTCGTCCACCGCACGCGCCGCCTGCCGTCCTTCTCGGATGGCCCACACGACGAGCGATTGCCCGCGCCGCATGTCGCCTGCAGCAAACACCTTGGGTACGTTGGTCACGTAGCCGCCGGTGAAGTCGACGGTGGCTTTCGCGTTGCCACGCGCGTCCTTTTCCACGCCGAACGCATCCAGCACGCTGGCAACCGGGCTCACGAACCCCATTGCCAGCAACACCAGATCCGCCTTGAGCAGGACTTCCGAGCCAGGCACCTCGACCATCTTTCCGTCCTTCCACTCGACTCGGACGGTCTTCAAACCGGTCAGCTTGCCCTTCTCGCCGACGAACTCCTTGGTGGAGATGGCGAACTCGCGCTCGCAGCCCTCTTCATGGCTGGAACTGGTGCGCAACTTGTACGGCCAGTAGGGCCAGGTCAGGGGCCGGTTCTCTTCTTCGGGCGGCTGCGGCATCAGTTCGAACTGCGTCACGCTGACCGCGCCGTGGCGATTGCTGGTGCCGACGCAGTCGGAGCCCGTGTCCCCGCCGCCGATCACGATGACATGCTTGCCGTCGGCGCGAATCTGGCCCTTGAGCTTGTCGCCGGCATTGATCTTGTTCTGCAGCGGCAGGAATTCCATCGCGAAATGAATGCCATCCAGTTCCCGGCCGGGCACAGGCAGGTCGCGCGACTGCTCGGCGCCGCCGGTCAGCAGGATCGCATCGAATTCCTTGGCGAGCTCGTCAGGCGTCACCGTCTGCTTGGCCCAGTTGGTGACCTTGGACCCCTTGCCGAGCGGGTCTTTGGCCTGGCCCACCATGACGCCGGTCCGGAAGGTCACGCCCTCGGCCTGCATCTGTTCCACACGACGGTCGATGTGGGTCTTCTCCATCTTGAAATCCGGAATGCCATAGCGCAACAGTCCGCCGATCCGGTCGTTCTTCTCGAACAGCGTGACGTCATGACCGACCCGCGCAAGCTGCTGGGCGGCCGCCATGCCCGCAGGCCCGGAGCCGACCACCGCGACCTTCTTTCCGGTCTTGTGCTTGGCGGGTCGCGCGGCGACCCAGCCCTCGTCCCAGGCACGGTCGATGATGGCATGCTCGATCGACTTGATGCCGACCGGGTCGTCGTTCACGTTGAGCACGCAGGCCGCCTCGCAGGGCGCGGGGCAGATGCGTCCCGTGAACTCGGGGAAGTTGTTGGTCGAGTCCAGCACCGTGAACGCGTTCTGCCAGTCGCCCCGATACACCAGGTCGTTGAAGTCGGGAATGATGTTGTTGACCGGGCACCCGCTGTTGCAGAACGGCGTTCCGCAGTCCATGCAACGCGCCCCCTGCACCTTGGCCTGCTCGGCGTCGAGCGCGACGACGAACTCCTTGTAATGCTTGAGACGTTCGTCGATGGGCTTGTAGCCTTCCTCGATGCGCTCGTGCTCCATGAAACCCGTGATTTTTCCCATCGTGCAATCCTCTGCTGTTCTTTTGACTGTCAGGCCGCGACCGGCCGGGTCGCGTGCGGCTCCAGCCCGACGTGTGCGTTGTTTCCGCTGCTGGTGAGCTCGACCTGCCGATCATGGATCTCGGCCAGGGCACGGCGGTATTCGTTGGGGAACACCTTCACGAACCGGGTCCGCGCCACGCTCCACGTGTCGAGCAGTTCGCGCGCGCGCTTGCTGCCGGTCCAGCGGTGGTGGTCCTCCAGCAGGCGCCTGAGCTGGGCTTCGTCGGTCTCGCCGGCATGCCAGATCTTGCGATGCACGCTGGCGGTCTGCTCGGCAGAGGTCAGCACCTTGTCGAGCGACACCATCGCAAGATTGCACCGCGATGCGAACTCGCCGTCCTCGTCGTAGACGAAAGCCACGCCACCACTCATGCCTGCGGCAAAGTTGCGCCCGGTCTTGCCCAACACGGCGACGGTGCCGCCGGTCATGTATTCGCAGCCATGATCACCCGTGCCCTCGACGACCGCCGTCGCACCCGACAGCCACACCGCGAAGCGTTCGCCCGCCACGCCGCACAGATAGGCTTCACCGGTCGTCGCGCCGTAGAGCGCGGTATTGCCCACGATCGTGTTGCGAACCGCCTCGCCGCGGAAGTCCAGGCTCGGTCTAACCACCACCCGCCCACCGGACAGGCCCTTGCCGGTGTAGTCGTTGGCGTCGCCGATCAGATAGAGCGTGATGCCGCGCGCCAGGAAGGCGCCGAAAGACTGGCCGCCCGTGCCTTCCAGCTGGATGCGAATGCTGTCGTCGGGCAGGCCTTCGGGATGCGCCTTCGTCAGATGACCCGACAGCATGGCGCCGACGGACCGGTTGACGTTGCGGGCGACCTCGATGAACTGCACCTTCTCACCGCGCTCGATCGCCGGGCGCGATTTCTCGATGAGCTTCACGTCGAGACTCTTCTGAAGGCCGTGGTCCTGCGCCTCGACATGGTGACGCGGCACGTCGTCGGGTACCTTCGGCTGCGCAAACAGGCGACCGAAGTCCAGGCCGCGCGCTTTCCAGTGCTCGATGCCCTTGCGGGTATCCAGCAGATCGGCGCGCCCGATCAGGTCGTCGAACTTGCGAATGCCCAGTTGCGCCATGATCTGGCGAACCTCTTCCGCCACGAAGAAGAAGAAATTCACCACGTGTTCCGGCTTGCCGGAAAACTTCTTGCGCAGCACGGGGTCTTGCGTGGCCACGCCCACCGGGCAGGTGTTGAGGTGGCACTTGCGCATCATGATGCAGCCTTCGACCACCAGTGGGGCGGTGGCAAAGCCGAACTCGTCGGCGCCCAGCAAGGCGCCGATGGCCACGTCCCTGCCGGTTTTCATCTGCCCGTCGGCCTGAACGCGGATACGTCCGCGCAGGCGGTTCAGCACCAGGGTCTGCTGGGTTTCGGCCAGGCCGATTTCCCAGGGGCTGCCCGCGTGCTTGATGGACGACCACGGCGATGCGCCAGTGCCGCCGTCGTGGCCCGCAATGACCACGTGATCGCTCTTGCACTTGGCGACGCCGGCCGCAATGGTGCCCACGCCGACTTCACTGACGAGCTTGACGCTCACGCTGGCATGCGGCGCCACGTTCTTCAAATCGTGGATCAGCTGCGCGAGATCTTCGATGGAATAGATGTCGTGGTGAGGCGGCGGCGAAATCAGGCCCACCCCCGGCACCGAATAGCGCAGCTTGCCGATGTAGTTGGACACCTTGCCGCCCGGCAGTTGCCCACCCTCGCCGGGCTTGGCGCCCTGCGCCATCTTGATTTGCAGTTGGTCGGCCGAGACAAGGTACTCGGCCGTGACGCCGAAGCGGCCCGACGCGACCTGCTTGATCTTCGAGCGCAGCGAATCGCCGTCCTTCAAAGGCAGATCGACTTCGACGTTGGCTTCACCGATCACGCTCTTGAGCGTGTCGCCCACCTTGATGGGGATGCCCTTGAGCTCGTTGCGATAGCGCGCCGGATCTTCGCCGCCCTCCCCGGTGTTGCTCTTGCCGCCGATTCGGTTCATGGCGACGGCCAGCGTCGAATGCGCTTCGGTGCTGATCGAGCCGAGCGACATGGCGCCGGTCGCGAAGCGCTTGACGATCTCGGCCGCCGGCTCGACCTCGTCGACCGGGATGGCCTTGGCGGGATCGATGCGAAACTCGAACAGGCCGCGCAAAGTGAGATGGCGGCGATTCTGGTCGTTGATGAGCTGCGCGTATTCCTTGTAGGTGTTGAAGTTGTTGGCGCGCGTGCTGTGCTGCAGCTTGGCGATGGCGTCGGGCGTCCACATGTGCTCTTCGCCGCGGGTGCGCCAGGCGTATTCGCCCCCGGCGTCGAGCATGGTGGCGAGCACCGGGTCGTCTCCGAAAGCCGCACGGTGCATGCGGATCGCTTCCTGCGCGATCGCGAACACGCCGATGCCTTCGACCCGGCTCGCGGTGCCGGTGAAGTATTTCGACACCGTCTCGCTGTTGAGCCCGATGGCTTCGAAGAGCTGCGCGCCGCAGTAGCTCATGTAGGTACTGACGCCCATCTTCGACATGATCTTGGACAGACCCTTGCCGATCGCCTTGACGTAGTTGTAGATGGCCTTTTCCGCGCTGAGGTCGCCCGGCAGGTCCTGGTGCATGGCCGCGAGGGTTTCCATCGCCAGGTACGGGTGCACCGCCTCGGCTCCATAGCCGGCGAGCACGCCGAAGTGATGCACCTCGCGTGCCGAACCGGTCTCGACGACCAGCCCAGCCGTGGTCCGCAAACCTTCTCGCACCAGATACTGATGGACGGCCGACAACGCCAGGAGCGCCGGGATCGCCACTTGCGTCGGCCCGACGTCGCGATCGCTCACGATCAGGATGTTGTGGCCGCCCTTGATCGCATCGACCGCCTCGGCGCACAGCGACGCGAGCTTGGCTTCGACACCTTCTTCGCCCCAGGCGAGCGGGTAGGTGATGTCGAGCGTGTGGCTCTTGAACTTGCCCTGGGTGTATTTGCCGATGTCGCGCAGCTTCGCCATGTCGGCGAAGTCGAGGATCGGCTGCGTCACCTCGAGCCGCATCGGCGGGTTGACCTGGTTGATGTCGAGCAGGTTGGGCTTGGGCCCAACGAACGACACCAGCGACATCACGATCGCCTCGCGGATCGGATCGATCGGCGGGTTGGTCACCTGCGCGAACAACTGCTTGAAGTAGTTGTAGAGCGGCTTGTTCTTGTTGGACAGCACGGCCAGTGGGCTGTCGTTGCCCATCGAGCCGATGCCTTCCTCGCCGGCCTGCGCCATCGGGCTCATGAGGAACTTGATGTCCTCCTGCGTGTAGCCGAAGGCCTGCTGGCGATCGAGCAGCGGGATCTGCGTCACCGGCGTCTGGATCGAATCGGTTTCGACGCTGTCCAGCTTGATGCGCAGGTTTTCGATCCACTGCTTGTAGGGCTTGCTGTTGGCCAGGTTGGCCTTGACTTCCTCGTCGTCGATCAGGCGGCCCTGCTCCAGGTCGATCAGGAACATCCGCCCGGGCTGCAGGCGCCACTTGCGCACGATCTTCTGCTCGGGCACCGGGAGCACGCCCGACTCGGACGCCATGATCACCAAATCGTCGTCGGTGACGCAGTAGCGCGACGGCCGCAGTCCATTACGGTCCAGCGTCGCGCCGATCTGCCGGCCGTCGGTGAAGACGATCGAGGCCGGCCCGTCCCACGGTTCCAGCATTGCTGCGTGGTACTCGTAGAACGCGCGGCGCCGCGGATCCATGGTCGCATGCTGCTCCCAAGGCTCCGGGATCATCATCATCACGGCCTGGCTGATCGGGTAGCCGGCCATGGTGAGCAACTCCAGGCAGTTGTCGAAGGTCGCGGTGTCGGATTGATCGGCGAAGCTGATCGGATAAAGCTTCTGCAAGTCCGCGCCCAGCACGGGCGACGACATCACGCCTTCGCGCGCTTTCATCCAGTTGTAGTTGCCCTTGACCGTATTGATTTCGCCGTTGTGCGCCACGTACCGATACGGGTGCGCCAGCGGCCATTCGGGAAAGGTGTTGGTCGAGAAGCGCTGGTGGACCAGGCCCAGGGCGGACACGCATCGCTTGTCTTGCAGGTCGAGGTAGTAGGTACCCACCTGGTCGGCCAGGAGCAAGCCCTTGTAGACCACGGTGCGGCTCGACATGCTCGGAACGTAGTATTCCTTGCTGTGCTGAAGCTTGAGCCGCTGGATGTTGGCGCTGGCAGTCTTGCGGATCACGTACAACTTGCGCTCGAGCGCGTCCTGCACGATCACGTCGTTGCCACGGCCGATGAAAACCTGGCGAAGGATGGGTTCCTTCAAGCGCACCGTGGGCGACATGGGCATCTCGCGGTTGACTGGCACATCGCGCCAACCCAACAAGACCTGGCCTTCCGCCTTGATGGCCCGTTCCATCTCTTGTTCGCAGGCCTCGCGCGACGCGTGTTCCTTGGGCAGAAAGATCATTCCAACGCCGTATTCGCCGGGCGGCGGCAGCGTCACACCTTGCGCAGCCATCTCCTCCCGGTACAGCAGGTCGGGCAGCTGGATCAGGATCCCCGCACCATCGCCCATCAGTTTGTCAGCGCCCACTGCGCCTCGATGGTCAAGATTTTCGAGAATCTTCAATCCCTGCAACACGATCGCATGGCTTTTCTCGCCTTTGATGTGGGCAACGAAACCGACGCCGCAGGCATCGTGCTCGTTGGCCGCGGAATACAGGCCATTCTTTTGAAGATGTTCGATTTCGGCTGCCGTCGTCATGACGCGCTCCTTCATTGTTCGCAGGGGGGATGGGAAGGATATTGCTTTGCACAAACAATGCCAACT
>JAHJOG010000093.1 GCA_018820395.1 Gammaproteobacteria bacterium | reverse complement strand
TCGACAAGACCGGCACGCTGACCGAAGGCCGCCCCGAGCTGGTGGCGTACGAAGCAGCCGACGGCGATTCGGCCGCGCTGCTGAAGGCCAGTGCCACCATTCAGGCCGGCAGCGAGCATCCGCTGGCGCGCGCTGTGCTCGACGCCGCGAAGCGCGCGGCGCTGCCGGTGACCGAAGCCGCCGACGTGCGCGCCGTCGCCGGGCGCGGCATGGCCGCGCGGGTCGAAGGTCGCGACCTGCGCCTGGGCAGCACGCGCTTCATGCAGGAGCTCGGCGTCGAGCCCGGCGCCCTCGCCGCCCGCGCCCACGAGCTCGAAGCCGAAGGCCGCACCGTCTCATGGCTGGCCGACGTGAGCGACGCCCCGCGCCTGCTCGGCCTGCTGGCCTTCGGCGATTCGCCCAAGGCGAGCGCACGCACGGCCATCCTCCGCCTGCAGGCCCAGGGCATCCGCACCGTGCTCGTCACCGGAGACAACCGCGGCAGCGCCGAGGCCGTGGGCCGCGCACTCGGCATCGAAACCGTGCTGTCGCAGGTGCTGCCCGAAGACAAGGCCTCGGTCATCGCCGATCTGAAGAAGGACGGCTCGCGCGTCGCCATGGTCGGCGACGGCATCAACGACGCACCGGCGCTCGCCGCGGCGGACGTGGGCATCGCCATGTCCACCGGCACCGACGTCGCGATGCAAGCGGCCGGCATCACGCTGATGCGCGGCGACCCGGCGCTGGTCAGCGACGCCATCGACATCTCGCGCCGCACCTACGCCAAGATCCGGCAGAACCTCTTCTGGGCCTTCGTCTACAACGCCGTCGGCATCCCGTTGGCCGCCTTCGGCCTGCTGAGCCCGATGATCGCCGGCGCCGCCATGGCGTTCAGCAGCGTCAGCGTGGTCGGCAACGCGCTTCTTCTGCGTCGCTGGAAAGGAATCGCGCAATGAACCTCACGACGGGGGGCTCGGGCCCCTGGAACATCGGCGAGGCGGCCGCCCGTTCTGGCGTGTCCGCGAAGATGGTGCGCCATTACGAGTCGCTCGGCCTGGTGCCCAACGTGCGCCGCACCGAGGCCGGCTACCGCCAGTACGCCGAGAGCGATATCCACATCCTTCGCTTCATCCGCCGGGCGCGCGACCTCGGCTTCAGCATGGCCGAGATCGCCGAGCTGCTGAAGCTCTGGCAGAACAAGCGCCGCGCCAGCGCCGACGTGAAGCGCATCGCCCTCGCCCACGCCGCCGACCTGAACCGGCGCATCGACGAAATGACCGCCATGAAGCGCACCCTCGAACGGCTGGCCGACTGCTGCCAGGGCAACCAGCGGCCCGACTGCCCCATCCTGGATGAGCTGGCGGAATGACATGATCCCTGCCCCACTCGCGCTGCCGCGCAGGCGCTTCGTGCAAGGCCTCGGTGCCGGCGGTCTTGTGGCGGGCCTGGGGCTGTGGCCTCGGCTCGACGCGGCCGCCCAGGCGCCGGTACAACCGGCCGAACTTTCAGGCACGGAGTTCGCACTGACGCTGACGGAAGCACCCGTGAACTTCACCGGCCGCGTGCGCACGGCGACCACGGTCAACGGCTCGGTCCCCGGGCCGGTGCTGCGCTGGCGCGAGGGCGACACCGTCACCGTTCGAGTGACCAATCGCATGCCCGTGACCAGTTCGATCCACTGGCACGGCATCCTGCTGCCCACCGGCATGGACGGCGTGCCGGGGCTCAGCTTCGAAGGCATCGCGCCGGGCGAAACCTTCGTGTATCGCTTTCCCGTGAAGCAGAGCGGCACTTACTGGTACCACAGCCATTCACGGTTCCAGGAGCAGACGGGCTTGTACGGCGCGATCGTCGTCGAGCCGCGCGGGGGCGAACGCCATCGCACCCAACGCGATCACGTGATGCTGCTGACCGACTGGTCCGACGAAGAGCCCGACGCGATCGTCGCCCAGCTCAAGAAGATGAGCGACTTCTACAACTACAACGAACCCACCGCGGTCGACTTCGCGCGAGACGCGTCGCGCAGGGGCATCGCGCAAGCGCTCGCGAGCCGCAAGATGTGGGGCCAGATGCGGATGAGCCCCACCGATCTGGCCGACGTGAGCGGCCATACCTACACCTACCTGACGAACGGCGCGGCCCCCGCAGCGAACTGGACAGCCCTCTTCGGCCGCGGCGAGCGCGTGCGGCTGCGCTTCGTCAACGGCTCCGCGATGAGCATCTTCGACGTGCGCATCCCCGGTCTCAAGATGACCGTGGTGGCCGCCGACGGCCAGGACGTCGAGCCGGTCACGGTCGACGAGTTCCGCATCGCGACCGCCGAGACCTACGACGTGATCGTGGAGCCCGACAGCGACCGGGCCTACACCGTGTTCGCGCAATCCATCGACCGCACCGGCTACGCGCGCGCCACGCTCGCTCCCCGCCTCGGCCAAGAAGCCGAAGTCCCGCCGCTCGATGCGCCGCAATGGCTGACCATGATGGACATGATGGGTTCGATGGCCATGGGCGGCGACATGGCCGGCGCCCACGCTCATGACGCCCACAACCATGGCGCGCAAGAATCCCCCGCCGCCAGGCCCGCCCGCCATGCCAGGACCGAGTACGGGCCCGGCGTCGACATGCGCGTCGACACGCCCCGCACCAACCTCGACGACCCTGGCATCGGCCTGCGCGAGAACGGCCGCCGCGTGCTGAGCTATGCCGACCTGCATACGCTGGGTGGGCCGATCGACGAGCGTGGAGCGGGCCGCGAGATCGAGCTGCATCTCACCGGCAACATGGCGCGCTACATGTGGTCCTTCGACGGCCAGAAATTCTCCGACGCGAGGCCGCTGCACTTCCGCTACGGCGAGCGACTGCGGGTCATCCTGTCGAACGACACGATGATGCCGCACCCGATCCATCTGCACGGCATGTGGAGCGAGCTGGAAGACCCGGCAGGCAAGTTCCTGGTGCGCAAGCACACCGTCATGGTTCAGCCGGCCCAGCGCGTCAGTTACCTCGTCAGCGCCGACGCGCTCGGGCGCTGGGCCTATCACTGCCATCTGCTCTATCACATGGAAGCCGGCATGTTCCGCGAAGTGAGGGTGTCGTGAGGAGCGCGGCCGCCACCTTCGCAGGCGTGATCGCATTGGCACTGATCGCACCCGCAACGGCAGAGGCCCAAGCCGTCGAGAGCGCGAGCGCCATGCCGGCGATGGACCACGGCGCCATGGACCACAGCAAGATGGACCACGGCAACATGGACCACGGCACGAGCGCCCCGCCGGACGCGCGCGATCCCGACGCCTACGCCGACGGCCTCGACCACGGACCGATGCAGGGCATGGACATGGCCGATGACGAAGTCCATGCACAGCTCCTCTTCGACAAGCTGGAGGCTTTCCGAAGCCGGCACGGCGAGCATGGGCAGGCCTTCGAAGCCCAGGCCTGGGTGGGCACCGACCTGAACAAGCTGTGGCTCAAGTCCGAAGGCGAGCGCGTCGGTGGACGGCTCGGAGCGACCCGCACCGAAGCGCTTTTCGACCGCGCTGTTGCGCCGTACTGGAGCCTGCAAGCGGGCGTGCGACAGGACTCGGGTGAGGGCCCGGGCCGTACCTGGGCCGCCTTCGGCGTGCAAGGCCTTGCGCCCTACGGCTTCGACGTGGAAGCCACCGCCTACGTGGGCAACGCGGGCCGAACAGCGTTGAGACTGCAGACCCGATACGAGCTCCTGCTCGCACAACGTTGGGTCCTCGAACCCGAGGTGGAGGTGAACGTCTACGGTAGAAGCGATCCGGAGCGCGGCATCGGCTCCGGCGTGTCGAGCATCGAAGCCGGGCTGCGCCTGCATTACGAGATCACTCGCAAGGTGGCTCCTTACGTGGGCATTGCCTGGTCCGGAAAATTCGGCGGTACCGCTTCGATGGCTCGCGCGGCCGGCCATGCGCCGCGCGAGACGCGAATCGTCGCGGGAATCCGCTTCTGGCTCTAGAAGCGGACCCGCAAGACCCGCAGGCCGACTGACGTCAGCCAGCCACCTTGTCAGCCTTGTCGCGCGTCACGAACTCGCTGCGGCTGATCTTGCCGTCGTCGTTCTTGTCGAAGTCGCTCCAGGCCGCCTTCATGTCGCTGCTCCGCCCGGCCTCGTCCTCGCTCATATACTGGTCATGGTCCTTGTCGAGGCGAGTGAACATCTGGTTGGGCGACTCGCCCCTCGGGCCGGCATCGACGCCGCGCTGCGAAGTCTTCGTGTTGCCGCCTTTCTTCATGCCCGAGTTCTTGTCGGAAGCGCGTGACGCATTGCCGGCGGGTTGCACGACCGTGATCAGGTACTGGTCGACGTCGGCCACCCACACCTTGTCGTTGAGACTGCCCCAACGGTCGGATGCGATTTCCTTCATGGACTGCACCGTGGACTTCTCCACATCAAAACGCAGGTCGTCATCGTCATTGCTGACCAGCTTGAACGAGCTGAGTGGCACAGCGAAGGTGCGGTCGGGTCGCGCGAAGCCGTTGTCGAAGGACAGCGCTGCGTAGTGCACCTTGCCTTCCGTCATGTTGATCACCAGGTCTTTGATCTCGCCGATGTCCTTGCCGTTGCGGTCCTCGACGTCCTCGTCGATCAGGTCGCTGACACGGAAAGCACGTGCGGTCTTCGACGGCTGCACCACGCCGTAGGCCTTGTCGACGCGTCGCAGGATGGCGCCGTCGTTGCTTTCGGAATCCCATTCGTCGCGCTTCATCGATGCCTGCTTGAGGCGGTCTCGCGACATCTTGTAGTCGAGGTCGTCGCCATCGGCGCTCATGCGCAGCTCCTTGATCGGGATGGCATAGAGATCTTCGCTTTCAAAGATGCCCGGATCGAAGCTCAGGATGGCATAGCGAACCTTGCCGTCGTTGAGGTTCACGACCAGGTCTTCGACCTGCCCCACGTTCTTGCCGTTTTCGCCGCGCACGCTCTTGCCGATGATGTTGCTGGCGGTCAGCGCGCGATAGGCCTGCCCCGGGTCTGCCTTCGTGGGCGACATGGTGGTCTTGTCGGCGGTGCGGGGTTCCGACTGGCCTGCGGCGGTGGTGGCAGTGGCGCTTGTCGCGAGACCGGCAGCGAGTGCGGTGGCCAGGGCGATTCGGGTCAGCTTTGTCTTCTTCATGGAGGCTCCTTTCATGCGTGAAGAGTTGAAAAACTTGCGAATTCCTGTTTGAACGCAGATCGCGGAGCCTGTGTGTGGACATGCGCGCAAACGCGCCGTGGGCATGCTCCGACAGGGAAAGCACCCAAGGGAAATCCAGAGAAAAACGCTGTCGCAGACGGCTTTCTTGCAGCGCCGAACGGCCCGCGCGCAGCGAACTCAGGCGGGCTCGATGAACAGCCGCCGGATCACGGGAAAGCGCGCCTGCACCTCGCGTTCGAGCTCGGCCGCAGCACGGCCCGCGTCGGCCGCGAGGGTCCCTTCGGCAAAGCCGATGTCCAATGTGACGAGCACCTCTTCGGGCCCCAGGTACATCGACAGCACCTGGCCGCACGATTCGATGTGCGGGCTGGCCACGGCCATCTCGCGAATGGCGCGCGCCGTCTCGGGCTGCAGGCCTTCGCCGATCAGCAGCCCCCGTGCTTCCCACACCAGCAGCACGGCAACGCCCGCAAGCAGCAAGCCGATCACGACCGAAGCCACGCCATCGAGTTCGGGGATCTGCAGGCGATGGCCCGCGTAGATGCCCAGCGCAGCCACGCCCAGACCCGCGAGCGCCGCCGAATCTTCGGCGAGCACGGTGTAGGTCGTCGGGTCCTTGCTGCGATGGAGCGATTTCCAGAACGGCGCACTGCCTTTCTTCTGCAGGAACTCGCGCAACGCGATGCCGAAGCTGACCCCCTCGAAGAGCGCGGCTGCCGCCAGCACTACGTAGTTCCAGAACGGGTCGGACAGCGGCTCCGGATGGCGGATGTGCTGCACGCCTTCGTAGAACGAGAGCCCACCGCCCACGCCGAAGATCAGCACCGCGACGATCAGGCTCCAGAAGTAGAGCTCCCTGCCGTGGCCGAACGGATACTCCTCGGTCGCTGGCCGTCGGCTCAGCTTGAGTCCGATCAGCAGCAGCACGCCGTTGAAGGTGTCCACGGCCGAGTGGATGCCTTCGGACAGCATGGCCGAGCTGCCGGTGACGCCGGCAACGATGAACTTGGTGATCGCGATGGCGACGTTGGCTGCGATGGCCCCATAGATGGCGATAGGCCGCTCGGAATTCTTCGACGAGCTCATGCGATTCAGGCAGTGCGAGTGAGCAGGGCCGAGCCGAGCACGATGCCGGCGAAGGTCAGCAGCAGCGACCCCACGAGATGAACCGCGGCGGCTCCGAGCGCCCAGCCGAACTGTTGCCGCCCGAGCAACGTGACGATCTCCAGCGAGAAGGTGGAGAAAGTCGTGAGGCCACCGAGGAACCCCGTGATCACCATCAGCCGCCATTCGGGCGACAAGGTCGCGTGAATGGTGAAGAGAGCGCTCGCGCAGCCGATCAGCAGGCCGCCCACCAGATTGGCCGCCAGCGTGCCGAGCGGCAGAGTAGGAAACACCGGGTTCAGCCAGATGCCGAGCCCCCAGCGCAACAGCGCGCCGACGCCGGCGCCGATGAAGACCGCAAGAACGGGCAGCAAGCTCATGAAACTCCTTTGCACAGATGGTTTCTTATTTCGACAGATCGGGGGAGACTGATGCAAAATGTTTTCGCAATGCAGTCATCCAGTCCCCCGCAAGCGACTGTGCTCATTGTCGAAGACGATGAGAACATAGTCTTTCTCGTGCGCTCGTTTCTCGAAGGCGCCAACTACCGCGTGCTCCACGCACGCGACGGCCAGGCAGCCAAGGAATTCATCCAGTCCAATCTTCCCCCCGAACTCGTTCTGCTCGACGTCATGCTGCCTTTCGTGGACGGATTCGAACTCATCCGCATGATCCGCGAAGACGCCCGGTGGCAATCCACGCCGGTGCTCATGCTGACGTCGAAGACCGGCGACGAAGACTTCGAACGCGCCATGCAATCGGGCGCCAACGGCTACATCCAGAAGCCGTTCGAGCCCAACCGGCTGATGGACCGCGTGCGGCAGTTCGCCCGCAAGCCTGCCGGCGGCTGAGTCGAGGAGCGGCCGCTGCGGGTTCAGCGGCTTTCGGTTTGCCGCGGCCTCCCCTCAGCGCGTCTCATGCACACCGGCTTCCGCGGCCTGCGCGATGAGCCGAAGCGCGCGTGAAAAATCGAGCCCTTCCACCGCATCTTCGATCCGGTCAACGAGCGCGCCTTCCCAAGCGTCGCGAAGCGCCGGCTCGATGCGGCGGAACTCGGCGCTGGCCGCGAGATCCTGCCGCTTGAGCAGATCCGACAGCGGATCCAGCGCGACGGCGGGTGTGCCGGTCTGCCTCGACGCCGCCGTGTCGTGCGTCGCCGAACCGTGCGCCGACGACTCGGCCCGCCGCGCTGCCAGCACCGGCCGTGCGGCAATCGCCAGGTCGGACAACTTCGATCGCAGCGCGGCCAGGCTAGCGACCGCCTTCTCGTCGTCGTTGCCGGCATGCAGTGCGGCCTCGGCCTCGCTCGCCAGACG
>JAHJOG010000092.1 GCA_018820395.1 Gammaproteobacteria bacterium | reverse complement strand
CAGGTAGATGAAGTGCTCGGTCAGCTCCTGTGGATAGAGTCGCGACAGGCGCTGCAGCGTCTTCATCACAGTGCGGTAATCGTTAACCAGGCGTTCCAACGCTTCACCTGACAGACCAGGCGCATGCTCATTGACGTGCAGACTTGCGTCCTCGAGAGCTGACTGAGTCAAATACTCGTCCATTGCCTCGTCGTCTTTGATGTATTGCTCCTGCTTGCCCCGCTTAACCTTGTACAAAGGCGGCTGAGCGATGTAGATATAGCCGCGCTCGATCAGCTCCGGCAGCTGGCGGAAGAAGAATGTCAGCAACAGCGTCCGAATATGAGAGCCGTCGACGTCCGCATCGGTCATGATGATGATGCGGTGATAGCGCAGCTTGGCCACATTGAAATCGTCGGCCCCGCCGCCCGCACTGGTGGCACCGGCTCGGCCGATGCCGGTGCCGAGCGCCGTGATCATGGTCAAGATCTCGTTGCTGGTCAGCAGCTTTTCGTAGCGAGCCTTCTCGACGTTGAGGATCTTGCCGCGCAAAGGCAGGATGGCTTGGAACTTCCGGTCGCGTCCTTGCTTGGCGGAGCCGCCAGCCGAGTCACCCTCGACCAGGTAGACCTCGCACAGGGCCGGATCCTTCTCTTGACAGTCGGCCAGCTTGCCGGGCAGGCCCATACCGTCCAGCACGCCCTTGCGCCGCGTCATCTCGCGTGCCTTGCGCGCTGCCTCGCGAGCCCGGGCCGCTTCGACGATCTTGCCGCAGATGATCTTGGCGTCGTTCGGCCGCTCCTGAAGATAGTCGCTCAGCAATCGACCCACGATGTCTTCGACCGGCGCACGCACCTCGCTGGACACCAGCTTGTCCTTGGTTTGGCTCGAGAACTTGGGTTCGGGCACCTTCACGCTCAGCACGCAACAAAGGCCTTCGCGCATGTCGTCGCCCGTGACCTCGACCTTCGCCTTCTTGGCGAACTCGTTCTCTTCGATGTACTTGTTGATCACGCGCGTCATCGCCGCACGCAACCCGGTCAGGTGGGTGCCGCCGTCGCGCTGCGGGATGTTGTTGGTGAAGCAGAGCACCTGCTCGTTGTAGCCGCTGTTCCATTGCATCGCCACTTCGACGCCGATATGGGTGCCCGGGATGCCGCCGTAGGTCTCTGCCGGTTTCTCACCCACCGCGTAGAACACGTTGGGATGCAGGACGGTCTTGCCCTTGTTGATGAACTCCACGAAGCCCTGAACGCCGCCCGCGCCCGAGAAGTCGTCTTCCTTGCCGGTGCGCTCGTCGAGCAACCGGATGCGCACGCCATTGTTGAGAAAGCTGAGTTCGCGCAGGCGCTTGCTCAGGATCTCGTAATGAAAATCGGCGTTTTCCTTGAAGATCTCGTCGTCCGGCAGGAAGTGCACTTCGGTCCCGCGCTTCTCGGTGTCGCCGATCACCTTCATGGGCGACACCTCCACACCGTCGATGACTTCGACGATGCGGTTCTGCACGAATCCCCGGCTGAATTCGAGCGTATGCACCTTGCCTTCGCGGCGCACCGTGAGCCGCAGCATCTTGCTCAAGGCATTCACGCAACTCACGCCCACACCGTGCAAGCCACCCGACACCTTGTAGCTGTTCTGATTGAACTTGCCACCCGCGTGCAATTCGGTGAGTGCGATCTCGGAGGCAGAGCGCTTGGGTTCGTGTTTGTCGTCGTGCTTGATGCCGGTCGGAATGCCTCGCCCGTTGTCGGTGACGGACACCGAGTTGTCGGTGTGGATCGTCACGACGATGTCGTCGCAATAGCCGGCCAGCGCTTCGTCGATGGAGTTGTCGACCACCTCGAACACCAGGTGGTGCAGCCCGGTGCCATCGGAGGTGTCTCCGATGTACATGCCGGGACGCTTGCGAACGGCCTCCAGGCCCTCGAGGATCGTGATCGACCCGGCGCCATAGGAGGTGTCGATCGTCGCCGGCGTCACCTCGACCGGAATCGAGTTCTGGATCTCGGGGGTGTAGACCGGCTCGGTATGCGGAAGGTCCGCCTTTTTGTCTTCGCTCATCAGGATCTTTCTCTCTCTCGCGAGGGCGGTGCCCTCGCGCATCTTTGAACAGGCCGGCTCAGATCCTCATGGGCATCACGACGTACTTGAACGAGGCGTTTTCCGGAATGGTCATCAGCACCGAACTGTTCGAATCGGCCAGGTCGAGCTTGACCATGTCCTGGTCCATGTTGGCCAGCGCATCGATCAGGTAGGTGACGTTGAAACCGATCTCGATGGCGTCGCCGCCGTAGTCGATGTCGAGTTCGTCCTGGGCTTCTTCCTGCTCGGCGTTGTTCGACGCGATGCGCAGCGAACCCGGCTCAAGGTTCAACCGCACGCCCTTGAATTTCTCGCTGGTGAGAATCGCGGTCCTTTGCAGGCTCGCCAAAAGCGGCGCACGGCCGAGCGTGACCGTGTTCTTGTGCGTCTTGGGAATGACGCGGTTGTAGTCGGGGAACTTGCCTTCGACCAGCTTCGTCACGAACTCCATGCCGCCGAAGGCGAACTTGGCCTGGTTGTTCGCAAAGCGCATTTCGATCGCACCTTCGGCATCGGACAACAGCCTCTGCATCTCGAGCACGGTCTTGCGCGGAAGAATGACTTCCTGCCGCGGCACCTCGACATCGAGGGTCGCCGAAGCGAAAGCCAGCCGATGGCCGTCCGTCGCCACCAGGCTCAGTTGCTTGCCCTCGGCCACGAAAAGGATGCCGTTGAGGTAGTAGCGGATGTCGTGCACCGCCATGGCGAACGACACTTGCCCGAGCAGGCTCTTGAGCACCTTCTGCGGCACGCTGAACGCGGGGCCGAAATTGGCCGATTCCTGCACGAGCGGGAAATCCTCAGCGGGCAGCGACTGCAGCGTGAACCGGCTCTTGCCGCCCTTCAGCACGAGCTTGCTGGCGCTCGATTCGAGGCTCACGGTCTGGTCGGCCGGCATCGTGCGCAGGATGTCGATCAGCTTGCGCGCACCGATGGTGGTCGTGAAGCTGCCTTCGTCCCCGCCGAGTTCCGCTTCGGTGCGGATCTGGATCTCGAGATCGCTCGTGGTGAGCTGCAGCGTCCCGCCCGTCTTGCGGATCAGCACGTTGGCCAGGATGGGCAGGGTATGCCGACGCTCGACGATCCCGGCCACGGATTGCAGCGCAGAGAGAACTTTGTCTTGGGTTGCCTTCAGGACGATCATCTGTCTTACCTCTTCTTTATTTCTCTAATTCAACTTAGTAGTAGTAGATAAGGGTTGCCCAGTTCTGTGGACAGGACACTTTTGTTCTTATGCGACAGGCGTTTGCCGATGCCGGATGACTGTGCGTAGCCATGCGTCCGAGCTGTCGCGCCAAAGCGAACAACTTTCGGCCGATCGCCATGCCTGTGGACAAGCATCGGTTTGTTCCAAAGCTGTCCCCAGACTTGTCCTTTGACAGTCTTCCGTGAATCTGCGATGACGGGCCGATGATGATCTTCATCCCTTGAGTGTCTGTTCGAGCACGTGCAGTTGCTGATTGAGTTCAGTGAGCTGCTGGCGTTCGCCGGAGATCTTGCGCACTGCGTGCAGCACCGTCGTGTGGTCGCGCCCGCCGAAGAGTTCTCCGATCTCGGGCAAGCTCTTTTGAGTGAGTTCCTTCGCCAGATACATGGCGATCTGCCGAGGCCGGGCGATGGAGGCCGGACGCTTCTTCGAATACATGTCGGCCACTTTGATCTTGTAGTAGTCGGCGACCGTCTTCTGGATGTTCTCGACCGAGATCTGCCGGTTCTGGATCGACAGCAGATCGCGCAGCGCCTCACGCGCCAGCGCAATGGAAATTTCTTTCTGATTGAACCGCGAATAAGCCAGGATCTTGCGCAGGGCGCCTTCGAGCTCGCGCACGTTGGAGCGCACGTTCTTGGCCACGAAGAACGCGACCTCTTCCGGCATGTCGGCGTTTTCGGCGCGTGCCTTGTTGATCAGGATCGCCACGCGCATCTCGAGTTCGGGCGGCTCGATCGCGACCGTCAGGCCGGAATCGAAGCGCGAGACCAGGCGCTCGTGGATGTCGGCGAGCCCCTTGGGATAGGTGTCGCTGGTCATCACGATGTGCGATTTCTTGGCCAGGAGGGCCTCGAACGCGTTGAAGAACTCTTCTTGCGTGCGGTCCTTGTTGGCGAAGAACTGGACGTCGTCGATCAAGAGCAGGTCGAGCGAGTGATAACGCTCCTTGAACTCGTCGAAGGTCTTGCGCTGATAGGCTTTGACCACATCCGAGACGAACTGCTCGGCGTGGATGTAGAGAACTTTCGAATCCGCCCGGTCGGCCAGCAGCTTGTTGCCCACCGCGTGCATCAGGTGCGTCTTGCCGAGACCCACGCCGCCGTAGATGAACAGTGGGTTGTAAAGGTGGCCCGGCATGCCTGCGACGTGCATCGCCGCGGCACGCGCCATTCGGTTGGCCGTGCCTTCGACGAGGGTGTCGAACGTCAGACCCGCGTTGAGCCGATTCTTGAACGCAGCGGAGGCCGAATCCTCAGCGGGACTGGGGACGTCATGGGACACATCGCTGTCTGCAACCACCACCATCGGTGACGAGCGGGCAACGATCTCGCGAGGAGCAAGCGCTAACTCGATGATCACGGGCTGACCATAGAGCTTCTCCGCCATCGACGCGATCTTGCCGGCGTACTGCGCCCGGATCCAGTCGAGCTTGAAGCGATTGGCCACGAAGACCGTCACACGCGAAAGGTCGTCCGCGACCTTTGCGTTCAAGGGCTTGATCCAGGTGTTGAACTGCTGCTCCGACAACTCTTGCGCCAGCTGATCGACGCATGCCTGCCAGAGGCTTTCGCCGACGCCATCACCCGGCATGGCGCGTCTGAAATGTGGTGTGTCCCTCGGGCATCTCTCGTTCTGATTGTGTGGATAGACGCACTCTGAATGCGTCTCGGATTCTAACTTGTCAAAACCTTATCCACACGCAGAAAGCGTCGACCACGAAGCGAAGCCAGAGCATCCGAATCCGCTACTGTTTGGTCCCCCTCCGAATGTTTGCGATAATGTCGGGTTTCCCTGAATCCGACTTCGCTGCGTGTGTTTCGGGGGCATCTTCGGGCCTGGGTTCTCACAGGTCGAGCAGAAGCTGAATAGAACCGAACAGAAACCGAACTGGCCAAGCAGCGGCCGACATCCGACTGGAAGACCATCATGAAACGCACTTATCAAGCCTCCAAGATCCGCCGCGCCCGCACCCATGGGTTTCTCGTCCGCATGAAGACGCGTGGTGGCCGGGCGGTCATCAATGCGCGCCGGGCCAAGGGACGCAAGCGCCTCGCCGTCTGATCATCCTTCGCTGCGTTGCCGATCGTTGCACCGACGCGGCTACCCGAAGTCGGCACCTTGCCGTTGGTTCCCATGCAGCGGCTCACCACCCGCGCGCAATTCCAGGCTGTCCTCGCCGGCACCATCGTTGCGCGCACGCCCCATTTCGCGCTCCATCGTCGTGGCTTCGAGCAGATGTCCACGGCGGAACATCTTCGGTGGGTCGAGGGTGAGGTGTGGATGGGGGCGCTCGTTCCCAAACGTTGGGCCAAGCGCGCGGTCACCCGCAATGCAATTCGGCGTCAGATCTATGTGCTCGGCAGCGCCTCGGAACGTGAGCTTCCACGCGCTGCCCATGTCGTGCGCTTGCGTTCTGCATTCGACCGCAAGGAATTCGTGAGCGCGACCTCCGAAAAACTCAAGTCCGCACTTCGCGCGGAACTTCAGTTGTTGCTTCAACGTTCGATGGCGGCGTGATGCAAGCCTTGCTCGTTGCCCTCGTCAAGGGATACCGGCTGTTGCTGAGTCCCTGGCTGGGTCAGTCGTGCCGGTTCTCGCCCACCTGTTCCGTCTATGCGATCGAGGCCCTGCAAACGCACGGCGCGGCGGTCGGAAGCTACCTCACGCTCAAGCGCATCGCGCGGTGTCAGCCTTGGTGCGAAGGCGGCATCGATCCGGTTCCTGGATGCAAAACGCATCGCAGCCCGGACGACGCTTCGCTCTTTTCATTCATCCCTTCAGACGACAAGAAGTCTTCTTCATGAACGATATTCGCCGCACCATCCTGTGGGTGATCTTTGGCTTTTCTCTGGTCTTGCTGTGGGATCAATGGCAGGTCTACAACGGCAACAAGCCGACCTTCCTGCCGTCCGCGCATCAAGCCGAGAACGGAAACCAGAAGGTCGCGCCCGTCGCCACGTCGTCGACTCCGGCGCCTTCGAGCGTTCCCAATGCCTCTGCCGATGCCAACGGCACGTCGTCGGTGCCCGTGCAGACTGCCGCTGCGACCGCAGCGGGCGAGCAGGTCAAGGTCAGCACCGACGTGTTCGACATCGTGCTCGACGGTCAGGGCGGAACCGTGTCGCGACTGCAACTGCGCAAGTACGACGAGAGCACCAACCACGGCGGCCTGGTCGAAACCTTCAAGCGCCTGATCGGCCAGCCCGTGCCCCCGAACGAGATCAGGGAAGTGACCCTGATGGAAGACGGATCACCGGCAACGCGCTATGTCGCGCAAACGGGTCTGCTCAATCCGGAGAACAGCGGCGAACGTTTTCCCACGCACCTGACCCTGATGACCGCGCGCGACGGCCCGCGTCAGTTGGCCGATGGCCAGAACACGCTCGAAGTCGCGTTCGAATCCCAGCCGGTCGGCGGCCTGAAGTACGTCAAGACCTATGTCTTCAAGCGCGGCGACTACTCGATCCAGGTGAAGCACCAGATCGTCAACGTCAGTGACCAGCCGAAGGATTCCCAGCTCTATCTCCAGCTGGTTCGCCACGGCACGGTGGCGTCGAGCACGATGCTGGGCACCAACACCTTCACGGGACCGGCGGCATATTCGGCGGAAAAGAAGTTTCACAAGCTCTCCTTCGAAGACATCGCCAAGAAAAAGGTCGAGGTGCCGCCGCCGGCCGACAACGGCTGGATCGCCATGGTCCAGCATTACTTCGTGTCGGCCTGGCTGCTCAACGTCCCGGGCAGCGACAACATCCGGCGCGAGTTCCGGGTCGCCGACCTGGGCAACAACCTCTATTCGATCGCCATGGTGCTGCAGCTTCCCAAGCTCGCCCCCGGCGCCACGCAAACGATCGACAGCAACCTGTTTGCCGGACCCGAGGAAGAAAAGAAGCTGGAAGCGCTGGCGCCCGGCCTCGAACTGGTCAAGGACTACGGCATCTTCGCCATCATTTCCAAGCCGCTCTATTGGCTGCTGAACAAGCTGCATGGCTTCCTCGGCAACTGGGGGTGGTCGATCGTCGCGTTGGTGGTGCTGCTGAAGGCCGCCTTCTACTGGCTCAACGCCAAGGCGTACGCCAGCATGGCGAAGATGAAGGCGGTCAGCCCCAAGGTGACCGAGATGCGCGCGCGACTGAAGGACAAGCCGCAGGAAATGCAGCAGGAGATGATGCGCATCTACCGCGAGGAAAAGGTCAATCCGATGGGCGGCTGCTTCCCGATCGTCATCCAGATCCCGGTGTTCATCGCGCTCTACTGGGTGCTGCTGTCGTCGGTCGAGATGCGGCATGCGCCCTGGATCGGCTGGATCCACGATCTGTCCGCGCCCGATCCATGGTTCATCCTGCCCGTGGTCATGACCGCGACCTCGCTGTTCCAGACCTGGCTCAACCCGACGCCGCCGGATCCGATGCAAGCCAGGCTGATGTGGATCATGCCGCTCGCGTTCAGCGTGATGTTCATCTTCTTCCCGGCCGGTCTGGTGCTGTACTGGATCACGAACAACGTGCTGTCGATCGCGCAGCAGTGGTTCATCAACAAGCGCCTGGGCGTGTTGGGCAAGTAGCGCGACTGGACGCGACCCCATGCTCGCGCGCGCGTCCGAACCGATCGTTGCGGTCGCCACCGCGCCAGGGCGCGGCTCGGTCGGTATCGTGCGTGTGTCGGGCGCGCGGCTGGGCCCACTGGTCGAGGCGCTTTGCGGGCGCAGCCTGAAGCCGCGCGAAGCCACCTACCTCGCCTTCCGCGATTCGGCCGGTGCGCCGATCGACCGCGGACTGGCGATCCACTTTCCCGCACCGAACTCGTTCACCGGCGAAGACGTCTTCGAGTTGCAGGCGCACGGCGGCGCGGTGGTGCTGCAACTGCTGGTCGGCCGCTGCCTGCAGGCTGCCGCGGAAATCGACCCGTCGACCGGGCAACCGCGGCTCAAGGGCTTGCGGCCTGCGGGCCCGGGCGAATTCAGCGAAAGAGCGTTCCTCAACGGAAAGATCGATCTGGCCCAGGCGGAAGCCATTGCGGACCTGATCGACGCCAGCACCGAGGCCGCTGCGCGGAGTGCGAGCCGTTCGCTTTCCGGCGCTTTTTCTAAAGACATTCACACGTTGCGCGACGCCCTGGTGCGCTTGCGCATGCTGGTCGAGGCCACGCTCGACTTTCCCGAAGAAGAGATCGATTTCCTCCAGGAAGCCGACGCGCAAGGTCAGCTGGCCGCGCTCAGTGCCCAATTGGCTGCCGTGCAGCAACGCACGCGCCAGGGTGCCTTGCTTCGCGAAGGCATCAAGGTGGTGATCGCCGGACAGCCCAACGCGGGAAAGAGTTCTTTGCTCAACGCGTTGTCGGGTGCCGAACTGGCCATCGTGAGCGCGGTCGCCGGCACGACCCGAGACGTGGTGTCGCAGACGATCCAGATCCAAGGCGTTCCGCTGCACGTGGTCGACACCGCCGGCTTGCGCGAGAGCGACGACGAGGTCGAGCAGATCGGTGTCGCGCGGGCCTGGGGCCAGATCGAACTGGCCGACGCCGTGCTCTTCCTGCACGACCTGACGCGCGCCGATGCCGCCGACTACGCAGGGGCCGACGCCGACATTGCCCGATTGCTCGCCAGCCGCGTGCCGAAAGGCGTGCCGGTGATCGACATCTGGAGCAAGCAGGACGCCATTGGCCACATCGCTCCACGGAGCGGGGTCAGCCTGTCCGCGAAAACCGGCTATGGCATCGAAGCGCTTCGCCACCGGCTGCTCGAACTGGTGGGGTGGCAGGCCGTTCCCGAAGGGGTCTATCTCGCGCGTGCGCGCCATGTCGACGCGCTGGCCCGGGTCGAGCTGCATCTGGCCGAGGCTGCAGGCCATCTGCGTGCCCACCTGCCTCCGCTCGATTTGCTGGCTGAGGAACTGCGGTTGGCGCAGAACGCGCTCAATGAGATCACGGGCGAGTTCGGCGCGGACGATTTGCTCGGCGTGATATTTTCGAGCTTTTGTATCGGAAAGTAACCCGAAAGTGCTCATCAAGCACCGTTCAGCGATTCGCTATGGATACGAATCGCTGATACTCCGGCCACACGGGGTGCCATATGTCATCGAACATTCACGATCTTTCTCGGGCAGTGACGCAGAACACCAGCTATGACGCGTTCGCCCCTGCGTTCAACGCCCAGCAGTGGGAAACCTTCGCGGGTTATCTGCAGCGCTTCGAGCTGGCCGCCGGACAGGTGCTGATCGATCAGGGCGCCAACGATCGCACGGTGTTCTTCGTCGAGAGCGGAGCGCTCAGCGTTCACGTGATCGGCGAAAAAGGAGAAATGCGGCTTGCGATCCTCAATCCCGGTTCAGTGGTCGGCGAAGGCGCATTTTTTTCGCGGCTCCCGCGTTCTGCCAACGTGGTGGCCACGGGCGCAGCGCGAGTCTGGCGTCTGACGGCGATCCGCTTCGCGGAAATGTCCAACCGGCAGCCGAACCTGGCGGTCGACCTCACGATGGCGCTCGGTGCGGTGATCGCCCGCCGGATGGTCAACAAGCCCAAGCGCGTCGCCGTGACCTGAGCGCCCCGGGTCGTCCTACTCCGCCCAGCGCCCCTCGAACTCCCACACGTCCTCGAAGCCCACAAGCGCATGCAACTGCT
>JAHJOG010000091.1 GCA_018820395.1 Gammaproteobacteria bacterium | reverse complement strand
ACGACAAGCGCTCCTATCGCTTGCCCAGGAGCGGCGACCGGCCGATCTTTACGCGCGGCGTCGGCACCATGGGCTTCAGATCCGAGAAGCGCGCCTCCGCGATCGCCAGATTGAGTGAAGGAAGACTCCAGGTTTTCTGGAGTCGCAGGCTGTTCATGCCGTCGTTCCACGCGTGCAGCATCCGCTTGCCCGTTTCGCGGAATCCGGGATATCGGCCGGCCGCTTCGACCACGCCAGGTGTGACCTCCACGATCGCCTGGCAGATGCGCTCGGCGCGCTCCCGCGCCTGGGCGGGCATGACGCCGCAGCGGGTCTGCAGAAAGCGCTCCAGCGCCTTGCCTGGCATCCAACTGCTGCGCCCTTCGACGGACATCCCGGGTGGGTTCCTTGCATAGTCGTCATAGACCGTGATGGTCAGCATGTCGTACACCGGGGCCAGGGTCACGCTTTCGCGCGACGAATACAGCAGTGCGATGTTCTTGGTGTGGCAGTCCGCATTGCGCAAGGCGTAGGTCAGAAGCAGCAGGTCTGCGAGTCGCGACAACGCCGCGTTCTGTTGCGCCGCATCGGGCACGACGTCCTTGATGCGGCCGACCACGCGTTCCCACGTCGACTGGTACTTTTCTTCGGGACGCAGCGACAGGAGGCTGCACAGGTCCTCCATTCCCTTGCGCGTGACCCCATCGCTTTCGAAGTCGAAACGATGCACCACGAGCGCCTGACCGTCCTCCGACACTTCGGTCTCCGCGGTGGGTATGCCGGCTCGGCGAGCGACCTCCATGCAGAGATGCTCGTTCAGCGCGACGCCCGGCAAACGAGACGTGGTTCCCTTGATGATGTGCCGGTCGGTCGCGAGTGTTCCCTTGCCGTGCTGCGCGAGTGTCGCGGGCGAGAGGAACTTGGGGACCACGCCCGACACGCCCGACACCGCGTGGCGGCGCACCAGATCGATAAAGGCGGCTTCGGAATTGTCGCCTCGCAGGATGCTGGCCAGTTCGAAAGGCACGGGCGGCTGCGTCGGATCTGCCCCCGGTGCGGCCACCTTGACACGCCCGATGGCATTGCGCCCGACCACGGAGAGCAAGCTGATCGGCGAAGCGCCCACCTGGGGCCCCAGTTGCTCCTGCAGAACGGAGAGCAGAAAGCCCTCGGGAAGGTTCATGCGGAAGAGCGGATGCAGATCCGGATAGACGTACGACTCGGTTCGCACGGGCATCAGCAGCGACACGAACTGCCGTGGCTCGACCTCCGGGTGGTAGCTCATGACGTGGCGAAAGCCGTCGACGGATTCCAGCGTCGCCACGGGCTTGTCGCAAACGAAGACATGCAGCTTCATTCGCGAGATCCACCCTCACCCGAGGCACGCAGCCGCTCGGCGAGCGCATCGTCGAGAGTGAAGCTGGCTTTTCTTGGCACGTAGGCGAGTTCGTGGCCGAGCACTTCCAGGAGGCGCAGAAGCTTGCGCGACCCGAACTCGGGAACGGCGCCCGTTTCAAAGCGCGCGAGCGTGGATTGACCGATGCCTGCGAGGGAGGCCAATTCCATTTGCGTCATGCCCCGCTCGTGACGAAGGCGTGCCAGTTCGAGACCCAGGTCTGACAGGCTGTTCATATGCCGTATTTGCTATAAACCTTCCGGGAGGTTCCGGAGATTTCACTTGTGAATCTTCATTTGAAGTCCAACAAGTATAGCAAATACGGCATTTTTATCGCATGCCGCTGCGGATTGATCAGTCCTCCGGCAGGTAGATCGTCGCCTCCACCTCCACCAGCGCCGCATCGCCGGGCAGGAAGCGCGCCACCTCGACCACCGTGCTCACCGGCGGCTCGCCGGGATAGAACAGCCCGCGCACGCGGTTGTAGGCGGGGTAATGACGCAGGTCGCGAAAGTACTGCACCAGCTTGACCACGTCGTTCATCGTGCCGCCGTGTTCGGCCGCGATCTGCCGGATGCGGTCGAGCACGAACCAGCTCTGCACGACGATGGGCGCCTCGAACACGTCGACGCTCAGCTGGCCGGTCACGTAGCCGAGGCCGCCGAGCGACTCGCGCGCGGGCTCCGGCAGGTCGTCGTAGCGGTCGAGCACCGTGCGGCGCGCCGGGTCGACGGCCACCACGCCGCTCAAGAACACGAAGTCGCCCGCGCGCCGGGCGGCGGCGTAGTGCGCCATCGGCTGGCCGGTGCTCATGCCGCCACCGGCCAGTCGCGCAGCTTGCCCGGATTGAGCAGGCCTTGCGGGTCGAAGCGCCGCTTGAGCGCGACGACCTCGGGCGGCAGGTCGCCGCCGGCCTTGCCGTCTTCCACGATGAAGGTGTGCGGGTTGTTGATGCGCACCCCGCGCTCGCGGTGGATGCGCATGATCTCGTCGAGCCGCGCCTCGGTCGTGAAGCGCACCAGCTGCAGCGCGCTGCAGGTGATGAGCCCGTCGAGGTTGCGCAGGAACTCGGCATGCATCAGCACCTCGCCGCCCAGCAGGGATTCCATCTCGGTGATCTGCTCGACGTGCTTTCCGGGCACGAAACTGCTTTGCAGGTACGTGAGCGACTTGTCGAGCTTGAGCGCATGCAGCGTGGTGTGGTTCCAGGTGAACTCCATCAGCGTGCGGTTGCTCTTCTGCACCTCGGCGGCTGTCTTGCGGTAGGTGATCTGGCCGCCATGCGCGGCCGCCAGGCCGGCCAGCGGCTCCTCGCACGATTCGGCGACCAGCGACAGCACGGCGTGGCAGCCCGGGGCCAGGTGCTGCGACAGTTGCGCCAGGTGATCGGGCACCGGGCTCGCGAAAAAAGCCACTTCGCGCTTGACGATGCCCGGCGCATGCGCGAGCGCGTTGCCGAAGGCGAGCGCGGCATCGAACGCGTCGAAGCTGACCAGCGTCTCGAGCCACGGATGGGCGGGCGCCAGGCCCACTTCGAGTTCGAGCACGAGCCCGTTGGTGCCCCACAGGTGGTGCATGCGCATCGCTTCCGCGCCGCGCAGCTCGATCACCTGCGGCTCGGCCTCGATGGTCATGGCGCGCAGCCCCAGCACGTTGCCCGGCGCGGCGAGCGGCCCGAAATTGATGGAGCCCACGCCGCCGAAACCGCCGCCGAAGAGGCCGCCCAACGTGGCGCTGCGGTAGGTCGACGGCACGCAGCGAAGCTCCTGCCCGGTCGGCCGGGTCTGCTTTTCGAGCTCGCCCAGGCGGATGCCGGCCTGCGCGCGCGCGACGCCGGGGCGCACCCACTGCAGCGTGTTGTAGCCGGTCATGTCGAGCACCACTCCCCCTGCGAGCGGCGTGGTCTGGCCGTAGTTGCCGGTGCCGCTGCCGCGGATGGTGATCGGCACGCGGTGCCGCACGCAGGCGCTCACCAGTGCGCGGATTTCTTCTTCGGTGCGCGGCCGGGCCACCGCGTCGGCGCGCTTGTCCTTGAGTTGGCGGTTGAGCACGGGGCTGAACCAGGCGAAGTCCTGCGACAGGCGCGCGACGCGGCTTTCGTCGGTGATCCAGTCGAGGTCGGGCAGTTCGAGCAGCAGTTGCTCGACGGCGGAAACGGGGGCGTTCATGGTGATCGAATCAGTCATTGGAAAGCTCGCTCGCATGCCACGAGCCCAGGGCCAGCTTGCTGAGCCAGGCCATCAACGCGAAGAGCGCGACACCGGTCAGCGAAATGAGCAGCAGCGCCGCGAACATGCGCGGGATGTTGAGCTGGAAGCCGGCCTGCAGGATCTGGTAGGCCAGCCCCGCGCCCGTGCCGCCGGTGCCGGCCACGAACTCGGCCACCACCGCGCCGATGAGGGCCAGCCCGCTCGAAATGCGCAGCCCGCCGAAGAAGTACGGCAGCGCGCTCGGGATGCGCAGCCGCACCAATTGCTGCCAACGCGTCGCGCGGTTGAGCTGGAAATAGCTCTGCAGGTCGGGGTCGATGCTGCGCAGGCCGAGCGTGGTGTTGCTGATGATCGGAAACAGCGCCACCAGCGCCGCGCACACGGTCATGGCCGCGGTCGGGTTCTTCACCCAGATGATGATCAGCGGCGCGACCGCCACGATGGGCGTGACCTGCAGCAGCACCGCGTACGGAAAGAGCGCGGTCTCGATCCGCTTGCTCTGGACGAACAGGAACGAGATCAGCACGCCGACGACCGTCGCCACCACGAAGGCGAGCACGGTGATCTTCACCGTGACGAGCAGCGCCATTCCGAGCGGCGCCCAGTCGGTGACCAGCGTCGTCATCATGAGGTAGGGCGAGGGCACCAGGTAGGGCGGCAGCTCCATCGCCACCACCACCCATTGCCACAGCGCGACCAGCACCACGCCGACCATCAGCGGCAGGGCGACGCGCTGCACGCGCGGCTGGCGCAGCAAGGGCGTGCGCGGCGCGCGCTTCGGCGCCGCCTGGGTTGCTGACACCGCCCGGGCCGAAGGCGCCGCTGCGACGACATGCGGGACATCGGCGGCCTTCGTTGCAGAAGTCGTCGCAGCGCGCGAGCCCGGGGCCGCGCGCTGCGACGGCTCGGAAGTCTGCACGGCGCTCATGGCGCGAGCTCCTCGTGCGCACTGCTGGCGCGCAGCAGGCTGTCCTGCAGCTGCTTCGCGTAGCGGCTGAACTGCGGCGACACCATGAAGTCGGCCGTGCGCGGATACGGCTCGTCGATGGTGAATTCCTCCACCACGCGGCCCGGCCGCGCAGCCATCATGATCACGCGGCTGGAAAGGAACACCGCCTCGTGGATCGAGTGCGTCACGAAGATCACGGTGAGCTTCTTGCTGCGCCAGAGTTCGAGCAGGTCGGCGTCGAGCCGATGCCGGGTGATCTCGTCGAGTGCGCCGAAGGGTTCGTCCATCAGCAGCAGGTCGGGCTGCGTGACCAGGCCGCGTGCGATCGACACGCGCATCTGCATGCCGCCCGACAGCGCGCGTGGCAAGGCGTGGGCGAACTTGTCGAGCCCGACCAGCGCCAGCGCTTCGGCGACGCGCGCGTCGGCCTCGGCGCGCGGCACGCCGGCCAGGTCGAGCGGCAGGCGCACGTTGGTCTGCACGCCGGCCCAGGGCATCAGCGTGGGCGCCTGGAACACGAAGGCCAGCTTGCGCCCGCCCTGGTCCAGCTGTTGCACCGGCTTGCGCCAGGCCAAGAGCCGCCCGTCGCTCGGCTCGATCATGCCGGCCACCATCTTGAGCAGCGTGCTCTTGCCGCAGCCCGAGGGCCCGAGCAGCGTGACGAACTCGCCCTCGGCGATGGTCAGGTCGACCGGCAGCAGCGCCTGCGTGCCGTTGGGATAGGTCTTCTCGGCCGAGAGGATCTCGACCGCAGGGGTGGCCGTGGCGAGCGTCACGGCAGGACCTTCGCGTCCTTCACGAACTCGGTGGTGTAGGTCTTGGCGAGCGCCACCTTGGCCGGATCGAGCAGTTGGGCGCCCACCAGGAAGTCGTAGCTCGCCTTGGCCCGCGCATCGGTCAGGACGCCGATGCCCATCGTGGCCGCATCGCCGCCGGTGATCATGCCCATTTCCTTCAGCTTGGCGACGCTGTAGCTCAGCTGCTCGTCGGTCATGTTGGGGTTGTCCTTCTTGATCAGCGCGTTGCCCGGCGCGGGGTCGGCGAGGTAGCTCTTCCAGCCTTCGGCGGACGCCTTGACGAAGGCGGCGACGGCCTTGCTGCGGTCCTTGAGCGTCTTTTCCATGCACGAGACCGTGGTCGCATAGGCCGGAAAGCCGTGGTCGCTGAACATCAGCACGGTGCTCTTCACGCCGGCCTTCTGGATGGCGAAGGGTTCGGAAGTCAGGTAGCCCTGCTGCGCCGCGTTTTTGTCGGCCACGAAGGGCTGGATGTTGAAGGTGTACGGGCGCGTCTGCGAATCGGTGAAGCCGAACTTGGCCTTGAGCCACGGCCAGTAGCCGCGGTTGGCCTGCGAGCCGATCAGGATGGTCTTGCCCTTCAGGTCCTCGAAGCGCTTGACGTCGTCGTGCGCGATCAGCACCTGCGGGTCCTTCTGGAAGAAGGCGGCGACATTGACCACCGGCACGCCGCCTTCGCGCACCTGCATCATCTGGATGTCGCTCGAGCCCATGATGCAGTCGGCCTGGCCGGCGGCCATCATCTGCGTGATGTTGACCTGCGGCCCGCCCATCCGGATGGTGACGTCGAGCCCGTGCTTCTTGTAGATCCCCTGCGCCACGGCCTGGTAGAAGCCGCCGTGCTCGGCCTGCGCGTACCAGTTGGTCATGTAGGTGAAGGGCTCCGTGGCCTGCGCCCGGGCCGGCGCGGCGAAGACCGAGAGCGCGAGCGCGGCGGCGCTGGTGAGCAGGGCGAAGCGGTGGGCAGTGGGCTGGCGCATGAAGAACCTTTCGATCGAAATGGGAAAAAACACGGTGAGTCGGATGGGCGCTCGCGGGCCCGCAATCGGGCCGATGCAAGGAGCGCGCCTCAGGCCATCGGAACCACGTCGGCCATCACGTGGGAATCGACGTCGCCGTCGAGAGAGGCAGCAGCCTTCGGAGCGGCGGACTGGATGAACCCGGTCTGGTGCCCGAGGCCCCAGGTCGCTTCCTCGCGCACCACCCATTGCAGCGCGTGCAACTCGGTCAGCGCCTGCACCCAGCTGTCGGACAGCGTCTCCAGGATCTCGACGCCCTGCTCGCGGGTCGCGCTGGTGGGGTCGCCGATCACGCCGCTCGGACCGAAGTCGCGGGCCGACCAGGCGCAGGCCGGGCGGCCGTCCGGCGACAGCAGCTTGATCGGGAAAGGCGGCGGATAGTTGGCCGCCGCGTGTTCCATGTGCACCGTCTCGGGCGCGAGCGCGAGCATGAGTGCGGTTTCCGAATGACCGGCGTGCATGGCCAGGCGCTTTTCCTGATCGCTCACCTGCTTGCTGGCAGCACTCGGCAGCCGCGAGACGCCATGCGGCACCACCACGAAATCGCCGTGCCGCAGCCGCAGTTCGCGCGCCGCCATTTCGAGCACCTGGGGCTGCCCGCCATGGCCGTTGGCGAACAGCAGCTTGCGAAAGCCCGAACGATAGACCGACTCGCCGATCTCGATCACCGTCGCGAGCAGCGTCGGGCCGCTGAGCGTCATGGTGCCCGGAAAGTGCAGGTGCTCCTCCGACTTGCCGTAGGTGATGGGCGGCAGCGCGAAGGCGCGCACCTCGGCCGGCAGCTTGGCAAGTGCACGGCCCATGACACCCGACGAGATCACGCTGTCGACCGAGCACGGCAGGTGCGGGCCGTGCTGCTCGATCGCGCCGCAGGGCAGCACGATCACCGTGTTGGCCTTGTCGGGCAGCGCGTCGATCTCGGTCCAGCTCAGGTAGGGCAGGAAGCGGTGGGGTGGGATGTAGCCGTGGAGCATGGAGGTCCTGGAGTCGTTGGCGTTTCGAATCGGTGGAGGGTCGGTGCGGGGTCGATGCGAGCTCGGTGGAGATCGATGGAGGCCTTCTTGGCCCTCAGGCGAAGCGCGCCATCGCCTGGCCCACGCGCGCCATGAAGCGGCGCAGTTGCGGCTCGGTGGCGACGTTCATGTGGTAGTGCGCGTGGTAGTCCACGCGGGCGCGATGGGCCGTCAGCCGGCGCATGTAGCGCGTGACCATCTTTCGCGGCGGATCGCCCATGTACCAGGCCATCCAGCGCGGCCGGCCGTAGGTGACCACGGCGCTGATGCGCTGGATGTGCGTGAGCATCGGCTTGACGTTCGCCGGGTCGCTGATGTCGAAGGCCACGCCCGGCATCAGCAGCCGGTCGAAGTAGCCCTTGAGCATCGCGGGCAGACCGAAGCACCAGGTCGGAAAGCAGAACACGATCCCTTCGGCCCGCGCCAGCCGGTCGATGTGGTCCTGCAGCGCGGCGCGGTTGGCCGGCACGTCGTGGTAGCCCAGGCGCTCTTCGCGCGACATCACGGGGTCGAAGCCTTCGGCGTACAGGTCGCAATCGTCCACCTCGTGGCCCGCGGCCCGCAGGTTCTTCAGCACCTCCTGGTGAAGCGCCGCATGGAAGCTTGTTTCGACCGGGTGGCAGTAGACGACGAGCACGCGCATGGGGAGTTGACCGCTTAATCAGAGCAAGTGGTCAGGTTCTCGCAAGCGGCGTGCCAGGGGCTCGCGCACCAGAACGGGTCGTCAGCGCCACGGCGCCGCGCAATGACGCGCGCATCGGCGCGCTGGAGCTACTCGAGTACTTCGAGGCCGTGCTTGTCCACCACGGCCAGCAGCCTGGCAGCTGGACCACTGGGTCGTTTGGCGCCCGACTCCCATTGCTGCACGGCCGACGGACTCACGTTGAGGCTGCGTGCGAAGAAGCCTTGGCTGGCGTGCAGCCGTCGACGGATGCGAGCGACGTCGGCGGCCGTGTATTGCGGAGGCGCTGCGCACAACGCCTCGTAGTCACGCAGGGTCTTCTTGGCGATCAGCCCGGCTCGTTCCATGTCGGCTGCCGCTTCGAGCACGGCGGCCATGGCGGCACTCCGTGCCTTTTGCGGCGTTGAACGCTTGGGAGCGCGCGCCACACTCGAAGGCTTGGTCCGCGATGGCGACCGTGCCTGAGTGGGTTCAGTGGGAGTCATGGCAGTCATTGCAAATTTCCTTCATGGAACCTTGGGCGATGAGCTTCTCGATGCCGGCGGTTCCATGCGATCCATAGTCTTTCGCCAACTTCTTGAACGCAGCGAGTTCGTCGACGTCGATGTTTTCCCGATCGTTCTTGGAGAACAGATAAACAAAAATCCAGAAGACGCCGGCCTTCGTGGCCACGATCGCTCGGGCTCGGTTCCGATTCACTCTCTTTTTCCAAACGCCTCCGCCGAGATCGTCGCCTTTCCCCTGCTCCAACTCTTCGACGGCTCGACAAAGCGATCTGCAATCCACCACACCATGAGCAAGACGGGCGAACGCCTTGGTCGTAAAAACTCGCGCTGACAGCTGCGCGTGCGGATCTCCGCTTCGTCTGACTCCCATCCGCCCTCTCCCTGCAATACAGCTGCACTGTACCACCAGGTGTGATGGTTTGGATCCGCGTCTCTGCGCCTCACTGCTAGCATCGATCTTTTCATCCTGCTCCGAAGCGATGAAGCCAACTCACCCAGGCATGCAGACGAAACTCCGTCGATCGCCGAGACCGGCCTTGGTCGCCGGATGCGTCGTCGTGCTCGTGTCGGTCGTCATCGGCGCCGGCGTGCTCGTGAACCCGGCTTGGCTCCGGTCGGTTCAACAAAAAATTTTCGCGCTCGACCCGGCCCAGGTGGTTGTCCTGCGTACCCCGGGCGGGTTCCTCGAGGTATCGACCCTCGTCAAATCCGAGGAGTTCGGCTGGCGCTCTTCCTATACCTGCCTGTGGCGTGACTGCGGATGGCTGATGGGCGAGCGGGTCGGCCGCATTCGGGTGCCCGTGCACTACACCTACCGCATCCCGCTCGCGCAGAACTGGACGCTCCGGCTCGAAGGCGACAGCTACGTGCTCGGCGTGCCGGCGCCGCAGCCGCTGCTCCCGCCCGGCCTCGACACGGCCAAGGCCGAATTCACCAGCACGCAGGGCGGGTTGCTGGCGCCCAGTGCCGCGGCCAACCAGGCCAATCTGCTGAAGAACCTCGGCCCCGAACTCGCCCAGCGCGCACAACGGGTCGACTACCTGCAGCAGCAGATGCCGGCCGCCGAGAAGACGGTGAAGGAGTTCGCCGAGAAGTGGATGAAGGAGCAGCTGAAGAGCCCGGCGCGCCCCGTGCGCGTGGAGTTCGGGACCGCGGGCGACGGCTGACGCACGGGCATCCGCGCGCCGCGGCGTTCATCGATGGCTGGGTCAGCCCGACCGATCGTCCTCTGCCGGACCCTGCCCTCGCCCGAGCAGCCCCGCTCGCGATTGCCTGCCCCAGTGCCCGCGCCCGGTCAGGAACACCCACCACCCGAGCGCCGCACCGGTGTGGCGCAGGATCTGGAAGGTGAAGGGCTCGACCAGCGCCGCCAGGAAGGCCTGCGTCATGTTGACTTCGCTCTGGCGCCCCACCCAGCGCCGGTAAAGATGCACCGACCACAGGTGGAACAGCAGGTCGATCACGATCTTGGCGCCGATCACGCCGGCCACCGGCGCCAGCACGCCGAGGTTGCCCTGCACCAGATAGACCAGCAGCAGCACGAAGGCCGCGAGCCCGTAGAGCGGCTGCAGGGTGTCGATCGCCTTGACCGGCAGCATGGCCACACCGAGCCATCCGTAGCGTCGGTCGCCGACCATCGCGCGGTACCAGTACTGGGTCTGCAGGAAGCCGCCGAACCATCGACGGCGCTGGCGCAGAAAGGCGCCCAGGGTGCTCGGCGCGTCGGTGTGTGCCTGGGCGTCGCCCAGCACGCGCACGCGCCACGGCAGCCCGTGCGCCTCGGCGTAGCGGTGCAGGCGATGGATGAGCTCGTAGTCTTCCACCAGGCAGTCGGTGTCGAAGCCGCCCACCGCGCGCACCGCCTCGAGCCGGAAGCCGGCGAACGCGCCGGAAATCAGCAACAGGCCGTCCAGCCGCATCCAGGCATAGCGCGACAGGAAGTTGCGGATGTACTCGTAGGTCTGGAACCACTGAAAGCAGCGCCCGCTCAGCGTGCGGCTGCACACCGGCATGATCACGCCGGTGGCGGCCACCAGGCCGGGCTCGTCGGCGAAAGCGCGGCGCATGGCAGCGACCGCGCCGGCATCGAGCAGCGTGTCGCCATCCACGGTGAGCACGGCGTCGGTGTCGACGCACAGCAGCGCCGCATTGAGCGCCGCGGCCTTGCCGCCGTGCGGCAGGCGCAGCCAGCGAAGGCTCGGGTGCATCGTGCCGGGCGCACTGAGCTGCCCCGGCGCCGGGGGCTCCAGGCCGTAGCGGCCGGCGAGCAGTTCGGCAGTGCCGTCGGTGGAGCCGTCGTCGGCAATGACGATGCAGTCCGGCGGATCGGACTGGCCCAGCAGCGCCGCGAGGGTCACCGGCAGCACGGCGGCTTCGTTGTGCGAGGCCACGATCACGCCCAGCGTGCATCGCGGTGCCGCCGCCTGGGCGGACGCTGCCGGGCCGGGCACCGGCGGCCGCAAGAGCGACAGCGTCTGCCAGCCCACGAAGAAAAGCAGCACCGTGTCGTAGAGCACGTAGGCCACGCCCACCGACCACGACCAGACCGCGTGGCTGCCGAGGCCACCGGGGCTGCCGGCGTTGCCGAACATCTGGCTCCCCTGCCCGAAGGCCCGGGAGAACAGCACCACCCACAACGCCAGCACCGCCCCGTGGATCAGGATGCTGCGCCAGGGCGTCGCAGGTGGCGTGACGCGCGGCGAGGCGGCGGCGAAGGCGGGCTGGAGGGCGTTGCTCAAAAAAAGGTCCGGGCGGTTGGGTCGACTACGCGGCGGACGATGCCGCGGTTTCAATGGGCCCGGAATTCGCCGGGACAAATTTCGCCGGGACAATGGGGCGATCCATCGACAGAGTCGATTCGCCGCCGAGAATTCCCCGATGCACGCCACACCCAGCCCGAACGCACCTCCACGCTACACCCGCACCGCGATCGTGCTGCACTGGCTCATCGCCATCGCCATGGCGATCAACGTCGCACTGATTCTCACGGTCGACTTCTATCCCGAGGACTGGGTGCGGCCGGTGGTCGACACCCACAAATCCTTCGGCATCACGGTGCTCGGCCTGGTGATCCTGCGGCTCCTCTGGCGCTGGGGCCACCGCCCGCCGGCCATGCCGCCCACCTTCAGCCGCACCGAACGCGCCGCTGCCCATGCCGTGCACGGCGGCCTGTACCTGCTGATGTTTTTGCTGCCGCTGTCGGGCTGGATGCACGACTCGGCCTGGAAAGATGCCGCCACCCACCCGATGGAACTCTTCGGCCTCGTGCCCTGGCCGCGCATCGGCTGGATCATGTCGCTCGATCCGGCCACCAAGGAAACGCTGCACGACCTCTTCGGCGCCGTGCACGAGTGGGCCGGCTACGTGCTCTACGGGCTCTTCGCGCTGCACGTGATCGGCGCGCTCAAGCATCAGTTCTGGGACGGTGAGCGGGAGTTGCAGCGGATGTGGCCCGGGTCTTCGCGATAGTCTCGCGCGGCCCCGCTCAGGCGGACGCGATGCCCGCCCCCGCCAGCACGAAGGCCACCAACTCCCGCGCGATCGGCTCGCGTTCCATCGGCGCGTCCGGCGGCAGGCCGAGCATCACGCGCGTCTGCAGCGCGTAATCGGCGTAGCTCTGGGTCATGGCCCAGATGTGCATCAGCAGCAGCCGAGCGTCGAGCGGGCGCATCAGGCCGCGCGCGATCCAGCCGTTGATGATGTCGACCTTCTTCTGCGTCCAGAGGCGCGCATTGGGCCAGTAGCGGTCGAGGTTGCGGCCGCCGTCGAGCACCTCTCGCGTGAAGATGCGCGAGATCTCGGGGCTGTCGAAGGCATGGTCGAGCTTCTTGCGGATGTAACTGCCGAGCACCGACCCAGGGTCGCTGGCGTGGTCCTCGAAAGAGAAGACCACCTTCCAGTCGTGCAGCACCTGCATCAGCAGCTCTTCGTAGAGCTCTTCCTTGCCGGCGATGTAGTAGTGGAGCTGCGGCTTGGTCAGCCCGGCACGCGCAGCGATCGCCTGCGTCGACGTGCCCTTGAGCCCGTGCAGGCTGAACTCGGTGACCGCCGCGTCGCGAATCGCCGCCAGGATGCGCTCGCGGCCCGGCCGGGCACGCGACAGCGGCCCGTCGGGGGCGGGCATCTGGGGCTGGCGGGGGTCGGCGGGGACGGCGGCGGATTCGCTCATGAGGAGGCGGCGGGGTGCGCTGCCGATGGTAATCGCAGCCGCTGGAAGGCTCGGATCCGCCGCGCCGCGCGTTGGCACCGACGACCGCGATTTGCGCGGGCGCGGTCGCGGTCGCGGGCGTCCGACGCGCGCGGGCTCAGTGCGCGCCGCTCGTCACCACAGGAATCTCGGTCGCAGGCGGCGTGTTGCGGCTGCGCCCGCAGCGCACGATGCCGTCGGTCATCACCATGCCGACGCCCGGGATGTCGCCCAGTTGCACGCTTTCGAGCAACCCGGCCGCCGGTGAATGCTGCGCCCGGTCCATGAAGACGAAGTCGGCATCGCGGCCGACTTCGATCAGCCCGCAGTTGAGCTTGCGGATGCGTGCCGTGTTGCCGGTCGCGAAGCAGAACACCAGCTCGGCCGGGATGCCGGCGATCGACGACAGCATCGCCACCATGCGCAGGATCCCCAGCGGCTGCACGCCCGAGCCGGCCGGCCCGTCGGTGCCGAGGATCACGCGGTGCGGGCACTTGAGTTCGAGCGCCGCACGCGCCGCCGCAATGGCGACCTTCTCATTGCCGTTGTGCACGATCTCGATCGCGCGCGACGACTTCTCGCACAGTTCGCACACGTCGGCTTCGGGCAGCGAGGTGTGGCCGCCGTTGATGTGGCCGATGACGTCGGCGTCGGCTTCGAGCACCACGTCCTTGTCGATCAGCCCGGAGCCCGGGATGGACGGTCCGCCGGTGTGGATGGTGCTCTGGATGCCGTACTTGCGCGCCCACGCGACCATCTCCTTCGCCTCGTAGCCGGCCTTGACCGACCCCAGACCGACTTCGCCGAGCAGGCCGACGCCGGCCTCGGCCATTTCCTTGAAGTCGCTCTCGACCATGCCCTTTTCGAGCACCGGCGCACCGGCCAGCACCTTCACTCCGCCGGGTCGGAAGTTGTCGAAGGCGCGCTGCGCGGTGATGGCCAGCGCCTTCACGCCGACGATGTCCTTCGGCCGGCCGGGCAGATGCACCTCGCCGGCAGAGATCATGGTCGTGACGCCGCCGTTCATGGTCGACTCGATCCAGCCCAGCTGACTCTGGCGCGGCGTCCAGTCGCCGAACACCGGGTGGACGTGGCTGTCGATCAGGCCGGGGGCCACGCAGGTCTTGCGGCAGTCGATGACGGTCTGTGCGCCCTCGGTGTCGCAGTCCTTTTCCTTGCCGACCGCGACGATCAGGCCGTCGTTCACCACGATGGTGTCGGCGTCGAGGATGGGCCGTTCGAGATCGCCCGAGAGCAGCAGCCCTATGTTCCGGATGACGACCTTGCCCGACTTGGCGCCGCTTGCGATTTCTGCCATATCTTGTCCTGTGGAAGTGGGGTGGATGACTCGTCGGCAGCGCCCGCATCGACCGCGCGCAGCACGGTCTCGATGACGAAGCTCTCCCAGTGCTCGACCGCCTCGGGCGTCTCGAGCGGCTCGCCGAGGAAGGCGGTGAGCGTGTGCCGGTTGGAGGTGTAGAAATAGCCGGTGGACGCGATCAGCAGGTAAAGATCACGAGCGGCCACGCCGTCGCGAAAGAGCCCTTGCGCCACGCCGCTTTCGAGCAACTT
>JAHJOG010000090.1 GCA_018820395.1 Gammaproteobacteria bacterium | reverse complement strand
TGGGTCGGGCTCATCAGCTACCCGCTCTATCTCTGGCACTGGCCGTTGCTGGCCTACGGGCGCATCGTGCACGGCGCAGAGCTCGAGCGAGACTGGCGAATTGCCGCCGTCGTGGCGTCGTTCGTGCTCGCGTGGCTCACTTACCGCCTGGTCGAGCGCAAGCTGCGCAACCGTGAAGGTCCGGGCGTGGTTGTCGGGCTGACGGCCGGGATGGCCGTCGTCGCCTTGCTGGGCGTCCTGGCTTACGCGAAGCTGCTGCCGCCACGCATCGGCGACCCCACGCTGCAGGAAATCGTCTCGGCCAGTGGCGACTGGGCCTTTCCGGACGGCTTGCACGAAGTCACAGAGAAGGGCGAGGACATCTACCGAATCGGCGAAGGCAAGGAGCGCGTGCTGCTGATCGGCGACAGCCACGTCGAGCAGTTCGGGCCGCGCGCCGTCGAGCTCGCACGCACGGCACCCGAGTCGCTCAATACGCTGTATTTCGCGACGCGCGGTGCCTGCCCGCCGGTGCCGCAGGTGTTCGAAGATCGCGACGTTCGCTGCGGAGAACGGCGCGAGCACATGCTCCGCTTCGCCATGGGCCCGGACATCGACACGGTGGTGATCGGCGGCTGCTGGACCTGCTATTTCGACGTCGGCGAAGCGCCGCCGGCATCCGCCAGTGCGCCGCCGTCGGCTGATCACTATTACTACCTGGACACCGAAGGCAAGCACTACCTGCGCGGTGGCGACGGCGTGCCGCGCGCCATGGCGTCGCTGGAAGCGCTCATCAAGATGCTGCGCGCCTCGGGCAAGAAGGTCTACCTGATCCTCAACTTGCCGGTCGGCGCGAATTTCGAGCCGCGCCTGCTCATCAAGGGCAACCGGCTCGGCGCCATGAGCGCGGACCGGACCACCGCCATCGCCCAGTTCCCGCCTTCGCAAAAGCTTCTGCATGACAAGCTGCGTGACCTCGCGCTGCGCAGCGGCGCATTGGTGCTGGACCCGGCCGCGCAGCTGTGCAACGCCAAGGACGAGTGCCTTCGCAGCGACCCGGACGGCGTGCCGATCTACAAGGACGGTGTCCACCTGCGCGCGCGGCATGTGCGGGCCGCGGCGACCTTCATCGATCCGGCGATCACTCACGGGGTCACGAAGTGAAAGCGCTGATCTATCGTTTCCTGGTGAGCCCGCTCTTGCTGCTCCGGGGGCCGGGACTGCTGGGCCGGCTGCAGCGAGCGTGGCGCATCTTCGGCAAGTCGGGCTGGCCAGGCATCCAATGGGAATTGGGTCGTCGAATCGGCGGGTACAACAACTACGACGGCTGGGTGCGCCGCTTCGACACGTTGTCGCCGGAACTCCGGAGTGCGATCGAAAGGCGCCTTGCCGAGTTGAAGGAACGGCCGCTGATTTCAGTGATCATGCCGACCTACAACCCGAAGCCAGCCTGGCTTCGCGAAGCCATCGAGTCGGTGCGTGCACAGATCTATCCGAACTGGGAGCTCTGCATTGCCGACGACGCATCGACTTCTCAAGAGGTGCGCGACATTCTCCGGACCTACGCCGAAATCGACGCCCGCATCAAGGTGGTGTTCCGGCCGAAGAACGGCCATATATCCGCCTCATCCAACAGTGCGATCGAGCTGGCATCCGGCGCCTGGCTCGCCCTGATGGACCATGACGACTTGCTCCCCGCCCACGCGCTCTTCTGGGCCGCAGATTGCATTGCGACCCATCCCGGCGTGCGCCTTGTCTACTCCGACGAAGACAAGATCGACGAGCAGGGCCATCGGTTCGGCCCCTACTTCAAGCCCGACTGGAACATCGACCTTTTCCGATCACAGAACATGTTCAGCCACTTGGGCGTGCTGCAGGCGGCGCTCGTGCGCGAAGTCGGCGGATTCCGCGTCGGTCTGGAAGGGTCGCAGGACTGGGATCTGGTGCTGCGCTGCATCGAGAAGGTCACGCCAGAGCAGGTGCAGCACATCCCGCGCGTGCTCTATCACTGGCGCGTGCACGGCGAGAGCACTGCCAAGTCGATGGACGCCAAGCCCTATGCCGCGCTGGCGGGAGAGCGCGCACTCAACGAGCACTTCGCGCGGACCGGCGTGCGTGCCAGCGCCGAATTCATCGGCTTCGGATACCGCGCCCACTACGCACTGCCCGATGTGCCACCGAAGGTGTCGATCATCATTCCGACCCGCAACGCGGCCGAACTCACCCGGCAGTGCATCGACTCCATCTTTGCGCGCACCCACTACGCGCCGTTCGAGATCCTGCTGGTCGACAACGGGTCGGATGAACCCGCGGCACTCGACTATTTTCGCGAACTCGCGCAACGCCCCGAAGTGCGCGTGCTCCGAGACGACCGGCCTTTCAACTATGCGCAGCTGAACAACGACGCGGTCGCACAGGCGCGCGGTGAACTCGTCGCGCTGGTCAACAACGACATCGAAGTGCTGACGCCCGAGTGGCTGTCCGAAATGGTGAGCCTCGCACTGCAGCCCGGTGTCGGCGCCGTGGGCGCGCGCCTCTGGTACCCGGACATGACGCTGCAGCACGCGGGCATCATCCTGGGCGTCGGCGGCCTGGCGGCGCATTCGCATCGCCGCATGCCGGCGGGGCGCGAAGGCTATGGCGGGCGGGCCGCGCTGATCCAGTCGTTTTCCGCAGTGACGGCTGCCTGCATGGTGATCCGCAAATCGATCTACGAGGAAGTCGGCGGCATGGACGCGGTGAACCTCAAGGTCGCGTTCAACGACGTCGATTTCTGTCTGCGCCTGCGCGAAGCGGGCTACCGCAATGTCTGGACACCCTACGCCGAACTCAAGCATCACGAATCGGCCACGCGAGGGCGCGATCTGACGCCGGAGAAGCGACAGCGCTTCGAGCAGGAGTCCACTTACATGCACGAGCGCTGGGGCACGCTGCTGCAGAACGACCCCGCCTACAGCCCCAACCTCATGTTCGAGCGCGAAGACTTCAGCTACGCCTGGCCGCCTCGGCTGGCGCCGGTGTGATGGCCGAGGGCGTGTCCGTCGCGCTGTGCACGCGCAATGGCGCACGTTTTCTCGCCGAGCAGGTGCAGAGCATCTGCAAGCAGAGCACCCCGCCGCGCGAGATCGTGGTGTCCGACGACGGCTCCAGCGACGACAGCGTCGAAGTGGTTCGTCGCACGATTCGTGAAAGCGTTGCGGCCGGCGCCATCGATCTGAAGGTCTTCGAAAACGCCCGACCGTTGGGCGTCACGCGCAATTTCGAGCAGGCGGTGACGGCTTGCAGCCAGGGCCTGATCGCGCTGTGCGATCAGGACGATCGCTGGCATCCGGAACGCCTTGAGCGCATGACGGCGTGCTTCGACGCCCGGCCTGAGCTCCTGCTGCTGCACACCGATGCACGGTTGGTGGATGCCGATCTCGCACCGCTCGGCCAGACGCTGTTCCATGCGCTCGAGGTGCAGCCCTTCGAACTCGACGCGATTCACGGCGGCAGGGCTTTCGATGTGCTGTTGCGCCGCAACCTCGTGACCGGCGCAACCACCGTGTTCCGGCGCGAGTTGCTCGTGGCGGCATTGCCTTTCCCGAAGGAATGGCTGCATGACGAATGGCTTGGCGCCATCGCAGCGGCCACCGGCCGGATGGATGTGCTCGAACAGCCGCTGATCGACTACCGGCAGCACGGCAGCAACCAGGTCGGCGCGGCCCGGCCGACGCTGGCGATCAAGATCCGCAAGGCCATGGATTCGCGCGGCAGCAAGCATGTCGATCGCGCCGCGCGCGCGCAGGCGCTGCTCGACCGGCTGCTCGCGCTGGGCGATCGCGTCACCGGCGACTGCGTCGAACTCCAGCGCGCCAATGTCGCGCACCAGCGCTTCAGGGCCGAGCTGCCCTCGTCGCGGGTTGCGCGCGTTCTGCCCGTGATCGCCGAAGCGATGCACGGGCGCTACGAACGCTTCGGCCGTGGCCGGCAGGCGGTGTTGCAGGATCTGCTTGAGAAGGGGTGAGTCTGCACGTCGAGCGCTAGGGGATCAGCGCCATGCCTGCGGACTTCGATGCGCGAACGTCGAAGGTCACCGTTGCATTGCAGCCTGCACTCGCTCCGATGCGTTCGATCAGGCAATCGGCGAAATCTGCGGACGATCCAGCGAATACGCGCAGCGCTCTGCCGACATCTTCTGCTCGATCCACAACGATCTCTTTCGTGCGAAGAAGGCCGGACAACGCGGTGGCGACCTGATCGCGCGTCAATTCGAAGCAGCCGCTCAAAACCCAGACGAGCTCGACGATGGAGACGATCGAAACGAAACCGGGCTCCGCGGCGGTCAGCGATTCAATGATCTTTCCTGCCTTGGCTGCCTGCTTGGCATCGTCCTGCATGATGTATCGAACGAGGACGTTGGTGTCGAGCCCGATCATTTCGCAGACGCGCCCCGCTTGGCGATTGCACGATTCATCTCGTCGACGGACACTGACTTTTTGGCCTTGAACATCCCCTTCAGGGCCTTGACGGAATGCGTCGCCGCAATGAGTTCGAATCGACCGGGCTCGATCTGAATGAATTCGATTCTGTCGCCGGTGTCGACCTCGAGCGAGCGGCGGACTTCCGCCGGAATGGTGATCTGGCCCTTGCTGGTGACGGTCGCCGTGCTCATCTAAAAACTCCGATGTTCCTTACCTTATTGTAAGGAACATCGAAAGTGTGAGATACGAAGCGACCGACATTTTTAAGGTGAGGTCGCGCAAGCCGCAAGTTCTTCAGCGCGACCGCACCTCCAACCCCCGATACCGCCAGAAGGCCCTCGACGTCCAGACCCTGAGCAGGCTCGTCAGGTGCCAGTACAGGTGCCGTCGACTGCGGTGGCTCGCGCGTTGAGCGTCGTGCCGGGCTCGGAGATCTTCCGCAATCTGCAGCCGCCAGCCGTCGAGCCGCAGGCGTGCGCAGATGTCGAAGTCCTCGCCGTACATGAAGAAGCGCTCGTCGAAGCCGTGGATGCGGCCGAAGGCGGTGCTGCGAAACAGCATGAACAGACCGGGGATCCACGCCGGCTCGGTGGGGCGGGCGTAGTCGGGCCGTTTGCGCGACACGATTTCCAGCGGGGTGATGATCCTGCGATGCTGTTCTGGCGCGGACTTGCCGGGCTCGAGGATGCGCGGTGCGAGCAGCCCGCTTTTTTCTGCGGCCTGGTCGATCAGCGGCGTGAGGATGTCGGCGTCGAGGCGGATGTCCGGGTTGAGCACGAGAAACCACGGCGTGTCGCAGCGCTCGAAGGCCTGGTTGTGATTGGCGCCGAAGCCTTTGGGGCGTGCGTTCGCAATTCGGACGACCTCGAAGCCGCGAGGCGATGTGCCCAGCACGTCGGGCTCCGGAATGTTGACCGTGAGAACGACCTTGGCGATCGTCGGCCCGCAGAATCGGTCGAGTTGGTCGAGGAGCGGCCGCACCAGATCGAGCTGGCCGTGGCTCACGATCGAGACCGTGACGGCGGCGGGAGAGGGCGGGGTCATCGTCATGGTCTAATTTCGTCGGGAATTCTAGGGTTCTCGCCAGCCTCTCCATGATCGCTCTCGTCGTCATCAGCTTTCTCATCTCCGCCATCGCCGTCCAGGTGTTCATCCGCCGTGGCCGCCGCCATGCGGAGCGCTATGCGGTCGACATGCCCCAGCGCTTTCACAAAGGGCACGTGCCGCGCCTCGGCGGGGCCGGCATGCTGATCGGCATGGGCGTTGCCTGGCTGGTCGCGGGGATGGGGTCGGATCTCTTCAACGTGTCGTGGCCTTTGACTTCGTCGGCACTCGCGCTGCTGTGCATCGCGCCGGCCGCGGTCGGCGGCATCGTCGAGGACGTGACGCAAAGGGTGTCCGTCAGATACCGCCTTGGCCTCACCATCGGCTCGGCGCTCCTGCTGTGCTGGGTGCTCGACCTGCATCTCTCGCGCGTGGGCATCAGCTGGTTCGATCGCGGTTTCGAGGCCTGGCCCTGGGCGGCCATCGCGTTCGCGGCCATCGCGATCGGCGGCCTGCCGCACGCCTTCAACATCATCGACGGCTACAACGGTCTGGCGGGCACAGTGGCCGTGCTGGTGTGCCTGGCGCTGGTTCACGTGGCCTTGCAGGTGGGCGACCGGCAACTGGCCGCGATGCTCGTGTGCCTGGTAGGCGCAACCTTCGGCTTTCTGCTGTGGAACTATCCGCGCGGCAAGATCTTCGCCGGCGACGGCGGTGCGTACGTGTGGGGCATGGTCATCGCAGTGGCCTGCGTGACGTTGGTGCAGCGGCATCCCGTGGTGTCACCCTGGTTTCCGATGCTGTTGCTGATCTATCCGGTGTTCGAGACCTTGTTCTCGATCTACCGCAAGGTGGCCCGCGGGCAGTCGCCCGGCATGGCCGATGCGCTGCACTTTCACCAGCTGATCTTCAGGCGCATCGTGCGTGTGGCCATCGCCGACGACGAGGCGCGCCAGATGCTCGCACGCAACAACCGCACGTCGCCTTATCTGTGGATCTTCGCCGCGCTCACGGTGGTGCCGGCGGTGCTCTTCTGGAACAGCACCTGGATCCTCATGGCGTTCTGCGCGCTGTTCGCGGCGACCTACGTGGCGGCGTATCTGATGATCGTGCGCTTCAAGGTGCCTCGCTGGATCAAACGTTGAGACAGTGCATCGTGCAAAATTCGGCGAAATTTTTTCAGGGGCCACGCGCATGACCGATCCGGTGTTGAACATTCCTCCTCGCGACAAGGCCGAGATCCTGGCCCAGGCGCTGCCCTACATCCGCAAGTTCCACGGCAAGACGATCGTCATCAAGTACGGCGGCAACGCCATGACTGATCCTGCCCTGCAGGCCGATTTTGCGGAAGACGTGGTGCTGCTCAAGCTGGTCGGCATGAACCCGGTGGTGGTGCATGGCGGTGGCCCGCAGATCGAGGCCGCGCTCAACCGCCTGGGCAAGAAGGGTCAGTTCATCCAGGGCATGCGGGTGACGGATGCCGAGACGATGGAGGTCGTCGAATGGGTGCTCGCTGGCGAGGTGCAGCAGGACATCGTGGGCCTGATCAATCAGGCAGGCGGCAAGGCGGTGGGGCTGACGGGGCGCGACGGCGGCCTGATCCGTGCGCAGAAGCTCAAGATGGCCGACCGCAATGACCCGAGCCTTCAGCACGACGTGGGGCAGGTGGGCGAGATCGTCTCGATCGACCCGAGCGTGGTGAAGGCGCTGCAGGACGACGCTTTCATCCCGGTAGTGAGCCCGATCGGCTTCGGCGAGGAGAACGAGAGTTACAACATCAACGCCGACGTGGTCGCAGGCAAGCTGGCGACGGTGCTCAAGGCCGAGAAGCTGATGTTGCTGACGAACACGCCGGGCGTGCTGGACAAGAACGGCAAGCTGCTGACGAACCTGAGCGCCCGCGAGATCGACGAGCTCTTTGCCGACGGCACGATTTCGGGCGGGATGCTGCCGAAAATCGAAGGGGCGCTGGATGCCGCCAAGAGCGGAGTGAATGCGGTGCATATCATCGACGGGCGTGTGCCGCACGCGATGCTGCTGGAGATCCTTACCGATCAGGCTTACGGGACGATGATTCGGGCGCGCTGATTTGCGGGGCTGCGGCCCTTTTTCGGCCTGTCGCTGCGCGCTTCGGCGGCACAGAGGCGCTGTCCCGCCGCACACCGCCCCACAGGCTTGGGGTGTTCCAAAGTTGTGTGCACCGCTTGGCCTCGCAACCGCTGCGCGTTGACCGTCGCTCGCAGCGCTCACACCGGCCGAGAAAACCAGAACGTCCCCCCACCATGGAGCCTGCACTGCCTGCCGGGCGGACTGTCCAGGGGACTAGCGCTGCCCCCCACGCCCTTTACTCGTACCCGTTCGGGTTCCCTTGCTGCCACCGCCAACTGTCTGCGCACATCTGGTCGAGCCCTCGTCGTGCGCGCCAACCGAGCGTGGCTTCCGCGAGCGTTGGGTCGCCCCAGTAGGCCGGCACGTCACCGGGCCGGCGTGGTCCGACGTCGTAGGCGATCGGCTGACCGCTCGCGCGTTCGAAGGCTTTCACCACCTCCAGCACCGAAGCGCCGTGGCCCGTGCCCAGGTTCAGCGTCGTCAGGCCCGGCTGCTTCTCGGCATGGCGCAACGCCGCCACGTGGCCTTCGGCCAGATCCATCACGTGCACGTAGTCGCGCACGCCCGTGCCGTCCGGCGTCGGATAGTCGCCGCCGTGCACCGCCAGCCGCTCGCGCAGCCCGACTGCCACCTGGCTGACGAAAGGCATCAGGTTGTTGGGCTTGCCTTGCGGGTGTTCGCCGATCAGGCCGCTTTCGTGCGCACCGACCGGATTGAAGTAGCGCAGCAATGCAATGCGCCACGCCGGATGCGCATGCTGCAGGTCCGCCAGCGCCTGCTCCACCATCCGCTTCGAGTGACCGTACGGGTTGGCGGGCCGCAGCGCGGCCGTTTCGGGAATGGGGGAGCGATCGGGGTCGCCGTAGACGGTGGCCGACGACGAGAAGATCAGCGTTTGCACGCCCGCTGCATGCATGGCCGCGGCCAGCACGAAGCTGCCGTTGACGTTGTTGTCGTAGTAGGTGATCGGGTCGGCCACCGAGTCGCCCACTGCCTTGAGGCCGGCGAAGTGAATTACGCCGGAAATCGGCGTTTCGCGGAACACGCGATCGAGCAGTGCCCGGTCGCGCACGTCGCCTACGATCAAGCGCGGGGCCTTGCCGATGATGCGCTCGAGACGCCCGATCACACGGCGGTCGCTGTTTCCCAGGTTGTCCAGAATCAACGGCTCGTAGCCTGCTTCGGCCAGGGCGACGCAAGTGTGGCTTCCGATGAAACCTGCGCCTCCTGTTACGAGTATTGTTTGCGTTGTCATATCAATCACGAACCGAGTAAGAATTTCGTTGATTCTGCGCGACAAGAAGGGCTTGCACGGTTGGCGCGCGCTAACTGCGCTGTGCGAGAATCAATTTTTTACAATTGTGCGCAAATATGCAGAACGATGACACTGGCGCCATCAGCGCTGCGGAAAGTCCCGAATCGGCAACCGCGCCGGCTCGCAAACGTCCCAAGCCGGGCGAGCGCCGCGTGCAGATTCTCCAGGCGCTGGCCGCCATGCTTGAGCTTCCGGGCGCGGAGCGCGTGACCACCGCCGCCCTGGCTGCGCGGCTCGACGTGAGCGAGGCTGCCCTTTATCGGCATTTCGCGAGCAAGGCGCAGATGTTCGAGGGGTTGATCGATTTCATCGAACAAAGCGTCTTCACCTTGGTGAATCAGATCGTGGAGCGCGAAGCGCCCGGCAAGGAACAAGCGGCGCGCATCGTCGGTCTTCTGGTCCAGTTCGCGGAGAAGAATCCCGGCATGACCCGTGTGATGGTGGGAGACGCGCTGGTGTTCGAGAACGAACGCTTGCAGAACCGGATGAACCAGTTCTTCGACAAGATCGAAGCCACGCTGCGGCAGGCCTTGCGCGGCGCTGCCGAAGATTCGGCGACTCCCACTGCCGATGCGCAGGTTCAGGCCTCGGTGCTCACGGCTTTCGTCGTTGGCCGGCTTCAGCGATTTGCGCGTTCGGGCTTTCGGAGGGCGCCCTCGGAGCACCTCGATTCGGCTGTGGCGCTGATGCTCTGAGCCGGTGGTCGGCCGATCCGAGCGGGCTCGGGTCCCGACTACGCCAGTGCATCGCTCCAGCGGCTCAGCGTCCCGCGGATTGGTCGCCGGGTGGATCGATCGCGCCTTGCGGCTGCCTCCCGGCTGGCGGGCCTGCCGACACCTCGAGTCTATTGTCGACCGATATCACACCCTGCACCGCCGCGGCAATGGCTCCGGCGCGGGCTTTGGCTGGCGCGGATGGGGCCGGTCCGCTGAGCGTGACCGCGCCGTGCTTGGTGTCCACGTCGATCTTGGTGGCACTCAGTTCGGCATCACGCGCCAGGCCAGTCGACACCGACGCCGTGATGGTGGCGTCGTCGACGGTGTTCATAAGGGCGCTGCCGGCGTTCTTCACGGCGTCCTTGGCCGCTGCAGCGTCCTGTTTGGCCTGAGGCGAATCGAGGTAGGCCTTGGTCTTGTCGCGCGCCGTTTCAGCCAACTCCGCCGCCTTGCGTGCGGCCGCGCCGGCTGCGTCTTCGGTCTTCTCGACCGCCGAATCCAGCTTTTGCCCGGGCGTGCGATTGTCGTTGGCGTTGTCGCAGGCCGTGAGCAGCATGGCTGCGGCAACAGCGGCGCAGGCCGTCCAAAGCGCGGCGCCCGATCGGGGCGCCGACCCTGTGCGCCGCAGAGATTCGAACTGCCCTGCCATCACACGCGCCATTTCTGCAGGAGCGATGCAACGCGCGCGGCGCCGCCCGTGCCACTCGCCGCGCGCCCGATCAGAGCGCCTGCGGCCGCACCGAACAGGCCACGCTTGACCAACGACCCGCTGCGCACTGTCGCAACGAGCAGCAGCAGTCCCAGGCCCAGCACGATCACGTGCTCACCGGGAAAATCCTCGCGCTCGGCGTCGAACTCCTTCAGCGCCGAAATCCATGATTGAGCGTCCATCAGCTACCTCCGTCTTGTGTGTCGAAGCCTGATTGTGGGTTGGCGAGGTGGGTTGGCGATGTAGGCCTTGTTCGAGCCTTCGCCCCGGATGGCGCCGCCCCACCGGCCATGGCGCTCAACCGTAGCGCGTGCGGGCCAGCGCAGCGCCCAGGCCGAGCGCTTCCAGCTTCTTGATCGCCACACTCCTGTCCATCGGCGCGAGGCCGCAGTTGGTGCAGGGCAGCAGCCGCTCCCGCGGCACGTGCTGCAGAGCGCTGCCGATGGTGTCGGCGATCTGCTCCGGCGTTTCGATCACGTCGCTCGCCACGTCGATGACGCCGACCATCACGTCCTTGCCTTCGAGCAGGCTCATCAGGTGCGGCGGCACGTGCGAATGAAAACATTCGAGGCTCACCTGGTCGATGCTGCTGCGGGCGAGCGCCGGGAACACCTGCTCGTATTGCCGCCATTCCTCGCCGAGCGTCGCCTTCCAGTCGACGTTGGCCTTGATGCCGTAGCCATAGCAGATGTGGACGGCGGTGGTGCAGGTGAGGCCCTGTGCGGCGCGTTCGAGTGCGCGCACGCCCCAGTCGGCGGCGTCTTTCATGTACACGTTGAAGGCCGGTTCGTCGAACTGGATGATGTCCACGCCGTCGGCCTGGAGCGCGAGCGCTTCTTCATTGAGCAGCTCGGCGAATGCCATCGCCATCTTGACGCGGTCGCCATAGTGGCGGTCGGCCACGGTGTCCACGATGGTCATCGGGCCGGGCAGGGTGAACTTGATCTTGCGCTGGGTGTGGGCACGCAGCAGGCGAGCCTCGGTGGCGTGCACGCGGCCCTTGAGCCTGAGTGGCGCCACCACCTGCGGCACCATCGCGTCGTAGCGGTTGTCGCGAATGCCCATCTTGACCTTGTGCTCGAAGTCGATGCCTTCGACCTGTTCGAGAAAGCCGTGCACGAAGTGTTGACGCGACTGCTCGCCGTCGCCGATCACATCGAGCCCGGCGTCTTCCTGGGCCTTGATCCAGAGCAGCGTCGCGTCGGCCTTGGCTTGCGCAAGATCGGCTCCGGCGGCTTTCCATTCGGGCCAGAGCTTGGTGGTTTCGGCGAGCCAGGCGGGCTTGGGCAGGCTGCCCGCGATGGTGGCGCTGAACAAGGCGCGTGGGGCGGCGGAGTCGGACTTCATGACGCGGTGGCTTCCTGGCCGATCACGCCGCGTCGCACCTGGTCGCGCTCGATCGATTCGAAGAGCGCCTTGAAGTTGCCTTCGCCAAAGCCGTCGTCGCCGCGTCGCTGGATGAATTCGAAGAAAACCGGCCCGAACATGGTCTGCGAAAAGATCTGCAGCAGAAGCCGTGGCTTGCCGTCTTCGGTGCTCCCGTCGAGCAGGATGCCGCGCGACTGCAGTTCGGTCACCGGCTGGCCGTGGCCTGGCAGGCGCGATTCCAGCATCTCGTAATAGACATCGTTGGGCGCGGTCATCAACGGCACGCCCGCCATCTGCAGGCTGTCGACGGTGGCGATCAGGTCGTCCGTGAAGAGCGCGATGTGCTGGATGCCCTCGCCGTTGAATTGCATCAGGAACTCTTCGATCTGGCCCGAGCCCTTGGCGGATTCCTCGTTCAGCGGAATGCGGATCTTGCCGTCGGGCGCGGTCATGGCCTTGCTGGTGAGGCCGGTGTATTCGCCCTGGATGTCGAAGTAGCGGATCTCGCGGAAGTTGAAGAGCCGCTCGTAGAAGCCGCCCCAATAGGCCATGCGGCCGCGGTAGACGTTGTGCGTCAGATGGTCGATGGCCTTCAGTCCGTGACCCCGCGGGTGGCGCTCCGTGCCTTCGATCCAGTCGAAGTCGATGTCGTAGATCGACTTGCCGTCCTCGAAGCGGTCGATGAGGTAGAGCGGCGCGCCGCCGATGCCCTTGATGGCCGGCAGCCTCAGCTCCATCGGGCCAGTGGCGATCTCGATCGGCTGGGCGCCGCGTTCGAGCGCGAGGGCGTAGGCCTTGTGCGCGTCCTTGACGCGAAACGCCAGGCCACAGGCCGAGGCCCCGTGCTCGGCCGCGAAATAGGCGGCCGGGCTCTTGGGTTCGCGATTGAGGATGAAGTTGATGTCGCCCTGGCGGTAGAGGTCCACCTGCTTGGAGCGATGGACCGCGACTTTCTGGAAGCCGAGACTCTCGAACACCTTTTCCAGCATGTGCGGCTCGGGCGACGCGAACTCGACGAACTCGAAGCCGTCGAGTCCAAGGGGGTTTTCGAATAGATCGGGCATGAGCAAATCTCCTGATTGGGTTGGGGGCGGCAGCCGCATTCGCGCGACCGGCCCGGCATGTCGCCACATGGTAAGACACCCGGCTCGGCCGCGGTGCGCCAGCGGTTCATCGCCACTGCAGCAGCAGTGTCCAGGGTTGACGGCTCATGTGGCGGTCGAGGCAGCCTGCCGTGCCCGGCGTGCAACCGTCGGCCCGGTAGCTCGGATCGAGCAGGCGCGTGCCGGGTGCGAAGTCGAGCCGGCGCGAGGTGACGGACTGCAGCACGTTGCCGCCCACCGTGTCGAAGCCGGTGGCGTCCACGGCCACGACCACGTCGCAATGCATCGGCAACCCCGGGCCGCCGGTCCGGCGCTCCGACAGGATCGGATCCAGGGCGGCGAAAGTGTCAAGCCCGGCGCTCGATGCGCGCGTCTGGCAGATCAGGTCGCCCATGCGCGGGGGCGTGCGGGCGACATCGCAGGCACGCATCGCGTAGCGCGTCGGCGTGCCGGCCCGTTCGTCGCGACGCGCCCTCATCGCGGCACCGGCATAGTCGGCATGCGCTTCGGAAAAGACGAATTCGTCCGGACCGAGCCCCGCCTCGCGTGCGAGCCAACTGATGAAGGCGGCCGACCAGGGCGTGTCGATCACGGCGACGCGGTCGATCGCGGCGCGCAACGCCAGGTATTCGTCGGACCGCAGGCCTTCGTCGGGACCGACGCCCAAGCCCTGCAGGCGTGCGCTCGTCGCCTGGTTCAGCGCCTGGCCGAGCAGCCGGCGGTCGGCGGGGCGCAGCGCGCCGAAACGCACGAGGGAGGGCAAGCGGTCGTTGCCCGGGTCGACGGCCTGCCAGTAGCCCATCACTCGCTGCCATGGCGCCGGGCCGCGCGCGAAGCCGGGGTTGGCTTCGGCCTCGGCGCTGCCCGAGCGGACCAGGCGCCCTTCGGCATCCATGGTCTGTTCGCCGAAGGCGGCGTGCTCCCGGCGTGCTACGGCGGCCATGACCAAGGCGCGCGGGGGCGGTGTCGCGTTCAGTGCGGTGTCGGTGCACGAAGCAGCCGCCCAGGCGCCGTGGGCCATGCCCCACGCCGAGGCCGCAGCGGCCAGCGTGACGACGCGCCTAGCGATTCGAAGAAAAGTGCCGTCGCTTTGCATGTCCGAACGAGCATAGCCGTGCCTGCACGGACCGGCATTCATGCGCGTCGTCGGAGATGCCGGCTGCTCAGACGCTTTGCACTGCAACGCCCGCCTGCGCGCCCGCCGCCACGATCTCGCCCCAGGTCGCGTCGTCGATCACGATGCCGTCGCGCTCGCGTGCCCGTCGCGCAGTGCGCTCCGGCTCGCCCGCGAGCTGCACACCGTCGAAGCCGGCGCCCGGCGGGCTCTGCTTCAGCCAATCGACGAAGGCGGACGCCTCTTGCTCGAAGCGCTCGCGGGTGCCGAGCCGGGCCGGGTCGATCAGCACAGTGAGCATGCCGTTGTAGACCGAGCGTGCCGCGTCCGGCGTGCGATGCCAGGTGCCGCTGCCCGTGAGGGCGCCGCCGAGCAGTTCGCAGGCCACGGCCATGCCGTAGCCCTTGTGCTCGCCGAAGGTCATCAGCGCGCCGAACAGGCCGCCGCTTTGCGGGACGACCACCACGCCCGGATCGTCGGTCGGCGCGCCGCGTTCGTCGATCAGGTAGCCCGCGGGCACGCGCTCGCCCTTGTTGTGAGCGACGCGCATCTTTCCTTGCGCGACGCGACTGGTCGCATAGTCCAGCACGAAGGGCTCGGCGCCCGCGAGCGGCACGCCGATGCAGCACGGATTGGTGCCGAAGCGCCCGTCACCACCGCCCCACGGCGCGACCACCGGCCGCGACAGCACATTCACGAAATGCATCGACACCAGGCCCTGGGCCGTCGCCATTTCGGCGAAGTGGCCGATCCGCCCCAGGTGATGCGCGTGCGAAAGCGACAGGATGCAGCTGCCCAATTCCTGCGCGCGCGCGATGCCCAGTTCCATCGCCTGCACCCCGACGATCTGCCCGTAACCGCCTTGCCCGTCCAGCGCCAGCATCGCGCCCGCGTCCAGTTCGACCCTGACCGCCGTGTTCGGCACCAGCCCGCCCTCGGCCACCGCATCGACATAGCGCGGCACCATCCCCACCCCGTGCGAGTCGTGCCCGCTCAGGTTGGCCAGCACGAGATTGGCAGCCACCTGTTCCGCCTCCGCCCGCGAACTCCCCACCGCCTCGATGATCCCCGCCACCACCGACCTCAACGCCTCGGCACTCAAAGTCTTCGACATTCAATCCACTCCAAAATTAAAGGAACCACTCGACGAGGGCAGGCCAGGAACCCCGCGGAACCGGCTTAGCCGGGCCGCTGGGGTTGCCCCCGGTAGGGGGTTGGCGAAGCGACACGAAGTGCGCGCAGCCTGGGGGGGAGCATCGGCCGCCGCCGAGCCTCCCCCTCGGGGGGTGGCGAATGACACGAAGCGAAGCGCAGTGCAAAGCCGGGGGGCGTCACATCACCGCCCCGACCTGCCAAGGCACGAACTCGTTCTGCCCATAGCCATGCTTCTCGCTCTTGCTCTGCTCGCCCGACGCGGTCGCCAGCACCAGTTCGAAGATGCGCTGCCCCATGTCCTGGATCGACACCGTGCCGTCGACGATCTCGCCGCAGTTGATGTCCATGTCTTCTTCCTGCCGCCGCCACAAAGCCGAATTGGTCGCGAGTTTGAGCGAGGGCGATGGTGCGCACCCGTAGGCCGAGCCGCGGCCGGTGGTGAAGCAGATCAGGTTGGCGCCGCCGGCCACCTGGCCCGTGGCGCTGACCGGGTCGTAGCCCGGCGTGTCCATGTACACGAAGCCGTGCGCGTCCACCGGCTCGGCGTATTCGTACACCGCCTCGAGATTGCTGGTGCCGCCCTTCGCCACGGCGCCCAGCGACTTTTCGAGAATCGTGGTGAGGCCGCCCGCCTTGTTGCCTGGCGAGGGGTTGTTGTTCATCTCGCCTTCATTGATCTCGGTGTAGTGCTCCCACCAGCGGATGCGCTCGACCAGCTTTTCGCCGACCTCGCGCCGCACCGCGCGCCGCGTGAGCAGATGCTCCGCGCCATACACCTCGGGCGTCTCCGACAGGATGGCGGTGCCGCCGTGCGCCACCAGCAGGTCGACCGCCGCGCCCAGGGCCGGGTTGGCGCTGATGCCCGAATACCCGTCCGAGCCGCCGCATTGCAGGCCGATGGTGATGTGCGACGCGCTGCAGGGCTCGCGCTTCACGGCATTCGCTCGCGGCAGCATCTCGTTGATCAGCGCCACGCCCTTGTCGACGGTCTTGCGCGTGCCGCCGGTGTCCTGGATGTTGAACACGCGGAAGTTCTCGCCTTCGCTCAGGTTGCCCGTCGCCAGCCAGGCGTTGATCTGATTCGCCTCGCAGCCCAGGCCGACCACCAGCACGGCGGCGAAGTTGGCGTGCGTGGCGTAGCCGGTCAAGGTGCGCTCGAGGATCTGCATGCCCATGCCGCCGGTGTCCATGCCGCAGCCCGTGCCGTGCGTGAGCGCCACCACGCCGTCGACGTTGGGAAAGTCGGCCAGCGCCGCAGGGTTGGTGCGGCGCGAGAAGTGGTCGGCAATGGCGCGCGCCGCGGTGGCCGAGCAGTTGACGCTCGTCAGCACGCCGATGTAGTTGCGCGTCGCCACCCGCCCGTCGGCGCGGCGGATGCCCATGAAGCTCGCTTCGCGCTTCGCAGGTGGCGGCTTGACGTCGGCACCGAAGGCATAGTCGCGCTCGAAGTGCCCCTTGTCCGGCCCCATGTCGAGGTTGTGCGTATGGACGTGCTCGCCCGGCGCGATCGGCCGGCTCGCAAAGCCGATGATCTGGTTGTAGCGGCGCACAGCCTCGCCCTGCGCGATGGCGCGCACCGCGACCTTGTGCCCCGGCGGAATCAGTCCGCGTGCCGTCACGCTTTCGACCGGCGTGCCGCCGACGAGCTGTCCGCGAGCGATCACGACGTCGTCTGAAGGATGAAGACGAATAAACGGTTGCATATCAATGGTTCTAGAAGAACATTTTGGGCAGCCACAGTACCAACGACGGCACGTAGGTGATCACCACCAGCGCCACCAGCAGCGGGATCAGCCACGGCAGGATCGCCATGGTGGTGCGCTCGAAGCTGAGGCCCGCCACCCGCGCCAGAACGAACAGCACCATGCCCATGGGCGGATGCAGCAGCCCGATCATGAGGTTGAGCACCATCACCAGGCCGAAGTGGATCGGATCGACGCCGAGGTGCGTCGCGATCGGCAGCAGGATCGGCACCAGGATCGTGATCGCCGCGGTCGGTTCCAGGAAGCAGCCGACGAACAGCATCAGCAGGTTGGCGAGCAGCAGGAACACCCACGCCTTGTCGGTGAAGCCGAGCACCCAGCTGGCGATCTCGGTCGTCACCCCCGTGGCCGTGAGCATCCAGCCGAAGATCGAAGCGGCGGCCACGATGAAGAGCACCGTGCTGGTGGTCTCGACCGTGTCGAGGCAGACCTTGACGAACATCTTCCACGTCAGCGTGCGGTACCAGGCCAGGCCGAGGATCATCGCCCACACGCACGCGGCGATCGCGCCCTCGGTCGGCGTGAAAAGCCCCGTGGTCATGCCGCCGATCAGCAGCACCGGCGTCATGATCGGAAGCAGCGCCTGAAAGTTGAAGATCCGGTCGACCACGAAGAGCAGGGCCAGCCCCACGAACACGGTGATCTGCGCCGGTGCGCCGAATTTCGCCACCAGCACCCACAGCGCCAGCGGCCACGCGATCACCACGGCGAGCTCGGTGATGGCCTTGAAGAAGCGCGTGCTCGAGAACTTGACGTCGCCGCCCCACTTGTTGCGGTGCGCGAACCAGGTCACCGTCAGCATCATCAGGATGCTGAGCAGCACACCGGGCAGGATGCCGGCCAGAAACAGCGCGCCGACCGAAGCGTTCGCCATCATTCCGTAGATGACGAAAGGCAGGCTGGGCGGAATGATCGGCCCGAGCGTGGCCGACGCCGCGGTCACGCCCACGGCGAACTCGGTCGAGTAACCGTGCTCCTTCATGGCCTTGATCTCGATGGTGCCGAGCC
>JAHJOG010000089.1 GCA_018820395.1 Gammaproteobacteria bacterium | reverse complement strand
GGCGGCTCATGCACGTGCGGCAGAAAGAGCCGAAGGCGAAACACCGAGCCGACACCCGGCGTGCTCTGCACGCTCATCTCGCCGCCCATCAGGTCGACCAGCATCTTGGCGATCGTGAGCCCGAGCCCCGCACCGGGCGACGAGCGGTTGGACGTGGCACCGCGCTCGAAGGGCTCGAAGATGTGGTCCAGCTCCTCTGCCGACATGCCCGGACCGGTGTCCTCGACTTCGATCACCGCGAACTCGCGCGCGTGCCGCAGCCGGAGCGTGACCTGCCCACTGGCCGTGAACTTGATGGCGTTGCCCAGCACGTTGATGACGATCTGGCGCACCCGTCTTTCATCAGCGCGCACCACGTCCGGCAGGTCGCCCGCGGGCTCGAAGCGAAACGCCAGGCCCTTTTCGGCGGCCTGCAGCTCGAACATGTCGGCCAGCTCGCCCATGACGTCGGCGAAGCGCATCGGCCGCGCCTGGAGCGTGAGCTTGCCGGCCTCGATGTGCGCGATGTCGAGCGTGCCTTCGATCAGCGACAGCAGGTGCTCGCCGCCGCGCTTGATGACGGCGACGGCCTGCTGGCGGTGTGGGGGCACCGCCGTGTCTTCGCCCATCAGCTGCGCGTAGCCCAGGATGCTGTTGAGCGGCGTGCGCAGCTCGTGGCTGATGGCGCTGATGTAGCGGCTCTTGGCCTGGTTGGCCTGGTCGGCGGTCTGCTTGGCGGCCTGCAGCGCGCGGTCGGTCTCGCGGTGCAGCTCGATCTCGCGCACCAGCAGGTGGGTTTGTCGATTGGATTCTTCCTGCGCGACCTTGCGGCTCTGGTGAGCCAGCACCAGCCACCAGGCGACGATGCCGGCGATGAGCAGGACCGCCATGTACGCCTTGAGAAAGCCCGAGCGCAGCGACGACGGCTGCTGCAGCGAACTCAGCGCGTCTTCGCCGATGCCGCGCAGCTCCTGCTGGTACAGCACGCCGAACACGGCCGCGAGCACCGGCACCACGATCAGCATCAGCAGCAGGAAGTGGCCGAGCCCGGTGTCGAGATACGGCCAGACACGCCGCGGCAGCAGCCAGCGCAACGCGGCCGACCACTGCGCCGACAGGCTCGCCTGCGGCTTGCACAGGTCGCCGCAGCGCGCGTCGAGCGTGCAGCACAGCGAACAGATGGCGCCCTGGTACGCAGGGCAATGCGCCATGTCCGGGCCTTCGTAGTCGCGCTCGCAGATGACGCAGCGTTGCGTAGTGATCCGGTGGTGATCGCGGCCTGCTTCGGATTCGACCCGCGCCCAGCGCACGGCGGAGCGGGTCGACGCCGGGGTGAAGGGCTTGACGCCATGGTCGTCCGAGCCGCGCGCGATGTAGTACTTGCCCCGCGTGGCCCAGGCGATCAGCGGCGACACGATCAACGCGGTGCCGAGCGCGATCAATGCCGAGAACGACTGCGCCAGCGCGCCGAAAGCGCCCAGATGTGCCGCGATCGACAGCGCCGAGGCCAGCGCCATCGCGCCCACGCCCACCGGGTTGATGTCCCACAGGTGCGCGCGCTTGAACTCGATGCCTGGCGGCGACAGGCCGAGCGGCTTGTTGATGACCAGGTCGGCCACCACGGCCATCATCCACGCGATGGCGATGTTGGCGTAGAGGCCCAGCACGTCGCCCAATGCCTCGAACACGTTCATCTCCATCAGCATGAAGGCGATCAGCGCGTTGAACACCACCCACACCACGCGCCCGGGATGGCTGTGCGTGACGCGCGAGAAGAAGTTGCTCCACGCGAGCGAACCGGCATAGGCGTTGGTGACGTTGATCTTGAGCTGCGAGATGACCACGAAGAGCGCGGTCGCAGCCACGGCCCAGCCGTAGTTGGGGAATACGTACTCGTACGCCGCGAGGTACATCTGGTTCGGGTCGACCGCGCGCTCGGGCGGCACCATGTGCCGGATCGCCAGGTACGCCAGCAGCGCACCGCCGAGCATCTTGAGCACCCCGAGCACCACCCACCCGGGGCCGCCGGCGAGCACGCCGATCCACCAACGCGTTCGGTTGGCTGCGGTGCGTACGGGCATGAAGCGCAGATAGTCGGCCTGCTCGCCCATCTGGGTGATCAAGGCGATGCCGACGGTGAGTGCGGCACCGAACTGGTGCATCTGGAAGCCGGCCGGCCCATTCTTCGCGCCGCCGTAGTGCGTGATGCCGACGAACGCACCAGGGTCGCGCGCCAGCACGTAGCCGAAGGGCACGACCAGCATCAGCAGCCACACCGGCTGCGTCCAGAGCTGAAGACGACTGATGGTGGACACGCCGTGGGTGACGAGCGGAATGACCACCAGCGCGCAGACCAGGTAACCCCAGGCGGGCGGAATGCCCAAGGCGAGCTCGAGCGCATAGGCCATCACCGCAGCCTCGAGCGCGAAGAAGATGAAGGTGAACGACGCGTAGATGAGTGACGTGAGCGTCGAACCGATGTAGCCGAAGCCAGCGCCGCGCGTGAGCAGGTCCATGTCGATGCCATAGCGCGCGGCATAGATGCTGATCGGCAGGCCGGCCAGGAAGATGATCAGCCCGGTGACCAGGATGGCCCAGAAGGCGTTGGCGAATCCGTACTGCACGAGCAGCGTCGCGCCGACGGCTTCGAGGATGAGAAAGGACGCCGCACCGAAGGCGGTGTTGGCCACCCGCCATTCGGACATCCGGCGAAAACTCTGCGGCGTGTAGCGCAACGCGTAATCTTCGAGCGTCTCGCTCGCCACCCAACTGTTGTAGTCGCGCCGAACCTTCACGATGCGCTGGGGAGCGTCGGTCTCGGTGCGGATGGGTGCAGAATCGGCCGTCGAATTCACATCGTGACGGTGCAGATTCCGTGCCACGGCACGAGTGTTGCAATGCAGCTGTACGGCGTGACGCCATTCCGATCCAACCGACGCCCTGCCCATGGAACTGACCCCGCGCGAAAAGGACAAGCTGCTGATCTTCACGGCCGCCCTGCTGGCCGAGCGCCGTCGGGCGCGTGGCCTCAAGCTCAACTACCCCGAGGCCGTGGCGCTGATCTCGGCCGCCGTGATGGAAGGCGCGCGCGACGGCAAGAGCGTGGCCGCCCTCATGAGCGAAGGCCGCAGCGTGCTCACGCGGGCCGACGTCATGGACGGCATCGCCGAGATGATCCCCGACATTCAGGTCGAAGCCACCTTTCCGGACGGCACCAAGCTGGTCACGGTCCACCAGCCCATCGTCTGACCCCCACGCCCCCTCTTCCACGCTCTTCCAAGCTCTTCCACGGAGACCCAACCATGCGCCTGAGCCGATCGATCTTTCTTGCCGTGGCCGCCACGGCCCTTCCCTTCGCGGCGTCCGCGCACGTGGGGGTCGACGGTGCGGCCCATCATGCGGCCGGTTTCGTGCAAGGTTTTCTGCACCCGTTCACTGGCATGGATCACCTGGCCGCGATGCTCGGCGTCGGACTCTGGAGCGCACTCGCGGCGCGTCGCGCACGCGACCTGCTCTGGGCGCCGCTCGGCTTTGCGTCGATGCTGCTGGCGGGCGCGCTGCTCGGGCTCGCTGGCCTGCAACTGCCTGCGGTCGAACCGGCGATCGCGGCGTCGCTGCTGGTGATCGGTCTGTTGGCGGCCGCCCGGCTTCGCCTCCCGGCGCTTGCGGCCGCGGTGCTCGTGGGCGCGTTCGCGGTGTTCCACGGCGCGGCGCACGGATACGAGCTCTCGGGTGACGGCACCGGCGCCGCGCTGGCTGCGCTCGCCGGCATGCTGCTCGCCACGGTGTCACTGCACTTGGCCGGCGTGGCCCTGGGCAGCCTGCCCCGTTGGCGCGGCGCGCTCATCGCGCGCGCGGCGGGCGGTGCGGTCGCTCTGTTCGGCGTGGTCCTGCTCACCCGGATGGCCTGAGCATGGTGCCCGGCGAACTCATCACGGACGAGGGCGACCATGCACTCAACCCCGGCCGGCGCACGCTGTCGGTGGTGGTGCAGAACAGCGCCGACCGGCCCATCCAGGTGGGATCGCACTACCACTTCGCCGAAACCAACGGCGCCTTGAGCTTCGATCGCGAGGCAGCGCGCGGCATGCGGCTGAACATCGCGTCGGGTACGGCGGTGCGCTTCGAACCCGGCCAGCAGCGCACGGTCGAACTGGTGGACTATGCCGGCGATCGCGTGGTCTTCGGCTTTCGCGGCCTGGTGCAAGGAAAGCTCTGATGTCCCGCATCGCACGACGTGCCTACGCCGAGATCTTCGGCCCCACCATCGGCGACCGGGTGCGTCTGGCCGACACCGACATCGTGATCGAGGTCGAAGACGACTACACGCTGCGCGCCGGCGGCTACGGCGAAGAGGTCAAGTTCGGCGGTGGCAAGACCATTCGCGACGGCATGGCGCAAAGCCAGCGCACGCGCGCCGAGGGCGCGGTCGACACGGTGATGACCAATGCGCTCATCCTCGACCACTGGGGCATCGTCAAGGCCGACATCGGCCTCAAGGACGGCCGCATCGCGGCCATCGGCAAGGCCGGCAACCCCGATGTGCAACCGGGCGTCGACATCGTCATCGGCCCGGGCACCGAGATCATCAGCTGCGAAGGCCAGATCGTCACGGCCGGCGGCATCGACAGCCACATCCACTTCATCTGCCCGCAGCAGATCGAAGAAGCGTTGAGTTCGGGCGTGACCACCATGATGGGCGGCGGCACCGGGCCGGCCACCGGCACCTTCGCCACCACGGCGACGCCAGGCCCTTGGCACATCGAGCGAATGTTGCAGGCGGCCGACGCGTTTCCGATGAACCTCGGCTTTCTGGGCAAGGGCAACGCGAGCCTGCCGGCGGCGCTGCACGAGCAGATCGACGCGGGTGTGATCGGCCTCAAGCTGCACGAGGACTGGGGAACCACGCCGGCCGCGATCAGCAACTGCCTCGACGTCGCGGATGCGACCGACACGCAGGTGGCGATCCACAGCGACACGTTGAACGAGTCGGGCTTCGTCGAGAACACGATCGCCGCCGTCAAGGGCCGCGCCATCTGCGCCTTTCACACCGAAGGCGCCGGCGGCGGGCACGCGCCGGACATCCTGCGCGTGGTGGGCGAGGCGAATTTTCTGCCGTCGTCGACCAATCCCACCATGCCCTACACGGTGAACACGCTCGACGAGCACGTCGACATGCTCATGGTGTGCCACCACCTGGACGCCGGCATTCCCGAAGACCTGGCCTTTGCCGAAAGCCGCATCCGCAAGGAAACCATCGCAGCCGAAGACATCCTGCACGACTTGGGCGCGATCAGCATGTTCAGCTCGGACAGCCAGGCGATGGGTCGCGTCGGCGAGGTCATCCTGCGTTGCTGGCAGACCGCGCACAAGATGAAGCTGCAGCGCGGCAAGCTGCCCGACGACACCGACCGACACGACAACTTCCGCGCCAAGCGCTACGTCGCCAAATACACGATCAACCCCGCCATCGCGCACGGCATTGCGCACGAGGTCGGCAGCATCGAGGTCGGCAAGTGGGCCGACCTGGTGGTCTGGAAGCCGGCCTTTTTCGGCGTCAAGCCGTTCACGATCCTGAAAGGCGGAACGATCGCCATGGCGGCCATGGGCGACGCCAATGCCTCGATCCCGACGCCGCAGCCCGTGCACTACCGGCCGATGTTCGGCGCCTTCGGCGGCTCGCTCGCCAGAAGCTCGCTGACCTTCGTGTCGCAGTCCGGCCTGGCCAACGGCATCGGCGAGCGCTACGGCCTCGCGAAGACGCTGAGTGCGGTGAAGAACATCCGCGGCGTGCGCAAGCAGGACATGGTGCACAACGGCTTCACGCCGCGGATGGAGATCGACGCGCAGACTTACGCGGTGCGAGCCGATGGGCAATTGCTTGTGTGCGATCCGGCCGTGTCGCTGCCGATGGCACAGCGCTATTTTCTTTTTTAAGTCCTGTTCAAAGCCAATGCCACCAGCCTTGCGCATCCGTCTGGACCCACTGCATGACCCGCGCATCACGGCGTTTCTCGAGGAACACCTGGTCGACATGCGGCGCGTCTCGCCGCCAGAGAGCGTGTACGCGCTGGGGCTGGAGGCCCTCCGCCACCCGGACATCCGCTTCTGGAGCGCGTGGCTCGAACTGCCGTCGGGCGCTGTCTTGTCGGCGACGGCCGCCTTGAAACGTCTCGATGGCGGGCATGCCGAACTGAAGTCGATGCGCACGGCCGCTGCGCTGCGCGGCCAAGGCATCGGCGGGAGGATGTTGAAACACATGATCGCCGAAGCGCAGGCATCGGGCTTTGTACGGCTGAGCCTGGAAACAGGCAGCCAGCCCTTCTTTGCGCCAGCGCGAGCGCTGTACGAAAGACATGGGTTTCGGGGCTGCGCACCGTTTGGCGGCTACAACGACGACCCAACCAGCCACTTCATGACGCTCGCGCTCTGACCGACCGCGGCCGCACCGGCGCGGCGCGAGCCGGCGCCGATCTCCACACCCGCCCTTACGATCGACAATACCGATCGCACTCCCAAGCCTCTCATGCTTAACGCCAACAAACTGATGTCCCAGGGTGGCGGCCTCGCCGCCGTGCTGCTTAAGCGCGCTGCCACGGTCGAACTCGACTGGGACGTTCGCCAGAAAAGCCGCTTCGACGCTGTCGACTCCGAGGGCCGGCGAATCGGCGTGTTCCTGCCGCGCGGCACGGCCGTGCGCGGCGGTGACGTGCTGGTGGCAGAGGACGGCTCGCTGATCCGAGTGATCGCGGCGCCTCAACCCGTGCTGGTCATCACGCACTGCGCGCAACACGGCTCCCCTTTCGACCTGATGCGCGCCGCCTACCACCTGGGCAACCGGCACGTGCCGATCGAGCTGAAGCCCGACCATCTGAAGATCGAGCCCGACCACGTGCTGGCCGCCATGTTGCGCTCGATGCACCTGATCGTGCGCGAAGCCGACGAGGCGTTCGAGCCCGAAGGGGGGGCGTATGGCACGCAGGGTGTCGGTCATGGTCACGATCACGACCACGGCGATCGGCACGCACACGTGCATTCGGAATCGCATGCGCATGGCGCAGCGCCCGTCGGACCCGTGCTCCATCCGAACGCCTATGGCGGCGGGCCGGACGCCGAGCCTTCACACGAACACGAACACGGTCACTCTCACGACCACGCGCATCGATGACCGATGTCCCAGGCGCGTTGCCAGCCGCCAGCCTTCTGCAGCTGATCTGGCTCGCATCGCCGGCCTTGCCGATCGGCGGCTTTTCCTATTCCGAAGGCTTCGAGGCCGGCGTCGAATGGGGCGGCCTCGACAACGAAGAGCGCGCCTGCGACTGGATCGTCGACCAACTGCACCTCGGTCTCGCACGCAGCGATCTTCCTGTGGTGGCGCAATCGATCGCCGCCTGGCGGAGCGCCGACGCCACGCGCATCGCGGCCCTCAACGCCTGGGTGCAGCACACGCGCGAATCTTCCGAATTCCGGCTTCAAACGGAGCAGATGGGCCGCTCCTTCGTCGAATGGCTGAAGCTGCATCACGACGACGTCGCCGCCCAGTTCGATGGATTGGCCCAGACCGTCACTTACCCAGTGGCCTTCGCCTTCGCGGCCAGCCGCACGCAGGCCAGCGCCCGCGATAGCTGCCTGGCCTTCGCCTTCGGCTGGGCCGAAAACATGATCGGCGCCGCAGTGAAATCGGTGCCGCTTGGTCAGAGCGCCGGCCAAAGAATGTTGGCGCGGCTGGCAGAGGAAATTCCCGCCGCGATCGATTTCACAATTGCACAGGCCGATCACGACCGGCAGGCGTTCACACCGATGCTTGCAATCTATTCGGCACGACACGAAACGCAGTATTCCCGCCTCTTCCGAAGCTGAAGCCCAACCATGTCCTCTGCCCTGCACCACATCGCCCATCGCACTAAGAAGCTGCCGCCGTTGCGCGTGGGCATCGGAGGGCCTGTCGGTTCGGGCAAGACGACGCTCCTCGAGATGCTCTGCAAGGCCATGCGCGACAAGTACGACCTGGTGGCGATCACCAACGACATCTACACCAAGGAAGACCAGCGCCTGCTCACGGTCGCAGGCGCCCTGGCGGCCGAGCGCATCATGGGCGTCGAAACCGGCGGCTGCCCGCACACTGCCATTCGCGAGGACGCCTCGATCAATCTCGAAGCCATCGATCGCATGCTCAAGGAATTCCCCGATGCCGACATCGTGTTCGTCGAGAGCGGCGGCGACAACCTGGCGGCCACTTTCAGCCCCGAGCTGAGCGACCTGACGATCTACGTGATCGACGTGGCCGCAGGCGAGAAGATCCCGCGCAAGGGCGGACCGGGCATCACCAAGAGCGACCTGTTCGTCATCAACAAGACCGACCTGGCCCCCTACGTCGGCGCCGATCTCGGTGTGATGGAAGCGGACACAAAACGCATGCGCAAGCAGCGCCCCTATGTGATGACCAACCTCAAGACGCGAACCGGACTCGCGGAGGTGGTGTCTTTCATCGAAGAGCGCGGCATGCTCGGCTCTGCCTGAACGTGCCGGTCAGAGTTCGCTGGCGTCCTTGACCTGCCGCAGCCTGTAGACCAGGCGCACGGTCGGCCGGGCTGTTCCGCCCGTGCGCTGCGCGTAGACGTCGGTGTCGCCATCGACCCAGGCCGCGTAGGCCGTGCCGGGATCGTTCGACGCAAGCTCGGGGCCGAAAGCGCTGCGCCCCCACTGGACGATGTCGCCGAAGGCCGCGTCGGCAACCTCGGGCTGATCCTCTGCGACCGCCACCCATTCGATCCGCCGAAGGCGATCGCCAGCGAGGTAATAGATCGGCTCGAAGTTCAATCCGCCCAGCGTCATGGACGGCGACCGCCACTTTCCGCTGAGCCCGCCAGCGAGCCGAGGCGGCCTGGCCACTCGTTCGAGGTCGGGCACGGCGGCCTCAAGTTCGCGCGCGCTCATCCCCAGGCTCACCCCAGGTGGCAGCGCCTGGGCATGGGAAGACAAGGCGATAAGCGAGAGCCATAGCGCCCCCAATGCGTGAATCAGAGTGCGTCGGAGGAAGCAAAACATGGAGATGGATTTGGCCGAGCGGCAGGGTTGAGCCGGTGCGATTCGCTCTCGCAACGCGAAGTTCAACGTACCGTTGGAATCGCGCGGTGGCACCGAGGCCCTTTCCGCCGTGAAGAACGAGAAATGCTTCACAAACCATGACGGTCATACACCATCAGGCCAATGTTGTGAAACCTTCGGATACAAGATACTGGCGCAAATGAACACGAAAGTTCCTATGCCATCAGAAGCTACGTTTCATCCGTCCACCGGCAGAGTCCAGTTTGCCATTTATCCCGATGGGTATGACGGTGCCCGCATCCTTGCAAGCATCGACGAGCGTGCTCTGCACACGCGTTTTCGAGCGACCGCCGGTGGCTCGGCGCTCGTCAAGGCTTACGCTGAGAACGCCGACTGGATCGACGCCACGGCGACGGCCCGCTATCGAGAGAACCCCATGCAGGCCATCTGCCTGCACTCCGAGGATTTCTGACTAGCTGGCCGCAGCGCTCATCGGCGCCAGCTCTTCTTCGCCGGCTTGGGCCGACGCGGCCGGCGCTTGGCGTCCGGACCATCCTGCAGCCAGGGAAAAAGCCGCCTGCTGGCCGGACAGAAAGACGCGGTGGCTTCGAGCGATGTGCCGCCATTCTTCATCGTCCGTGAGTTCGTCTCGCGTTCTGACCGCCATACCGATCAACGCGGCGAGCGAATAGTCCTCCCAACTCTGAAAGCCGCCGCGTGCTCGGTCGCTCAGTTCACGAAGGACAAGCAGGGCCTGCTCACGTTCAAGAAAACCAACGGAGAGGCCCAGGCGCACAAGGTAGGCGGTCTGTTCGATATCGCAGGCCAGTGGCGCCGAGCAGATGCGCCGAATGCTCGATAGATCGACGACGCTGCCCTCGTTCACCAGAAACCAGCACGCATTGGCGAGCGCCCGATACTCTTCGGTGGCGATTTGAACGCCATCACGCCACCCCAGGTAGGCGGCCTCTTCGCCCGCACAGCATTCTCCTAGACGCTTCATGCGCCGATCGACGACGCGCTCGCAGTCCATCTTGGACGCAACTCCCCAATACTGTTGAAGCAGACGACGGGCGCGCATGGCGGGCAATGCACTGGCAAGTTGAGAGAAGTCGTCTCTTTCGAGGACTGCGAGCTTGCCGCTCAGGAGGCACCCGAAAAGCTCGTTCGGTGAGATCTGCTCGGTCGGTCGGAAGCGGGTCTGCCTCGCCCAAGCGTCCAAGCGACGTTGAGGCCGCGGCCTAAAGACGATGCAGTAGAGCACTAGGCAGATAGAGGCGGGAACGATCCAGGAAGGCATGAAAGAGATCTCTGAAATCACGATTGCAGGCAGCGCTCGATGGCAAAGCCCGCAGTCGCCTGTGGATTATGTGAAACGCTTGCAAGGCGGTAGCTGTCCCAGTGCGCACCTGGTGGCTCGGGTGGCTGCAAAGGTCCGAGATCAAGTTCTCGGCGAAGTTGATCGACCCTGCTGTCAAGCCAGCGGGCCCAACTGCGAGCAGGAATCTTCGGCACCATGCCCCTTAGCCAAGTCGAGGACAGTGGGCGATTGATGTTGTGAAAGAATTCGAGCGCAAGTTCGAACTCCGGGGAATCGAGCCAGACTTCGGTGCCGGAAACATTTGCCAAGGCGCAGGCGGGATAGAAGCGATAAGGTCCCCACACAAGGCCGTCGTCCGCCAGTGGAAGGCCGTTCCGGATCATGAATCCTTCCATGGCGTTGTAAACATCCGCGAACGAACTCGGTGTGATCAGTGTTTCGTTGGGGCGCACCCGGCCCAGCTCCTTTAGCGCTCGAGCGCTTCCGCCGGAGGTGATGAACATGACGGGGATATCGCTACCAAGGACGGCCCTGCCAAGCTCGACCAGCGCGCGCACGTCATCTTCGTTGGGCCCGACCCCGAAGCACATCAGTGCGTAGCGATGATGTGCCTTTCCGAGCATCAGCAACTCGGAAACACTGGTAAACACCACCGGTGTGTGCCCCAGCCCGCGAATGGCGCGGCGGGCATGCTCCCTCGTCCGCGGCGTGGGATCGACCACGGCGATTCTTTGCCGCAATGAAGGATTCTGATTCATGATCCCCGGCCTCCTGCCACAACGATTTCGACGCTGCGTTCCGGCAAGTTGCACTCGGCGTTCGCACGAGCATCCTGGGCGGCGCAGGCACGCGCGGAGGTGCCGCTCTTCGCCACCGCGACTCGAATACGCGATTCGTCGATGCCTAGGCGAATCAGCAGATCGCGAATCGTGCGGAGTTCAGTTTGTGTCTGCTGCTCATCGCCACGATTTGCGCCATGCGCCCGAGCGACCACCGAAACCTCGGCCGTCTTGCCGAAGTTGCGAAGGATTTCGCTCGCCAGGAGTTCAAACTGCCGAACGGCGCGTGGCAGCAGTTCGGTGTGGCGCGCCCCCGGTTCGCCGAAGAGCTGGTCGGTGTCGAAGCGGATGGATTGAGGCTTAAGGAGCGCGACGATCGGCGGGGTAAGGGGTCGGACGACGATCTTCGGCGTCGACACTCCCGATTTGTCTTCGCAGGCCGAAGCTTTCCAATAGGACCCGATGGTCCGCATCTGTTCATCGAACCGCACCATATATTGGCAAGTCAACAGGTTCGAAGCATCCTGGGTCCTGAAGTGAAAGATGTAGTTCCACTCGCGGACCCCGAAGAAGCCTTCGTCGAAATGTGGTGAACCAAGCAGACTCCGCACCTGGTCCTTCGTCATGCCGAGCCCGATGCTTCTGAGTGCCTTGCGGTCTGGGAAGGTGCCTTCGGGTCTGCTTGCAGACTCGGGAGACGGAAATCGTCCAGGTCCAGGCTGCGTAGTAGATCCGACTCCGCCGGATACGGCCATGCGGGGATATTTCAAGTCGGAGACGGGTGTTGCACATGCGGTTAGGAGCATCGCGAACGAAATGTTCGCCATACGTGCAAGTCGGACCCGACACAAGGTCCCGAATTTGCTGTCAATCACTGGATAACACCCTTCCGTACGCGAAGTCGATTGAGGGCACGCATCGCCATTGCGACAGTGGCGACGAATGAAGCGATCGCGATGACGCATATCGCATGAAGCACTGGCGACGCGAGTGCCCACTATTTCTGAGCGCCTGGTGCGTGGCCATTCTTGGATGGAAAATGAACTATTCATTGAACTGGGCGTTGCCAACCGGTGAAACTGCAAGTCCCCGAAACACCATGGCTTTTATGACGTAATACTTAAGGTCTCGAATGGTGCCGACCGAACAAAATCGCTTGGTTCAGACGTGACAATTCATCAGGATTAGCTCAGTAAGCGGTTAGCTTTCTGTGATCGACTCCTCCGCGGAACCGGCGAATTGACGGATCCGGCCCCCCCCGCCCGGATGTACGACTTCGCGACAATTTGCGAGATTTACGCGTGATAGGAAGCGCAAAAATGGACATATCGAAAATCCATACGAGTGACGCCATGCGCATTGCAGTTCTCGATGACGACCCCGCCCAGTTGGGCTATCTCGTGCACGCGCTCGCCCGAAATCTGGACATGGGTGACGAATTCGTTTCGTGCCGCCCCTTCAGCCAAGGTGAAGCGTTACGCCGTTCGCTGCGGCAGGAAACCTACGACCTACTCGTCCTCGACTGGAACGTTCCAGATCTGGACGGCGTCGAACTGCTCAACTGGCTGCGCAATTTTCAAAAGAGCGACGTTCCGGTCATCATGTTGACGTCGCGAAGTTCGGAGCGCGACGTTGAGGCGGCGCTACGGATCGGCGCCGACGACTACGTCGTGAAGCCGTTTAGAGACCTTGAGCTCTGCGCCAGAGTCCGCAGGCTCATGATCCGACGTCCGCTCGCGACCACAATAAAAGCGGACCGCTTCGGAGACTGGAAGTTCGACCATCCGAATTTGTGCGTTCACCGCACTCAAACCGACGGGTCCGCGCTCAGCATTTCGCTCACCGACCGGGAGTTTCGGTTGGCGTTGGCGCTGTTTCGGCACATGGGACAACCGGTGTCTCGAGCCTATTTGCTCGAAGCACTTGGAGTTCAGAGCGAAGAGCTCCCCTCACGCGCGCTAGACAGTCACATTTATCGACTGAGGAACAAGCTGGGCCTGCACAGCGCCAGTGGACTCCGCTTGCAAACCGTTTACGGGCGCGGCTATCGGCTCGTGCGCGTTGAACCCAGTGCTCAAAGTTCCGGCGACGGGGACGATTTCGATGGAGGTGTGAATGTTCGCAATTCGTCTTGATTCACTCGCCAAGCACGGCGCCTTCGTACTGGTGGGGGGCTTGTTTGCCCTTGCCTGTGCACCAGTAGCTTCTCGCGAGACCGTGCCGCAAACACCGCCCGGCACGTATGTGGTTCAACCAGGCGACACGCTTTGGGACCTTTCCAACAAGTACTTGGCCACCCCAAGCCGCTGGCCCGAGATCCAGCGCGACAACGATGTCCCGCTTCCGGAGCTGCTCCAGCCGGGTCAGATCTTGAGGCTTGGCGAGGGCGCTCGAGTCATCGACGTCTCTGGGCAAGTCCTCATCAGCCGCGACGGTGCCACGCAGGTGCCGCTGCTACGCGACGCTGTTGTTCAGCCCGGAGACGTCCTGATGACTGGTCGCGAGGGCTTTTTGGCACTGGGGCTTGCGGATGGAAGCAGGGTTGTCATACCCTCAAGTAGCGCCGCCAAGCTGGTGAAGCTTCGCGGCCAATCGATTCGTATCGAGCTTCTCGATGGCCGCATCGAATCCTACGTCGAAAAGCGAAGGAAGCGTGATTTCGAGATTCGAACGCGAACGTTTTCTCTGGGCGTCAAAGGCACTCATTTTCGGGCGCGATCCGATTCCGACGCGCAAACCGTCGAAGTCCTTGAAGGCTCTGTAGTCGCGAAACCCTTGGAGGCAGAAGGGCCCGGCGTTCCTGTGCTCGCGGGTCAAGGCGCCCGCTTGGAAGACGGCGAATCCCCTCGGACACGGAAACTCTTGCCAGCGCCTGCGCAACAGATATCGAGCTTGCCAGGCTGGGTCACCGCCAATGCCGTCGAAGGGGCTGCCGCCTACCAGCTCCAGTTGGCGCGCGACCCGGCATTCATCAGCTTGGCATCCGAAAGCCAGACCGAACGCCCGGAATTCAGACTTGCCGGTCTGACCACCGGCTTCTATCACACGCGGATCTCTGCCTTCGATCGCCAGCACGTCGAAGGGCAGGTCGACATGGGCGTGATATATCAGGGAGAGGCCCGCACAGCCGAGCGCGATGCCACACGGCGGGAAGCGGGCCAATACGAAATCCGCTGGACACTCGATCCGTCTCGGCGCCATACTTTCGAACTATCGCGCAGCGAGGACTTTTCAAGCGTCGTTGCGATCGAATCAGGCAGTTTCCCAAGCGGAGTGACGGTTGGACCTTTGAATGTCCCGGGCCGTTACTACTGGCGAAGTCGCGACGAGGTTGAGGGAGAGTCCAATCCGCAGCACGTATTGAAAGGCAATTTCGAAGTGTCTACCAATTGATTCGACTGGCGGCTGCCGGGAGACTGATGCGTCAGTTTCGCCATCGGTTCCTGTTCGAATGGATGCTGATGTTCCTTTTGCTACCGCCGACAATGGTTTGGCTCGACAGCAAGCCTGGGCTGGCTGATGCCAGTGCGGTCCTCTATGACCGAATCCTCAGCCGGCATCAACCCACTCCATCCGGCAACATTCTTATCATCGGCATCGACAAGCGTTCGATGGCCGAACTGGGCCCATGGCCCTTTGCGCGATCGGTCCACGCGGCGCTCCTGGATCGAGTTGCCCCCCAAGGCCCGCGGGCCGTCCTCCTCGACATTTTCTTCGACGAACGCTCTTTTGATCCCGCGGAAGATCAGAGGCTGGCTGAATCCATGGCCAAGATTCCCGTCTATTTGCCGCTGAACTTTCCCGCAGCGCTTGCGGCGCATTCAGGAAAATCGCCCGAATTTCTGCCTATTTCACCCCCCCTCGCCGCGGCTGCTCGCGGAGTCGGCCACGCAAACGCAACGCCCGATGCCGACGGCTTGGTGCGCGGCCTGTGGAGATACGAAGGCACCTCGACGCGACTGTGGCCCTATGTCGGTCTGCTAATGGCGGGGCTGGCTCCTGCGGCCCCGCCCAGAGTGGACCCCAAGGCTGCGCAAGATTGGACCAGGCAAGGTCCTTTCGGCATTCCTTTCGCGGGCCCCGCGGGCACTTATCCGACCATTTCGTATGTGGATGCATTGCGTGGCGATTTGCCGAATGAGTTGCTCCGCGACAAACTGGTGCTGGTCGGAGCGCTGAGTGACGCAGGGCTCGGGGACACGCTCCCAGTGGCCGGAATCGGGGCGCTGACCGGATTGGCTGGCGTCGAAATTCACGCTAACGCACTCGATGCCCTGATTCGCAACTTCGACATCGGAAAGCCTTCCAACGTCGAACGCGTGTTGTGGATCTCGCTGCCGATATGGGTGGTACTGATCCTGTTTTTGCGAAGCTCCACGGATGCGGTGGCGATCACCCTGGCAGCTTGCGGCATCTCGATCGCCGCCAGTGTTGCCGGACTTATCTACGGCCGAATCAATTTCCCGATGGTTTCTCCCGTTTGTGGAGTCGTGCTTGCCTACTTGCTGTGGAGTTGGCGGCGTTTGCATGCTTTGCTGGTGTTCTTTCGGCGACGTGCAGCAGCCCTTAACGCTGTACCTGCCGGCGCTTTCGAACCGCTTGAACAACCCGAACTTCCGGCATTGGATTCAGTCGAACGCCGAACGCACGCCCTCGACCGTGCAATCGACCGGCTGACCCATCTCCAATCCTTGTTGACCGAGGGGGTATGGGAGCTACCGATTCCCGTACTGATCTGTCGCGCGGACGGAATCGTAAGCCAGAGCAATGCAGCCGCACAGGCTTTGCTTGCCGGGAGCCGCATGACGCTAGAGTCGAATCCTGAGGGTAGTCGAGATCATCTGCAAGGCCTGGACCTCCCACGCTATTTGGAGGGACTTCAACGAACTGACCTGCCGGACGCGGAAGTGAGGGATCGGCCATCCCCTTGGGTCAAGGCAACCGCGTCGGAATTCACAACGAAGCAGGGAAACATCTTCAGACTGAGGGCAGCATCACTCGGAAACAGAGCTGATTCCGGCACGCGAGGGTGGGTAGTGGTGCTTCCGGACGTGACCGCAGAGCGGAAAGCTCAAAAGGAACGAGAGCAGTGGTTCGGCTTTCTCTCCCATGACCTGAGAAGTCCCCAAGTCACGATCCTGAATCTTCTTACGTTGTTCTCCGAAGGGGCGCCGAATGTCAACTTGCGAGGCTTGCTCGAGGGCGTCGAAAGTGAAGCGCGAAGGACGATTCACCTGACCGAGAGCTTCATGGACATGGTCGAAGCAGAGTCGGGCGTCTATCGCTTTGCACTGACCTTTGCCGGCTCGATCGTATTGGATGCCATCGACGCCACTTGGGCTGCGGCCCAAGCCCGCAACTTGACCGTCAAGGCACGACTTGGGAGTTCGGACTGCAGTGTCGTGGCCGATTCTTCGTTGCTGACCCGCGCGCTAGTCAACCTGCTAAACAACGCAATTCGCTCAAGTGCAAGCGGAACCACGATTCACGTCTGTCTCGAAGCCAACGTTGATCAGGACGCAAGCCAACCTCAGGTCGTGATTTCGGTACAGGACGAGGGCGCTGGAATGACTGCCGAGCAACTGGCGAAAGTAATGCTCTCGCAAAGTCGACGGAGACAGCCGAGCGACCCAGCCAAGCCTCTCGCTGCCCAGGGGTGGGGCGTTGGATTGTCGATCGTTCATGCTGTAGTCGAACGTCATGGGGGCTGGGTCGACGTCATCAGCGCACCTGGGGCGGGCACCACGTTTTTCATTGGTTTGCCACTCTCTACGGAAGAGCCTTTGATAGCTGAATCGCCATCCTGACGAATTGTCGCGCAGCGCACTTCATAGGAAAAGTGCAGGTCTAACATACGGCGAAAAGCGGCTCGTATTCCCTCGGGCCACCTCCGCTGGAAAATCAAAATGAGGCTCGCGACTTTGCATTCGCCATCACTTTCCGTGGTGCATCCTCTTCCTACTCGTCGGAGTGCACAGGACTCGGCCGCTACAGACACTTGGCGCGGTACACATCCCTTTAATACTTCCCAGTGTCTGTACTTCGGAAGCTGCGAACTTAGAGCCAGTAAGCGAGAGCTCGTAGTGGACGGCGTGGTCCAACACGTCCAGCCGCGTGTCTTTGCATTGCTGCTCCACCTTGTCGAGCATCGGGATCGAGTCGTTACTCGAAGCGAGCTTCTCCAGCATATTTGGAAGACCTCCTACGTGTCTGACTCGGTGATCGGAAGGTGCATCATGAAAGCGCGCCGTGTCATCCAAGACAACGATCCGAATTCACCGATCATCAAGACCCTCCCGCGCACCGGCTACCGCTTCGTAGGAACGGTCCGCCAACCCAACTCGACCGCAGGCACAGATCAAGCTTCAGGATCGTTTTGCCAGAATGTTCGGACGCCAGCCGTTCTCGCCACGCTGCCTTTCATCAACCTGACCGGGCAGACTGAGCTGAATTGGGTGGAGTTCGGACTTGCATCGCTCCTGAATGGCGTACTCAAAGAAGACAGCGTATTCGCCGTTACGCCGCTCCTCGACGTCGTGGCTGTTGTCCATGGCGTTCCGGACAAGCAGTCGTCGGCGCTCGAGCGGTGCGCAATAACGCTCAATGCGCAAGCCGTTGTCGCCGTCGAAGTGCACCGCATCGAGGATCGCTTCGAGCTGCAATGCAAAGTTCGGCAAGCCGATCGCAAGATCGCCGACATCTTCATACACGGGACAGATCTTGCGAAGATGACGCTCGAACTCGGCAACGACGTTCGTCGCACATTGGCGCCGCGGCCAGAACTTCGATCCGCTCAATTTCAGGTCGAAGACACTTTCGCCAGCGAAGCATTCGTCCGCGCGATGAAGGCCGTCAGAGAACAAAGACATCAGTTGGCCCTGCACTACCTTGAGGTATGCATGATCCCCGACATCCATCCCGCCCACGTGGAGCTCGAGTATTTGAGCAACCTGGCTGCGGTGGAACATCCAGATACGCTAGCGAGAGGCGCGAGACTGTTGGCAGAGGCTGAAGGCCGCGGGGACGTACTCGAACAGGCTCGCGTTCTGCACGCGCTTTCGAGTTACCACAACGCTCGCGGCAATCACGCGACAGCGAGAGCCCTGATAGAGAATGCGCTGAGTCTCGTTGAAGGCGCGCAGAATGGCGGCTACGACTTCGCTCCAGATGTGCTCTTGCACCTCGGTGAAATGGCCATCGTCGACAGAGAGTTTGACCTCGCGATTCACTTGAAAGAGCGCGCAGTCGCCCTTTCTGATTCGCGGAACGACCAGCGCGTTCTATCGCGATCGCTGTACCAGGAAGGCGTGATTGCACATCTTCACGGCGACTGTGCGCGTGCTCTGGAACTCCTTGGTCGGTCGGCTCAGCTCATCCGGCAGCCTCATCCACAATGCTCGGACCTTGCCAGAGTAATGCATCGCGTTGCAATCGTTCATCGCGACGAAGGCCGTCTTAGTGAAGCGTTACTCGCCGTCAACGAAGCCGTCGAATGCGCCCGCATCGCCGGAATCCCTGCAAGACACGCATTGAGCTTGTCATTCCAGTTGACTCTGAACAATCTCGCAGGGGATCAGGTGGCTGCGAATGCAGCGCGAGCAAAGCTCGCATCCCCAAACATACTGCAAAGCAGAATCGGCAAATTTCTTAACGATTTCACTGCTGCATGGTTGCACTGGAGAGCCGGTTGCACGGATGAGGCATTGTCCCGGATGGACTGCCTGCGTCCACATGCGCGGGAGCTTCGGAATTTCTGGCTGAGCTTTGTCATCGGCACGCATACGGGCCTGGCTATTGCAGCAGGAAGGACTGGGCTCGCAACCGAGTTGATCAACGAAATGGAGCTCAACCAGGCGTTCTATCGCGGCACACACCTGCAGAACCTCGCGCAGTACTTCCGAGCCGCCCTTGCGCACCGCCAGGGAGAAAGAGCTTTGGCGTGGGGCATGCTTCGAAGTGTCATAAGCAATTCCTGCTGTGGCATCGTGAAATCAAACGCCTCGCTTTCCGCAGCCTGGTTGGCTTGCGAAGAACGCTCGCTACATGATGTTCAACTTTGGCTCGAGCATGTTCCGGAATGGACCCGTGGGCATCCGGCGGGGTTGATGTTGCTCGCGCGTTATCGTTTTGAGTTGGGCGACGCGGCCTCTGCCACTTCCATCCAAGAACAGCATTTGGCACACTGCCCAGCCGACGAGATATCCGCTTTCCAAAAAGGCTTGCTTAGCGCGTACCGCGAGGCTGCAGAATCAGGTGTGGTCACGGCAATACCCCGGCTACCGCACTTTGTCGGCCTTTACTTTTAAAGCGCCGCATGTTTCCACCGGAACTCGTCGGAGCTCCATCCGCGCTTCGCAGCCGCACGCGGCGGTGAACTGTCGCGTGTTTGGAAGTCGTTGATCCCCATCTCGTGGGGAACGCGCATGTAGAGTCGGCATCGTCGTGCGCAGCTTGGCTGCGCGAGTGGCTTCGTTGATCCGCGTTGACGCTGTGTGGCTAGCTAACAGGGCCGATCGACACGCGAGATCCAGCGCGAGGTGAAGGACCTGGACACCGATGAGCGCATCCGCCAAGCTCGGGGTCGGCCGATCGAAGAGGCCCTGCATGCCTGGATGATCGCCCGGCGGCTGAAGGTTCCGGACGATTCAGCGACGGCGAAGGCGTTGAACTACAGCCTGAAGCTGGCCCGCCCTGACGCGCTACCTGGACGACGGGAATCTGCCCGCAGACAACAATTGGGCGGACAACCAGATCCGGCCTATTGCCGTCGGCAAAGGCAATTGACTGTTCGCTGGAAGCTTGCGTGCCGGTCAACGCGCCGCAGCCGTCATGAGCTTGATCCGGTCGGCGAGGCTCAACGGGCACGATCCGTATGCCTATCTGAAGGATGTGTTCTTGCGCCTGCCGACGCAGCCGCATAACCGCACAGCCGCATCGACGAACTGTTGCCGCATCTCTGGAAGCCAAGTTGACGGCCTAAGGCCGCCTGCCTGACCAACACCCAAAGAGGAACAAGAACACCGGCTTGCAGAGAACCTCGAAAGCCGAGAGATCTTGAGAAGCGCTGATCGCAGCCTCTCCCAGAAGTCGCCCACCCCCCTCGACATGCCTCGTTCGGTTCGCGGTGATCTGCGCCGACGTTGCGTGGGCCGGGCACTGGCACGTAGTGCAAGACTCCACCTCACTCAAATTTGTCTCTCCGCAAGCGCGACATGACCATCGGTACTTCGGCATTGGCAGATGTTGCTACAAGCTGATGACCACGTCGAGGCCAACCGGGCGAACCTCAAGATCGCGGTCGTCAAGATGTGTTGCCTGTGTGCTTACAACGCGCACTCGAAAGCAATCGAAAGCAATCGAAAGCAATCGAAAGATCATTCCAGCGTTCTACCGCTCGGCGCATTTCGCTCGGCTCGGACTATCGCTTGCGCGTCGCCCCATCCACACGCTTCTATCGTTCCGCAGATTGCAAAACGTGGCCTGAGTCGACGGAAGTTGCACGACCGCTAGTCAAAGCAGCATGGAGAAAGCCAAGATGTGCGGTATTGCGTGCGCCCAGCTTCCGTCGCAGGTTGTCCCGGTGCGTTCGAACTGTGTTCACGCTAATGCCCAGGTACCTGGCAATCAATTTGGCCGTCAGGCCTCGCGCGATCAGGTTCAACACCTCCAGTTCTCGCGGCGTGAGAAGGGTCGAAGAGGACTCGTTCAAAACCATAGGCATCAACATTTGCATATCTCCCTAACTTTTGAGGTCAGACTTGTTGCTCGGCACCGAATCCGCCGGCATGGACGCGGCATACGGTATGCCGCTTGAGGAAGCAATCCGCGTCTCGCGGAGGGTTTCGGGAAGTCGATGTGCGATGTACGTGCCAGCGCTCAATCCCAGCAGATAGAGCAAATCGGGTTTGAACTCCGGCATCGCGAGTTGGTAGTAAACGCCCGACACGAAGATGGTCGTGAGCACTACCGTCCATGCGACGATCTGAAAGCGATAGATGGAATAGCCTTCGCTGTCCGATAGCAGATCCTTGGCTGCCCGCGCCAAGCGAATGCGCAAACCGCCATGCCCGAAAGCACTTCGAATCGCGACTGTCTTCCCTATTGCCGGGTCGTCTGAAGTGGCGTCTGGCGTCTGCTTCTGCGCTTCCTGATTACTCTTGATGTAAGAGTCGCCCAAGGCGGTCCCTGCACTGATCCCGAGGACCGACACGATCGACCCGTTGATCGTGTCGTAGTTTCCGGTGGCAAGCCAGATGACTATGAATGCGCCAAAGATGACAAAGAACCAGACTGCGAGTTGCACCTTGGCGAGGCTGAAGCGCACGGCAGCGCCATCGGCTCGATCAACTCGTTCGAGCAAAATGGGAGTCGTCGCGGAAAGCCATGCGAACGAGATCGCGAAAACGATGCCCATCACCAGCGCTGCCAGCGCCCACTCGGGTTCCATCACTACGAGTTGAGCCGGATTGGATTCCAGGGTCATGCTGGTGTCGAATGGGTCTTGTAGTTCCAACCCCACACTGAAACGTACAGGTCGCGTAAGAGTCGGCGGGCTTAAAACGTTGTGCCATGCACTCTTGCTCTCGGGCGTCATGCGCAGATGGAACTGAAGTGTTCCCGCGCGAACATTGACAGCTGCCGGATAGTTTCCGGAGAGCGCCCGCCCATTCAGGAAGGGCACGATCTTCCAAGGGGTGTTCCCTTGGATACGGGTCCATGCGCTCAGCCCGATGACGCGGACCTGCACGATCTCGTCGAGTTCGAGATTTCCTTTGACTTCCACGACGCGCGGGACTTCGCCAGGAACGGGTTCATCAGCGCCCTGACTGCGAGCGGTCATGCAGATTCCCGCGAACATGCAGACTATGGCGAGATACCGCGCAAGACTAACTAGGGCTCGCCATGCTGCGGACCCTTCCCTCGCTTCGTCGAAGAGACCTATCCGGCTCATGGAGATGATCCGAACAGTTTCTTTGCTCGTCTCCAGATTTCGAGGCGCTCCTTGAAGCCGATCAGCTCACCATTGATGGCAATGGTGAGACGCTCGAACGCAGCTTCGGTCTCCTCGTCGGCCAAGGCGTTACCGTCGATGCTTGTCCAGTACCAGGCAGCAGACAAGGCGGCGTACTTGGGAGTCAACAGCAGGTCTGGGTCATTGACGAGGTCCACACCAAGCCCGCTTGCAGCTCGCTCATAGTTCGTTCTTCCAGTGAGCTGCATCAAGCCACGTCCCCTGAATCGCCAACCATCGCCACTCAGGGCCGGACCATTGCCCATTCGACTTGCGTAGATGAGGTTGGCCAGAGGCTCAGGCCTGTACGCATACTGCGTCGCATCGTGCCGCCGAGGGGACTCTTGCGGCGGCAGATAAAAGTGCCTTGGCCAGACCTGGACCAAGCGCTCTGGCGAGTACTTGAGGTTCTCCGTCAGGCAAGTCAGGTTTGCTGATTCGTGCAATACCTGCGCGAGGAACGCAGCCACGCGAGCCGGCGTGTTGATCGAATATGCATCCATGGCCTCCGCGAGCGGCTCGAACCAGACGGACGCCAGTTCGGGCCTGCAGCGTGCAACTGACAGAAGGACGGCTTCCGAAATCCCGGCCATTTCGATTCCCGTTCGTCGTGTGGTTGACGATCGTTGCTACGCGCGCCTTATTCGTCGTTCTTTTCCTGCGCGGCGCTGTCGTCAGCCTGTGTGAACGTCAGGTACTTGCTCGGAAAGTATTTGTTGATCCACATGTTCGCTATCTGAGCACGTGTGAAGTCCTTGATGTAGTAGTTAATAGGAACTCCGACGTCGCCCTCGATGGCCTTTGCGACAAAGTCCTCGAAGGCCGTCATCATTGAATTGATGTCCAGCACCTTGTTGTTCTCTTCGTCCGTCTTGCTGAGCGCCGAGATCACGTTCTCGATCGTAGCCCCCTGCAGTTCGACCATCTGCTGGCCCGTCCTGGAGGCATTCGCCGCTTCAGCCAGCGATGTCTTCTCCGAGTTGGTTGCATTGTTGAGGGTGACCAACTGCCCCATCATCGCGTTGGGGTCCATCTCGCCAAACTGCTTGACCGCGGTCTTGACCGAGTTGGCGGTGATAGTTGGAATGCAACCCATCGAAATCACTGAGATGTGAGAGGTGACATTTGCAGTGCTGAGAAGATTTTTGATATCGTCAGCAAAGGATTGGGCCAGTCCGAAACCCCCGCTTGCTTGCGCATACCAGCAACCTATATCCGCCTGCGCCTGGAACGAGGATGCGGACGAGTTCATCTTTTGCATCGTTGTGGTCGAGTTGGTGCGCAAGATGTGCACCATGCCTACGAAGCTCGATCCAAAGGTGGCGCCAGACAAGAGGCTCAGGAATTTCTCCTTTGACGTGCCCTCTTCCTTAGCCATCCGCTGCATGCTGCCGACGTCGTTCATGTTGATCTTGTCGGCGTCGTCAGAAAACACTCGATTCCAGACCCGAATCGCCTTGTCAACGTTCATGTACAACGGAGCCAGTACCTTGGCTTTTTTGTGCGTACAAGTCGCCGTTACGATCAGCGTGCCCTCAATCTTGTGCTGCTGGCGCTGTTGATTGATCTGCTCAATCGCCGAGGTGGATATATCAGTGGAGGCCTTCGCCTTCCACCCCACGACATTACCTTCTGCAGCGCCAGTGATAAACGTCTTGATGCTGGACAGGCTGTTGTGCACCTGCTCTTCGTTCCCATCAAGCGAAAAGTACTGCGCGTCCATCTTGATCGAATCAGCGGACAGCGGCATCTCCTTGATTGCCGAACGCACATAGTCGATTGGACTTTCGAGATGGACCTGAACCCCCTGGATCTTCGCGCGAAGCGGCTGCATCGCCTGCTCATTCTTGATGCGCAAAGCTGCATACTCCACGGCGGCCTTGGTGATCGACTCGCCGACTTCCGCGCTCTTGTCCATCAGATCCTTCGGATCGACCTTCATGTTGATGAGTTCCTGAACCGTCATGTCGATACTGCGCTTCATCGAGATGAACGAGTTCAGCGTGTCCTGCGCGGCATCGATCGGCGCCTGCAACGCGGCGATGGACGTCACGAGTTCCATGACATCGGGATGAACAAGATTTCCGAGGACGAGCGAGGGATCGTAGGGTACGGTTGAGGGCATGGCCAAATCCTGGTTAGGTCAACGAAACACCACCCGACTCGTTCGCATCGACTGCATGAATCGGTGAATCAGTATTGCGCGGCTCGCAACCGCTGTTGGCGACTAAACGGCGACCGAACCTTGACCTTGCCGTGACCAACCAAAAGCCATTCGCGCAGGAACTCTGCTCTGAAAACGAGGCACTCCATTAAGGCAAGCCACAGCCATTCAGGGTCGAACCGTGACAATGGTCACTGGCACATTCGGCATCGAAACCTAAAATCGCCGCGTAGTAACTTTCCACTTACTCACTCAATCAGCCGCAGACGCAGAGGCAACTTTCGTTTCGGTTCTAGCCGAACATGTTGAGCGCCTTCTTCGTCGACTTTCTTTCCAGATTTGCCCCGAGCTCGCCGACGCCCGATGGGTGCGAATCCTCAGCCGATGTAGACGCAACAGATGTGGGCCCTCGCCTGACTCCGTCAAAAGAGTTGCGAGACGCGGCGCGCAGCGCTGTGCCGGACAAGCGCGAACAAGCCATCGAAGCCGGCTTGCTCACAGTGTTCGTTCAGGGCACGTTGTTCAGGCAACGAGTGGGCGCAGCGCTGATGATCGTGTTCGTGGTGTTCTGCTGGGGCCACACAGATCGCGCAGCGCTTCTGGCTTGGCTGGCGGCAGGGCTGATCGTTCTCGCCGTTCGCAACTGGCGAGAGCGGAAGTACGTCGGTGGCAAGGCTTTCGACAGCCCATCGATGCGTGCCGAATTCATCCAGCACATGCGCCCTCTCTATGCCGTTCACGGGGCCATCTGGGGTGTTTCGCTGCTCTTCTGCTTCGATCGCATTCCGTTGTACGACCAGATGGGGTGCTGGCTCGTGCTGGCCTGTGTGGCCTCGGCGCCGCTTACCAGCGTCTCGCTGGTGCCCCGCTTGTTGAGCGCGTACACGAATCCGCTCTTCACCTTGCTGATCCTGATCTTGGTGACGCTGACCACGTTGAGAGGTCCGGACCCCGATTCGCCGCGATTTCTCTTTCTGGTGCTCCCGCTGTTCTTCTGGTGGCTGCTGGGCCGATTCGGCGACGGCATCCTTCGCAACCAGCGCCAGCAGTTCGGCCTGCAGTACGACATCGCTTTGAAAGAGCAGGAAGCGCGGACCGCGATCGAGACCAAGGATCGCTTCCTCGCCGGCGCGTCCCACGACATGCGTCAGCCTGTCATGGCGCTGTCTCTGTACGCAGAGCATCTGGTCGAACATCCGGACATGCACCTCGAACTCGCGCCCAAGATCGCGGTGGCCAGCCAATCGATCAAGAGCATGTTCGAGTCGCTCTTCGATCTCGCCAACCTCGACAGCGGCCAGGTCAAGCTGAACGTGCAGACCTTCGATGCCACCGACGCGATCCAGGGCCTGTGTTCGAATTTCGAGCCCCTGGCCGCTGCCAAGAACATCGAGCTGCGGGTCCATGCGATCGACGCCACGCTTCGATCGGATCTCGTTCAGTTCAAGCGCATGGTCGGCAACGTGCTGGGCAATGCCATCAAGTACACCGCGCCCGGAAAAAAGATCCTTGTCGCGGTGCGCCCGCACAAAGGCGGTGCTCGCATCGAGGTCTGGGACCAAGGCTTCGGCATTCCGGCGAAGGACATCGACAGGGTGTTCCAGGAGTTCTACCGCGTCGACCGCGCCGACATGCCTTCGATCGACGGCGTCGGGCTGGGACTCTCGATCGTTTCGCGCCTTTCGCGGGTGCTCAATACGCGGGTGGCCGTGAGCTCCGTGGTCGGCAAGGGGACGCGCTTCACGCTGCGCGTCTCGTCCGCTCCGCTGCCCGGCGCCGAGTCCGCACGCTGAACTCGGAACGCTGCGCGGCTCGACGCGATGGGGCTGCCCATGGCATGCTCTTGGCCCATGTCGCATCCTGCGCCGGCTTCGAAACGATTCGTCTGCACATGAAGACCTGGTCTACCGCATTCCTGATCGCTGCGGCCGCATGCCTTGCCGGCTGCTCCACCGCTCCGCCCCGCGCCCCCTCCTTCTCCTACCCGCCACTTTCCACCGAAGAATCGCAATCCATTGCGATCCATGCGCTGGGATTGGTGGGCACCCCCTACCGCTATGGCGGCAACACGGTCGACGGCGGGTTCGATTGCAGCGGCCTCATCGGCTATGTCTATCGGTCGACGCAAGGGATCGCGCCGCCACGCACCGTGGCTCAGCTGGCTGACTTCGGCCAGGCCGTTCAAACCGCCGACCTGCGAACGGGCGACCTGGTCCTCTTCGGCGGCAACAGGCCGACACATGCCGGCATCTTTGTCGGCAACGGGCGGTTCGTGCACGCACCGTCGACCGGCGGCACGGTTCGCATCGATCGCCTCGACGGCGCCTACTGGTCGCGCCAAGCGCTTGCGGTGCGCAGGCCCTGAGCCTGGCCTTCTCGGGCGCCAATCGAGTCATCCGGAATCCGGATGGAATGATTCGAACTTTCGATTTCACGGATCGACGCCCAGCGCCTAGATTCGCGGGTGAAGAGACAAACCCGTGAACGAAGAAACATCGCCTGATCCCACCCGTCCAATGCCAGCACTGCTGATCGGATGCGCTGCGGGCTTCTCGGGTGACCGTGCCGACGCGGCGGGCCCCGTGGTCGACACCTTGATCGAACGTCTTCGTACCGGGCCTGGCGGACAGCGCGCGTTTCTCATCTTCGAGACCCTTGCCGAACGCACTTTGGCATTGGCTCAACTGCGCCGGCGCGCCGATCCCGAATCTGGCTACGAGCCACTGCTCGACGACATGCTGCGTCCGGTGCTGGCGCGCTGCCTGGAACACGGCATTCGCATCGTGAGCAATTTCGGCGCGGCGAATCCGCGCGCGGCGGCGCGCCACATCGCGCGCATCGCTACCGAGCTGGGCGCGCGGCCACCTCGCATCGCGGTCGTCGAGGGCGACGACCTCTCGGCGCCGGCGCAACGCGAACTGCTGCGGCGCCACCTCGGCGAGCAGATGGACGCGCTGCGCATCGTCAGCGCCAACGCCTACGTCGGCGCGGAGCCGATCGCCGCAGCGCTCGATGCCGGTGCCGACATCGTCGTGTGCGGCCGCGTGGCCGACCCGTCACTGGCTGTCGGGCCCGCGATGTCGCACTTCGGCTGGGCAGCGGACGACTGGCAGCGGCTCGGCCGTGCCACGATGGCCGGACACCTGCTGGAATGCGGTGCTCAGGTCTGCGGCGGCTATTTCGCGGACCCCGGCTTCAAGGACGTTCCCGGTCTTGCCGATGTGGGCTTTCCCATCGCCGAAATCGACTCCGACGGCCGCTGCACGATCGGCAAGTCCGAAGGCACCGGCGGCTACGTGACCGAGGCGACGGTCAAGGAACAACTGCTGTATGAAGTCCACGATCCCGCGGCCTACCTGACGCCCGACGTGGTGGCGGATATAAGCGAAGCCGAGGTGAACACCGTGGGTGCCAACCATGTTGCCCTCACCGGTGTGCAGGGCCATCCGCGCCCCACCCACTACAAGGTCAACGTCTGCCACGAAGGCGGCTGGCTGGCCGAAGCGGAGATTTCCTATGCCGGCCCCCGGGCCGAGGCACGCGCGCGCATGGCGGCCGACGTACTTCGCAGCCGGCTCGCCGGGCTCACGCTGCGCATCGATCTGATTGGCGTGCTGAGCATCCTCGGCGACGACGCCGGCCATGCGCTCGAAGCCACCCCCGATGGCAGTGCACGCGACGTGCGCCTGCGCATCGCCGCAGCGCACGACGATCGCGCGAGCGCAGAACGGGTCGGCCGCGAAACGATGGCGCTGTACACCTGCGGACCGGCCGGCGGCGGCGGCGTGCGCACCTCGCTCACCCCGCGGCTCAACACCGTGTCTTGCCTCATCCCGCGAGAAGCGGTGCCCGTTCGCTTCGAGATGGTCAGCCCATGAGCACTCTTCACGTCCCGCTCTACAGGCTGGCACACGGCCGCACCGGCGACAAGGGCGACCGCTCCAACATCAGCGTGATTGCCTGGCACCCGGCGCTGTGGCCGCTCCTGGTCGAGCAGGTCACGCCCGACGTCGCCGCGCTGCAGTTTCAACACCGCGCGCCGAGCAACGTCCAGCGCTTTCTGCTGCCGAAACTTCACGCGATGAATTTCGTGCTCGACGGCGTGCTCGACGGCGGCGTGAACGATGCGCTCAACCTCGACACCCACGGCAAGTCGCTCTCCTTCCTGCTGCTCGACATCGGCGTGACGGTCCCTCGATCGCTGGAACACCTGCTGGCCGGCCCGCCGGCGACCTGAGCCCTTCCTTTTATCCCTCGATTCGCATTCCCACTTCAATAGGAGACACGCCCATGAAATTCATCCGCCCCCTCGCACTGGCCGCCACGCTGGCCGCCGGCCTCGTGCCCGCGCTGACGCAGGCGCAGCCCTTTCCGCAGAAGACCATCACTTTCGTGGTCCCCTTCGCCGCCGGCACCGCCACCGACCAGATCGCACGCGCTCTCGGCAACGGCGTCACCGCCGAATCCAAGCAGCCGGTAGTCATCGACAACAAGGCCGGCGCCAGCGGCTTCATCGCGTCGCAGTACGTGGCCAAGGCAGCGCCGGATGGCTACACGGTGCTCATCACCACCAACACCACGCACGCTGCGAACGAGCACTTGTTCAAGAAGCTTCCCTACGACCCGGTCAAAGACTTCGCGCCCATCACGGGGCTCGGCAAGGGCGGGCAAATCATGGTCGTCAACCCCGCCTTCCCGGCCAAGAGCGTCGAAGAGTTCGTGTCGCTCGCCAAGAAGGAGCCGGGCAAGTACAGCTTCGGCAGCGGCAGTTCGTCCAGCCGCATGGCCGGCGAGCTGCTCCAGCAGATGGCCGGCATCCAGCTGCTCCACGTGCCCTACAAGAGCAACACACTGGCCGTGACCGACCTGCTCGGCGGCCAGATCAACATGATGATCACCGACACCGCCACCGGCCTGCCGCAGGTCAAATCCGGCAAGCTGCGCGCGCTCGGCGTGTCGAGCGCGACCCGCTCGCCACTCGCACCCGACGTGCCGACCATCGCAGAGTCGGGCGTCAAGGGTTACGAGATGGGCTACTGGTTCGCGGCCTACGCGCCCGCCAACACGCCGCCCGCGGTCGTGAAGCGCCTCAACGAACTGCTCGTCGTCGCCGCGAAGAGCGACAGCGCCCGGACGGCCTTCTACGAGCCGACAGGGACGGCCGTGTTCACCACCACGCCGGACGAACTGGGCAAATTCCAGACTGCCGAATCGAAGAAATGGGGCAGCATCGTGAAGGCTGCAGGGATCGAGGCGGAATAGGACTCGAAGATCCTTCTGCGCGACCTCCCGGGCTGCATGCAGCAGCCCTAATACCGCGCCACCACCCGTTCGCCGCCGCCACTCGGCGCTTCGGCGACCGCCGCGGCCAGGTCATCCAGATAGGCGTCCACCACCGGCTCGTGGGTCAGGTTGAGCATGTGGTGCAGTCCGTCCGGGTTCGACACATAGCCGACCGTCCAGCCGCGCCGCGTCATACCGGCGCCGATGGCTGCGATGTCGCGCTCGGCCGAGCCGTAAGACAGGATGGACAACCTCGGATCGCCGAAGGTGCCGAAGCCGAGCCGTGCCACTCCCGCCTGCAGCCTGGCCCGCGTGAGGAGCACGCGACGCGTGATGCGCCGGTAGCCGTCTTCGCCCAGGAAGCGCATCACGGCCCACGCGGCGGCGATGGCGCCACCCGCGCGCGTGCCGACCAGGGTGTTCGTGAAGTACTGGCCGCGCGGCCACTTGTCGAAGTACCAGCCCATGCCGGCAAAGCTCGCCGCGTCACGGAAGAACAACGTTGACGCGCCCTTGGCCGTGTAGCCGTACTTGTGCAGATCGGCCGAGATCGACACGACGCCCGGCACCAAAAAATCCCAGTCCGGCATCTGCACGCCGAGTTGCCGGGCAAACGGTGCGAAGTAGCCTCCCACGCACGCGTCGACGTGCAACCAGACCTCGCGCTCCAGGGCGAGCTGGCCGAGTTCGGGGATCGGGTCGACCACGCCATGCGGAAACGCCGGCACCGAGCCCACGACCATCACGGTATCGGGAGTGATCGCCGCTGCTATGGCGTCCGGGTCGGCGGTGAAATCGGCCCGCAATGGCGTTCGCACAGACTCCATGCCCATGAAATGAGCCGCCTTGCTGAAGGCCGGGTGGGCGCTCTCGGCCATCACGATCTGCGGCTTTCCCATCGAAGGCTTGCGCTGCACGGCCTGGTCACGTGCGGCCTTGACCGCCAGGAAGATGCTCTCGGTCCCTCCAGTGGTCATCGCGCCGGTCGCCAGCTCACCACCGTGCAGGAGCCCAAGGCCCATCTCCACGACTTCGGATTCGAAGCGCTGCAGGCTGCCGAACGCGCGCAAGCCCAAGCCGTTTTCCGAGAAGTACATCAGGTAGGCCTGCTTGGCCACGTCGAGCACGTCGTCGCCTGCGTAGTGGATGAACATCGGGACGCGGCCGCCGCGCCAGTCGACGTCGGCCTTGCCGGCTTCCTGAAGTTGTTCTTTCAGCTCAGGCCAGGCGATGCCTTCCTTGGGCAATGGGGTCATGTCAACCTTCTTTCCCGCCCCAGTGGACGATGTGGTTTTCGAGGGCTCGGGCCAGCAGGTCGAGCAGGTAGCCGAGCACGGCCATGATCAGAGCGCCGACGATCACCACGTTGGTCAGCAGGAAGTCCGAGGCCGACATCGCCATGTAGGCGATGCCCGCACTGGTGGCGATCATCTCGGCGCCGACGAGCATCGTCACGCCGATGCCGATGCACACGCGGATGCTGGTGAAGATGCCGGGCAGGCTCGCCGGGAAGATCACGCGACGGAAGATCAGGCTGCGCGACGCTCCGAGCGCGAGCGCTGCCTGCACCTTGCGCCGCCCGACACCGCGCACCGCCTGCATCGCGCTGATCGACAGGATCGGGAACAGCGCCAGCACGATGATCACCACCTTGGCCAGCTCGCCGATGCCGAACCAGATGATCAAGAGCGGCAGCAACGCCAGCTTGGGCATCGGCCGGGTGATCTCGATGGGCGGATCGAGCACCGCCTTGACGGTTTCGTTCATGCCCATCCACAAGCCGATCGGCACTGCGAACAGCACCGATACCGCAAAAGCCACGGCGAAGCGAAAGAGGCTGATGCCCAAGTGGTAGGCCAGCGTCTTTCCTTGATAGCCGTCCTGAAGCAGCTTGAGAAAGGTGTCCCACACCGAGATCGGCGACGGCAGGAAGAGTGGAGCCACGAATGGCTTGCCGCCGATCGGCGTGGTCACCAGCACCCACAGCAGAAGCAGCGCGATGAACGACGCCAGGTTGATCCATGCGGAACGCTGCTTGCCCATCGGGGCGCGCGAGTTGCTTGATGCGCTCATCGCTCGGACTCCTGCCGCTGCGCGGCGAGCGACTCCTCGCGCAGCAAGGTGAAGATTTCGGCCTTCATGCGCACGAACTCGGCACTCGCGACGATCGCCGGGTCCTTGCTCAGCGCGAAGTCGGGGCGCAGCCGCGCTTTGATGCGCCCTGGCCGCGCCGACATGACCACGATGTCCGTCGCGAGGAACAGAGCCTCCTCGATGCTGTGGGTGATCCACAGAATGGTCTTGCGCGTGCTCTGCCAGATGGTCTTGATTTCTTCCTGCAGCAGTTCGCGCGTCTGCGCGTCGAGCGCGGCGAAGGGCTCGTCCATCAACAGGATCTCGGGGTCGTTGGCCAGCGCACGGGCGATGCCCACGCGCTGCTGCATGCCGCCCGACAGTTCATAGGGGTAGCGCTTGGCAAACCCGCTCAGGCCCACCATCTCGAGGAACCGATCTGCGATGCGTCCCGCCTCGGCCGCCGACTTGCCCGTCGCGATCGGGCCGAAGGCCACGTTGTCGCGCACCGACATCCACGTGAAGAGCGCGCCTTGCTGGAACACCACGCCGCGTCGCGCATCGGGTCCGCGCACCGGCACGCCGTCCATGAGCGTCTCGCCGGTGGTCGACGTTTCGAAGCCGGCCAGGATGTTCAAGAGCGTGCTCTTGCCGCAGCCCGAAGGCCCCACCAGACAGACGAACGCGCCTTCGGCGATGTCCAGCGAAATCGATTCGAGCGCCTGCACCGAATTGGCGTCGGTGCCGAAGCGCTTGGTGACTTCGATGAAGCGCGCCTTCGCAGTCGCCCCCGACGGCGCCAGAGAGCCGCCTTGCAGAGAACTCACGGCCTCCATCAGACCATCTGCGCGACGAAGCTGCTGTCGACCAAGCCGCTCATGTCCTTGGGAAGCGCATTGATCTGCGAGGTTTCCTTCAAGAACTCGGCCTGGACCTGCAGCGTCTTGACCACCGCCGAATCCTTGGTCCCCGGCTTGCCGAGCCACTTGTCGGTGAGCTGCTCCTTGGCCGTGACCGGGTAGAAGGTGTTGAGCGAACGCATCACCGCCGCCTCGTCGACGCCGAGGAACTTGGTCATGGTGTCGACCACTTCCTTGGGGTTCTGCTTGAACGTGGCCGCGATCTGCTCGAAGTCCTTGAGGAACGCCAGCACCAGATCGGGGTGACTCTTCTTGAACTCGTTGCGCACGAGGAAGGCGTCGAACATCACCAGGCCAGCGAGCGAATTGAGGTCGCCCGTCTTGAAGATGACCGTGCCGCCGTCTTCCACCAGCTTGGGAATCACCGGCACCCAGATGTAGCTGGCGTCGATCTCGCGCCGCGTCCACGCCGACGCGATCGAATCGGCGCGCATGTTGATCAGCCGCACGTCGTTGACGCCGAGCCCCGCGGTCTTGAACGCCGCCAGCGCAGCGAAGTGGACCGACGTGTTGTAAGGCAGGCCCACGCGCTTGCCCTTGAGGTCGGCCAGCGTCTTGATGTTGGCACTGTTCTGCACCACCAGCGCCTCGCTGTCGACGATGTTCTTGTAGATGTAGACGAGCGACGCCTGGACGCCGTTCGCGTAGCCCACCACCATCGGGCTCGACCCGACATTGCACATGTCGAGGCTGTTGCCGGCCATCGCCGAAATGATTTCGGAGCCGGAGCGCACGGTCACGAAGTTCACGTTCGCGTCGGCACCGAAGGTCTTGGAGGCCAGACCCTTGGCGCGAATGTAGTTCTGCGCGTCGATATTTCCAAAGGTGCCCAGATTCACCGTCTTGGGCGACTGCGCCCACACCGGCGACGCGCCGAGGAGCGATCCACCGGCCATGGTTCCAACCACCATCTGTGCAGCAGCCAGATGGAAATCACGTCGAGAGAGAGCCAGCTTCATCGAATGCCTTTCAAAAGGGGCTGAACGCAAATGGAGCGAAAAGCGGGAGCAGATGCCTTGCGAAATATGAATATATTCAAGATCCGCAATGCACTCTAAAACATGCGCCAACGCGGCGCAAGCGCTTTTTTAGGGTCAGGGCTTGAGGAGGCGAAGCAGGTAGTTCGCGCCCTCGGAAAGGTCTTCGCGAATGGCTTTCGCGAGGGCGTCGCCATCGCGCCTGCGCATCGCGGCGATGGCGACGAGGTGAGTTTCGTGGCCTGTGAGACCCCCGCAGTACTGCGGAAAAAGCAGATTCAGCGTGGGGCCGACGCGCAGGTAGAGGCTCTCGATGATCCCGAACAGCACCGCTTCTTGCGACGCTCGATATATCGAAAGATGGAATTCGGTGTTGGCTTTGAGGGTGTCGTGCGCCTGGCCCGCCTGGATCGCGGCGAAGTGGGTCTGCGCCACGCCGTCGATGCGATCCATCTCCTCGTTGCTCATGCGAAACGCCGCGCTGCGTGCCGCCATGGGTTCGAGCTCGAGCCGAATCTTCAGGATCTCGCGATAAGTCTCGATGTCCAGCCGCGGCACGCGGATCGTGCGGCCGTTCTCGACGGTCAGCGCCCGTTCGGCCACCAGGCGCTGGATCGCCTCGCGCACCGGCGTCAGGCTCACGCCGTATTCCTCCGCGACTTCGCGCACAGTCAGCACCTGTTCGGGCAGGAGGCCACCGGTCATCAGCGCCTGGCGCAGCTTCAGGTAGGCCTGGTCGGCGAGCGTGTCGACGCGCAAACCCGGTTCGATATCCGGACGCTCGGCGGGCAGTGGAACGGCTGTAGCAGGCACGGTATGGAAGGTCGATCGATCAAGGAAGAATGGCGGGTCGGGGCTGAATATACTCTGCGCGATTCCGCTGGCAAGCGGCCAGAAGCCGCAACGGCACGGGTACAGTGCGTCCCACTCGGAACCCGAATCCGAACCACCGATGCCTTCGCTCACCCGCAACCAGATCATTGCCGCCGCCGCAGGCACGCTCGAAGTCCTCGAAGCCCTGAGCCAGGGCGACGGCCCCATGACCCTGGCCCAATTGATCGCGGCCACCGGTCGGCCCCGCGGCACGGTGCATCGCATGGTGTCGACGCTGGTGAACACCGGCTTTGCCACGCACGATGCGCAGACCGCGCGCTATGCCCTCACGCTGAAGGCCTGGCGCATCGGCTCTTCCGCCGTGCGCGATCTCGATCTGGTCGAGCGCGCGCGCCCTTCGCTCGAACGCCTGATGCGCGAAACCGGAGAAACGGTTCACGTGTCGGTGATGGAAGGCGCCGATGCCATCGTCTACGTCGCCAAGCTGGCCAGCCCACGTTCGATCGGTGTGCAGACCCGGCTGGGGCAACGCAGCCCGTCGTGGTGCACGGCCACGGGGCGCGCCATGCTGGCCTACGACGACGAAGCCGCCGATCTGGCATTGGCCGGCCCACTGCGACGCCTCACTGCACAGACGATCACCGATCCCCAGCAGATCCGCGCGATCCTGCAAGACGTGAAGCAGCAGGGCTACGCCATCACCAAGATCGAGAACCACCCCGACATGGGCGGCGTCGCGGCGCCGGTGCGCGACCAGACCGGCCATGTGGTCGCGTCGGTGGGCGTCGCGATCCCCGAATACCGCATGCTCGACAGCCTGGTTCAAAGCGTGATCCCGCACGTCGTGCGGGCGGGCGCCGATATCTCCGAAGCGATGGGCTACGTGGCTCGCTGAGCGAAACGCTCACTCAACGCCAGAGCTGCATCGCCTCTGCGAAGCCGACCGTGCGCGACGCACCGGCGGTCTCGACGGCTTCGCCTTCGAAGCGCGGCGCGACCGACGGCACGCGCTTGCCGTCGATGGTCGTGAACGTGCCGCGCGATGCCAGGTGGGGATGGTCCGGCGCCTCGGTCATCGACAACACCGGCGACACACACGCGTCGTGCGGCTCGAAGTGCGCGGCCCATTCGTCGCGCGTTCTTGCTGCGAAGACCTCGGCAAAGCGCTGCCGCAACACAGGCCAGTTCGATGCATCGGCGCGGTCGGGCAGCGCCGCTTCGTCGAGTCCCAGTCCTCGCACGAAGTTCGCATAGAACTGCGGCTCGATGGCGCCCACCGCCATGAAGCGGCCATCGCGCGTGGCATAGCAGCCGTACCACGGCGCGCCGCCATCCAACCCGTTGCTGGCACGCTGGTCTCGCCACTGGCCGAGGTGCATCCGGTTGAAGGCCACCGCCATCAACGCGGCCGATCCGTCGACCATCGCCGCATCCACCACCCGCCCCTGTCCGGTGCTTCGGCTCTCGAGCAGCGCGCCCAGCACACCCATCGCGAGAAAGGCGCCGCCGCCGCCGAAGTCGCCCACCAGGTTCAACGGCGGCACGGGATGCTCGGCGGTGCCGATGGCATGCAGCGCGCCCGTCAAGGCGATGTAGTTGATGTCGTGGCCCGCACGCAGCGCCAAGGGGCCCGTCTGTCCCCAGCCCGTCATGCGCCCATAGACCAGCCGGGGGTTGCACTGGTGGCATTCCTGCGGGCCGAGCCCGAGCCGTTCCATCACGCCAGGCCGCGTGCCTTCGATCAAGGCATCGGCCGACGCCACGAGTTCCAGCGCCTGACGGCGGCCGAGGTCGGACTTGAGATCGATCTCGACCGCCGTGCGGCCGCGTCGCACCGACCCGAGATTGTCCGGCGCTCGTGCGGCACCCGGGCGGTCGATGCGCACGATGCTCGCCCCCATGTCCGCCAGCAGCATGCCGCACCAGGGCACCGGCCCGATGGCGGCGAATTCCAGCAGCTTGACCCCCGACAACACTTTCACGGTGATTCCTTTTCTAAGTAAGTCTGCAATGCAGACTTTGTAACGACGGGCTAGATTACATATTTTCCCTATGGCATCGATGAATGTCGAGGCCTATCATTGAAGCTCACAATACACCGTCTGCAATGCAGACTCTTCACAGGAGACAACCATGAAGAGACTTTTGCCCCGCTTCCTCACCGGAGCGTTCGTCGCATCGCTGGGCTGCCTGCTCGCACTCGCTGCATCGCCCGCGCGCGCCGCGGACAACGAAGTCAAGCTCGTGCGGCAGTTCGGCATCCACTACCTGCCGCTGATCGTGATGGAGAGCGAGAAGCTCGTCGAAAAGCATGCCAAGGCCAACGGTGTTCCCGACCTGAAGGTCGAGTGGGCGACGATCTCCGGCGGAGCCTCCGTCAACGACGCGCTGCTTTCCGGCGCGGTGAATTTCTCGGCCGGTGGCGTGGGGCCACTCATCGTGCTGTGGGACAAGTCGGCCGGCGGCAAGGGTGACGTGAAGGCCGTGGCCGCCGTGAGCGACGTGCCCATGACGCTGACCACGCGCAACCCGGCGATCAAGGGCATCGAGGACTTCACCGAAAAGGACCGCATCGCGCTTCCCGCCGTGAAGACGTCGATGCAGGCCGTGACGCTGCAAATGGCGGCCGCCAAGAAGTGGGGCATCGAGTCGTATGAAAGGCTCGACAAGTTCACGGTGGCCATGCGGCACCCCGATGCCGCTGCGGCGCTCATGTCCGGTCGCAGCGAGATCAACTCGCACTTCACCGCCGCGCCTTACGACTTCGCCGAGCTGCGCACGCCCGGCATCCACGAAGTGCTCGACAGCTACGACGTCTACGGCGGTCCCGCGACGCTGATCGCGCTGTACGCGACCAAGAACTACGTCGAAGGCAACCCCAAGATCGTCCGCAGCGTGGTCGACGCGATGGGCGAAGCCATGGACATGATTGCCAAGGACAAGCCGCGCGCCGCGCGCATCTACCTCGACATCACCAAGGAGAAGACGCCGGTCGAAGACATCGTCGCCATGCTCAACAACCCCAAGATCGGGTTCCATCTGCGGCCGAGCGCCACGTTCCCCGTGGCCGAATTCCTGAACAGCACGGGGCGCGTCAAGAACAAGGCCGCGTCGTGGAAGGACCTCTTCTTTCCCATCGCGCACGACCTGAAGGGGAGCTGAGATGAGCCCCGGCACATCGCCCCTGCTCGACGTCCGCGGCGTGAGCCTGCAATACAAGACGCGAGACCACCTGGTCACAGCCACTTTTCGCGTCGACTTCCAGGTCGAGCCTTCGGACCGCTTCGTGCTTCTCGGCCCCTCGGGTTGCGGCAAGTCCACCCTGCTGAAGGCCGTGGGCGGCTACATCGCGCCGGTCGAAGGCGACATCCTGCTCAAGGGCCGGGCCGTGACCGGACCGGGCCCCGACCGGGTCATGGTGTTCCAGGAATTCGACCAGTTGCTGCCCTGGAAAACGGTGCGGCAGAACGTCGAGTTCGCGCTGACTGCGAGCAAGCGGCTCGCCGGTGCCGAAGCGCGCGAGCGCGCAATGCACTACATCGACAAGGTCAACCTCACGAAGTTCGCCGACAGCTATCCCCACACGCTGTCGGGCGGCATGAAGCAGCGCGTGGCGATCGCACGCGGCATGGCGATGGAGCCCGACATCCTGTTGATGGACGAGCCTTTCGCCGCGCTGGACGCCCTCACCCGCCGCAAGATGCAGGACGAGCTGCTGCAGCTCTGGGACGAGACGCGCTTCACGGTGATCTTCGTCACCCATTCAATTCCCGAGGCGGTGCTGATCGGCAACCGCATCCTGTTGCTGTCGCCCCATCCGGGGCAGGTCAAGGCCTTGCTCAACAGCACCGGCCAGGATGACCCGGACCCCGTCACCGGCAAGGCGCTGAGCCGCCGCATTCACGAAATGCTGTTCGAGAACGAAGTGGAAACCGACCATGAACCAGACGTTCACCATGCGTGAGGAATTCGTTCGAACGCGCCCGGCCGCCACGGTCGGCGTGGTCGAAAAACCGCTGGGCCTGTGGGACCGGCTCTACGCGCAGGGCTGGCTGCGCAAGACCGTGCTGCTGCTCCTGCTGGCGCTGCTGTGGGAGGTCTACGCGCGCCAGGTCGACAACGATTTGCTGTTTCCCACGCTGGGTGCCACGCTCAAGGCTGCTGCCGACGCAGCGCTGAGCGGCGAACTCACCGCGCGGATGATGACCTCGCTCAAGATATTGCTCACGGGCTACGCGATCGGCATCGTGCTCGCCGCCTTGCTGGCCACCACGGCGATCACCACGCGCATCGGCACCGATCTGCTCGAAACGCTGACCTCGATGTTCAACCCGCTGCCGGCCATCGCGCTGCTGCCGCTGACGCTGATCTGGTTCGGCCTGGGCCAGGCCAGCATCGTCTTCGTGCTGGTGCATTCGGTGCTCTGGGCCGTGGCGCTGAACACCCACTCGGGCTTTCGTTCGGTGTCGAGCACGCTGCGCATGGTCGGCCGCAACTACGGGCTCACGGGCTTTTCGTACGTGGCCAAGATCCTGATTCCGGCGGCTTTCCCCAGCATCCTGGCCGGACTCAAGATCGGCTGGGCCTTCGCGTGGCGCACGCTGATCGCCGCCGAACTGGTGTTCGGCGTGAGCTCGGGCTCGGGCGGGCTCGGCTGGTTCATCTACGAAAGCAAGAACCAGCTCGAAATCCCGTCGGTGTTCGCCGGGCTGCTGATCGTCATCGCCATCGGCTTCGTGATCGAGAACGTCTGCTTCGCCTACCTGGAGCGCATTTCGGTGCGCAAGTGGGGCATGCAGCAATGATGGGAACCGAGACATTGGCCGACGACTTTTCCGAACGTGGGCCGAACGGCCTCATCGCCGAAATGGCGCGACGCGGCCCGCTGGCAGGACATCGCGTGCTCGAACTCGGCTCCACCGCCGCCGGGCCGTTCTGCACGCGCCTCCTGGCCGACTTCGGCGCGGAGGTGATCAAGATCGAATCGGTCGAAGGCGATCCGATCCGCCAGCTCGGCGAGACGGTGGACGGCAAGTCGCTCTATGCCGCGACCATCGCACGCAACAAGGAAATCGCCACGCTGGATCTGAAGAAGCCGAAGGCCCTCGAACTGCTCAAGCAACTGATCCCGAGCTTCGACATCGTGGTGGAGAACTTCCGCCCCGGCGTGCTCGAGAAATGGGGCCTCGGCTACGCCGGGCTCACCGCGCTGCGCCCGGACATCGTCATGACGCGCATCAGCGGCTTCGGCCAGACCGGCCCCTACCGCCACAAGCCCGGCTACGGCGTGATCGGCGAAGCCATGAGCGGCCTGCGCCACATGATCGGCGACGCCGACCGCCCGCCCTCGCGCGTCGCGATTCCACTCACCGACTACATCGCCGGCCTCTATGCCGCGCTGGGCACCGTCATGGCTGTGCTGGTGCGCGAAAAGACCGGTCAGGGCCAGTGCGTGGACGCATCGCTGATCGAATCCGCCTTCAGCTTCATGGAAGCCTACGTGCCGGCCTACGAGAAAACCGGCCGCGGTGGCATGCGCTCCGGCGCGCGCCTGCCCAACAGTGCGCCCAACACGCTGTTCCCGACCCGCGACGGGCAACACATCCACATCGCCGCCCTGGCCGACAGCGTGTTCCGCCGGCTGGCCGGCGTGATGGGCCAGCCGGCGCTCGGCGCCGACCCGCGCTACGCGACCCAGGCCGCGCGCAACCTCCGTGAGGCCGAAGTCGAAGCGCTCGTGACGCAATGGACCCAGGCGCACGACCTTGCCACGCTGCAAGCCGCACTTGACGCGGCCGACGTGCCGGCCAGCCGCATCTTCGCGATGGCCGACATCTACCAGGACGCGCACTTCGAGTCGCGCGAGATGCTGGTGAAGGTGCCCGACGACGACCTCGGCTCCGTCACGCTGGCCGGCGTCGTTCCCAAGATGTCCATGACCCCCGGGCAGATCCGCTTTGCCGGCCACCGCAACGGGCAGGACACCCGCGCCGTGCTCGCCCGCATCGGCGGCCTCACCGACCTGCAGATCGACGAGCTCGCCGCCGAAGGCGTGGTGGTCTGCGACTCGCAGCCGCGCACCGTCGCCGAGACGTCCTGACCCACCTTTACAACGAATCCACCATGCAAGCATTCAAGGCATTTCGCGTTCACACCATCGACGGCAAGGCCGTCTGCAAGTTCGAAACCCTCACGCTGGACGACATCGACCCGGGGCCGGTGCTGATCCGCACCGCCTACTCGGCCATCACCTACAAGGACGCGATGGCCGCGCGTGGCGTCGGCCGCAACGTGCGCACCGAAAGGCCCTGCGTCACCGGCGTCGACCTGTCGGGCGAAGTGGTCAGCTCGGCGGACGAACGCTTCAAGCCCGGCGACAAGGTGGCCGTCACCAACTACAAGCTCGGCACCGAGCATGACGGCGCCTACGCGGAATACGCGCGTGTGCCCGCCGACTGGATCGTCCCGCTGCCCGACGGCCTCTCGCTCTTCGAAGCGATGGGCCTGGGCACCTCGGGCCTGACCGCAGCGCTGGCCATCGACCGGCTGGAAAAGGCTGGCCTCGCACCCGGCGATGGCCCGGTCGCTGTCTCGGGGGCATCCGGCGGTGTCGGCAGCCTGGCCGTCGACATGCTGGCCGGCAAGGGCTACGAGGTGGTCGCCATCTCGGGCAAGCCCGAGCAGACCGACTTCCTTCAGTCGATCGGGGCGGCCCGTGTGATGCACCGCGACACGCTGTACGGCAACACCTCCTCGATGGTGAGCGGCCCGCCCTTCGCCGCCGCGCTGGACAACGTCGGCGGCCGCATGCTCGACCGCCTGCTGGCCCACACCATGCCGCACGGCAAGGTGGCGATCGCCGGCATGGTCGAAGTGGACCTGCAGTCCACCGTGCTGCCCTTCGTGCTGCGCTCGGTCGACGTGCTCGGCATCAACGTGTCTCGCCAGTTGAAGATGCCCGAGCGGCAGCGCCTCTGGCAACGCATGGCCACCGACCTGAAGCCGAGCCATCTCGACGCCATCGCCCGCCCCATCGCCTTCGAGGAACTCGACAGTCGGATGGACGCCTTCTTCAACGTCTCGACCGTGGGTCGCGTGGTGGTGCAGGTCGGTGCCGGCCAGCCCGCGCGCTGAGTTCCAGGAGGCCTTCGATGGACTTCGCCCTCGACGAGAACCAGCGCATGCTGGTCGACGCTGCCGAACGCATGAGCGAAAAGTTCGTGCAGCCGCTTCTGGCCCGCCATGACCGCGACAAGCCGCTCACACGCGAGACGGTTCTGCAGCTGCTCGAGAAAGCAGCCGACCTCGGCCTCACTTCCGCCCGCATCCCCGAAAGCGGCGGCGGAGCGGGCCTGAGCATGCTCGAGTACGGCCTGATCTGGGAGCAGTTGCCGCCCACCGTCGGCCTGATCGTGCAACCCCACGAGGCCACGACCACGCGCATTCATTTCGGCGGCACGCCCGAGCAGCGCGAACGCTTCGTTCCCGACCTGATGGCCGGCCGCAAGATCGGCGCCACCGGCAGCACCGAGCCCGACTGCGGCTCCGACCCGCGCGGCATCAAGACCACCGCCGAGCCCGAAGGCGACGGCTACGTGCTCACCGGCCGCAAGCAGTGGATCTCGAACGCCACCGTCTGCGACCTCATGTATGTCACCTGCCGTATGCTCGACGGCAAGGGCGGCCACCGGATGGCGCGCGTGTTGGTCGAGCGGGCCGAATCGCCTTTCGAGACGCGCGAGGTCGACATGATGGGCCTGCGCCAGGCGCCGCTGGGCGAAGTGCTGTTCGACCGCTGCCGGATCCCGGCCACCAACGTCTGTCCCGACAACGACGACACCGCCAAGCTCCTGACCATCACATGGCTGGCCAACCGGCCTGCCGTCGGTTTGATGGCCGTGCACCTCGCGCAGCACGCACTCGACATGGCGCGTGAATACGCCACCGTGCGCAAGCAGTTCGGCCGGCCGATCGGCGCGTTCCAGGCCATCCAGACCGACCTCGCGGACATGGAAGCCCTGGTACTCACCAGCCGGCTGGTCTGCTACCACGCCCTGTCGGCGATCGACCGCGGCGAGCGCGCCAACGGACCTTCTGCACTCGCCAAGCGCTACGCGGTCGACGCGTGCGACCGCGCTGTGGCGCTCGCGATGCGCATCCACGGCGCCATGGGCCTGAGCCGCGAACTCGGGCTGGAGCAAATGGCGCGCGACATCCGTACCATCGCCATTCCCGACGGCACGCCCGGTATCCTCGGCCTCATCCAGGGCCGCGAGCTGACCGGCATCGACGCGTTTCGCGGCTGACGAAGGACTGCAGTGAACGAGCCAACCCCGAAGGACGCAAGGCGCCCCGCAGACATCCCCGAATCCACCGACGTCATCGTCATCGGCTACGGCTTCGCCGGTGGCGCGTCCGCCATTGCCGCGGCAGATGCCGGCGCGCAGGTGCTGTTGCTCGAAAAGATGGCCGTGCCCGGAGGTATCCCATCTGCTCGGGCGGCGGCTTTCGCGTGGCGCTCGACGAGGCCAAGGCACTCACCTATCTCGAGGCCACCAACGCTGGCAGCATTCCGTCGGAGCAGTTGCAGGCCATGGCCCGCGCGATGGCCGCGCTGCCCGAATTCATCCACGCGCTGGCGCGGGCCAGCGGCGCCACCGTCAAGGCGCTCGACCGGCCGGCGAACTATCCGTTCGCGGGCTGCGAGGCCTTCCAGTTCCTGGAGATCAGCCACGTGCCGGACTTCGACCCGCGCCGCGACTATCCCCATGCGCGCTCGCTGGGCGCCGGCATCAACGCCTTCAAGCTCATCGACGACCAGGTGCGGTCGCGCCCGACGATCGAAGTTCGCCTGTCCACCCCCGTGCTGAAACTGCTCACCGATGCGGACCGCCGCGTGATCGGCGTCGAGGTGCCCGGTGCAGAAGGGCCGCGACGCATCCTGGCGCGCGGCGGGGTGGTGCTGGCCTGCGGCGGCTTCGAGGCCGGCACCGAGATGCAGAAGCGCTACTGGCAGATGCGGCCGGTGCTGCCCGCCTCGACGCTGGGCAATACCGGCGACGGATTTCGCATGGCCCAGGCGCTCGGCGCCGAGCTCTCGCACATGTGGCACTTCCACGGCACTTACGGATTCCGCCACGTCGACGACAGCTACCCCTTCGGCATCCGCACCAAGAAGCTGCCGGACTGGACGCCCGAAAAAGACCAGGGCGGCGTGCCGATGACGTGGATCCTGCTGGACCGCGGCGGCCAGCGCTTCATGAACGAATACGAGCCCTACCTGCACGACACCGGCCACCGCGGCATGGACCGCTACGACGCCACGCGCCAGCGCTTTTCCGCGCTGCCGGCCATCCTGCTGTTCGACGAGGTCGGGCGCCAGCGATACCCGGTGGCGCGTTCCTACACCAACGACCCGCACATCGCTCCCTACGACTGGAGCGAAGACAACCTGCGCGAAGTCGAACTCGGCATCCTGCAGCGCGCCGACAGCCTCGAAGCGCTGGCGCAGCAGATGCAAGTGCCGCCGGCCGAACTCAACGAAACGCTCGCGCGCTGGAACGCCGCCTGCGCTTCCGGCGCGCCCGACCCCTTCGGCCGCCCCGCCAACACGCGCTTGCCGATCTCGACGCCGCCCTACTACTTCGGGCACGTATGGCCGGTGGTCTCCAACACGCAGGGCGCGTTGGTCCACGACACCGGCCAACGCGTGCTGGACACCTTCGGCCAGCCGATCGACGGGCTGTACGTCGCCGGCGAGCTGGGCAGCATCTGGGGCTTTCTCTATCTGTCGGGAGGCAACCTGGCCGAATGCCTGATCAGCGGGCGCCTGGCTGGACAAGGCGCTGCGCTGTCCACCGACGTTCGCGGGAATCGCGAAGAGCGGAATGGGACGATGGCCGACGCCGATCGTGCCGATCGTCCCGTGCGAAACGATCGGGCCGCCGCATAGCGTCTGGCGTTTTCTCGTTTCGCACCTGCTATGTCCGACACCCCCCAAGACCCACTCCTCGTCGCATCGTTCGCGCTCGAATGGGAGCACAACGACCGCGTGCTGCCGCAGCTGGTGCGCTACAGCCTTGCCCACGTCTTGATGCTGGTGCAAGCCGGCCTGGTGCCGGCGGAGCGCGGCCGGCCGCTCTTGCAGGCGCTGCACGATCTGCGCGAGGCCGGCCTGGACGAGGTCCCGTTCGACCCCGCGCTCGACGGCTTGCAACCCAGCCTGGAGCGCGTGTTGACGGCGCAGCTCGGGCCGGAGACCGCAGGTTGGCTCGGCGCCGGACGCTCGCGCCAGGAATGCGAACTGGTCGCACGCCAACTGGCCAACCGCGACGAACTGCTCGCGCTCGCCGGCGACGTGCTGGACCTGCGGCAATGCCTCGCCGAACTCGCAGAGCGCCATGCCGACGCGCTCATGCCGTACCACACCTGGGCGCAACGCGCGGAGCCGGTGACCTTCGGCTACTGGCTGGCAGCCACCGCCGAGGCCCTGGCCGCCGACAGCGACCGGTTGCACGCCGCCATGGACTCGCTGGGTGCGGCGCGCAGCGCGTGCGGCCAGATCGTGCCACCGCCCTGGCCCATCGACCGGGCCCGCGTCGCGCGCTGGCTCGGCTTCGACCGGCTGGCCGAGAACTCGCTCTATGCCTACTCGAGCCTCGACGCCGAACTTCAGGTGCTGTCTGCGCTGGCCAGCGTGGGCAACCACCTGGCCCGCACGGGCACGAACCTGCACCTCTGGGCCAGCAACGAGTTCGGCTTTCTTTCGTTTTCCGACGCGATGTCCGGCACCAGCTACGCGATGCCGCAGAAGCGCAATCCCTATGCGCTGCGCCAGTTGCGCCCGCTGTCGGCGGCGCTGCAGGGCGCCTGGATCGACGTAGCGCAACTGCACGGCGGTGCCGTGCCGCTGGTGGGCGACGGGCTGATCCACGCCGGCAACCGGCTCATGGCCTGCCTGCCGCGCTTGCGGCTGGGCGTGCAACTGCTGGCCCGCGCCCTGCCCGGCCTGCGCCTCGACACCGCGCGCATGGCCGCCGGATGCCACGACGACTGGATCGTCGCGACCCAGCTCGTCTATGGCCTGGTCGGACCCGACGGAATGTCGTTCCGTGAAGCGCATCGGCTCATGCATCACCTGGTCGAGCCGCTGCAGCAGCGCGGCGAAGGGCCGGCCCACTTGACGTCGGACGACATCCAGCGCGCCGCAGCCAGCGCCGGACTGTCTGCCGAAGCCATCGAGCGACTCCGACAGCGGCCGCCGGATCTGAAGGCGCTGACCGATCCGGTCGCCGGCCTGCACCAGCGCAGCGCGGGCGGTCCGGCGCCGGCCTCGGTGCGCGAGCAGGTGCAGGCGCTGCAGCAGCGCGTCGGCGAACACCGCGAGTTTCTGCATGCCGCACGAGAGCGAATCGCCGAGGGCGCCGCGTCGCTCGAACGGGCGCTGGGCGAAGTTCTGCGTCGCCCATGAGTCCGCCGGCGCTCGCCCTCGCCGAATTCGCCGCCACGCTGCGCCACGGAGATTTGCCACCCGCCGTGCGCGAGGCCGCCGTGCGAAGCCTCGTCGACACCATCGGCGTGGCGATCAAGGGCCAGCAGCATCCGGTGGCCGCGATGGCACTGGACGCGGCGGAGCGGCTTTATCGAAAGGCCCTCGATGCGCAGGCCGGCAACGCCGACGCGCTGCATTATCTCGGCGTCGTCCAGCATCAACGCGGACGGCATGACGAGGCTGTCCGAACCATCGAGCGCGCCGTC
>JAHJOG010000088.1 GCA_018820395.1 Gammaproteobacteria bacterium | reverse complement strand
CTCCTCATCACCGGCGGCGGCGGCTTCGTCGGCGCGCGCCTCGCACGCACGCTGCTGCAGCGCGGCGCGCTGGACGGCGCCAGATCGAACGCGTCGTGCTCACGGACATCGCGCCGCCCCCAACCGAGCTGAGCGCCGATCCGCGCGTCGAAGTGCGCACCGGCCCGCTGCTCGAGCAGACCGACGCGCTGCGCACCGAATCGTTCGATGGCGTGTTCCATCTCGCGTCCGCCGTCTCGGGCGAATGCGAACTCGACTTCGACCTGGGCCTGCGCTCCAACCTCGACAGCACGCGCGCGCTGCTCGACGCGCTGCGCGCCAACGTGAACGCCGGCGGCAAGGTCACGCGCTTCGTCTTCTCGAGTTCGGTGGCCGTGTTCGGCCCCGACCCGGCGCACCCGATGCCGCGCATCGTCACCGACGACACGCTGCCCGTGCCGCAAACGTCCTATGGCATCCAGAAGTTCATCTGCGAGCAGCTCATCGCCGACTACACGCGCAAGGGCTATCTCGACGGCCGCGCCGCGCGGCTCATGACGGTCACCGTGCGGCCCGGCCGGCCCAACGGCGCCGCGTCGTCCTTCTTCAGCGGCATCATCCGCGAGCCGCTGGCGGGCGTCGAATCGATCTGCCCGGTGTCGGCCGACGTGTCGCACCCGATGTCCTCGCCATCGCACACGGTCGACGGGCTCATCGCCGTGTACGAGGCGACGCGCGAGACCTTCTGCGGACGCACCGCCCTCAACCTGCCGGCGCTCAATGTGCGCGTGAGCGACATGCTCGACGCGCTGGAAGAAGTGGCCGGCGCCCAGGTGCGCGCGCGGGTGCGCTTCGAGCGCGACGAGCGCATCGCCGGCATCGTGGCCAACTGGCCCGGCGGCGCCTCGGCCGAGCGCGCCTCGCGGCTCGGCCTCAAGCCGCACCAGAAGTTCTCGGACATCGTTCGCGAATACATCGACGATTGCAAGGCCCGGCCCGACGCCGACCAGACTCTCAAGGGCATGCTGTGAGCAAGAAAGACACCACCCTCTCGCCGAAGAGCAAGCCGCGCAAGTCCGGCCCCAAGGCGGCGGCCAAGGCCGCCGTGAAAGCCGCTGCCGAACTGGCCAAGAAGCCGCTCAAGCTGCGCTCGCAGGCCTGGTTCGACAACCCGGACAACGCCGACATGACCGCGCTCTACATCGAGCGGACCATGAACTTCGGGCTGGGCTTCGACGAACTGCAGTCGGGCCGGCCGATCATCGGCATCGCCCAGACCGGGTCGGACATCGCGCCCTGCAACCGGCACCACCTGGTGCTGGCCGATCGCGTGCGCGACGGCATCCGCGATGCCGGCGGCATTCCCTTCGAGTTCCCGATCCACCCGATCCAGGAAACCTGCAAGCGCCCGACTGCAGGGCTCGACCGCAATCTGCAGTACCTCTCGCTGGTCGAGGTGCTGTATGGCTATCCGCTCGACGGAGTGGTGCTCACCACGGGCTGCGACAAGACCACGCCGGCGCAGATCATGGCCGCGGCCACGGTCGACATCCCGGCCATCGCACTCAACTCGGGGCCGATGCTCAACGGTTGGCACGAGGGCGAGCGCACCGGCTCCGGCACCATCATCTGGAAGGCGCGCGAGCTGATGGCCGCCGGCAAGATCGGCTACGCCGAGTTCCTGAAGCTGGTGGCGTCGTCCGCACCTTCCACCGGCCACTGCAACACCATGGGCACGGCCTCGACCATGAATTCGCTGGCCGAGGTGCTCGGGCTCACGCTGCCCGGCAGCGCGGCCATTCCGGCGCCTTACCGCGACCGCCAGGAGATGGCCTACATGACCGGCCGGCGCATCGTCGAGATGGTGCGCGAGAACCTCAAGCCTTCGGACATCCTCACGCGAGAGGCCTTCGAGAACGCCATCGTCGCCAACTCCGCCATCGGCGGTTCGACCAATGCGCCGATCCATCTGAACGCCATCGCGCGCCACGTCGGCGTCGAGCTCGACAACGCCGACTGGGAAAAGATCGGCTACAAGATCCCGCTCCTGGTCAACCTGCAGCCCGCGGGCGAGTACCTGGGCGAGGACTACTACCGCGCCGGCGGCGTGCCGGCGGTGGTCGCCGAACTCGTGGCCCGCGGCAAGATCAAGCCCGCCATCACCGCCAACGGCAAGACGCTCAAGGACAACTGCGAAGGCCGCTTCACCACCGACCGCAAGGTGATCTTCGCCTATGGCAAGCCGATGCTGAAGGACGCGGGCTTCCTCAACTTCAGCGGCAACCTGTTCGACTCGGCCATCATGAAGACCAGCGTGATCACGCCCGAGTTCCGCCAGCGTTATCTGGAGAACCCGGCCGACCCGATGGCCTTCGAAGGCCCGGCCGTGGTGTTCGACGGGCCGGAGGACTACCACCGCCGCATCGACGACCCCCAACTGAAGATCGACGCGCACAGCGTCCTCTTCATGCGCGGCGTCGGGCCGGTCGGCTATCCCGGCGCGGCCGAGGTGGTCAACATGCGCGCACCCGCCTACCTGATCAAGAAGGGCGTCACCGCGATGCCCTGCATCGGCGACGGGCGGCAGTCGGGCACATCGGGCTCACCGTCGATCCTCAACGCCTCGCCCGAGGCCGCCACCGGCGGTGCGCTCGCGCTGCTCCAGACCGGCGACCGCGTGCGCATCGACCTCAAGAAGCGCACCGCCAACATGCTGGTGCCTCCCGAAGAGCTCGAAGCACGGCGCGCCAAGCTCGACGCCGCCGGCGGCTACCGCTTTCCGCCGAGCCAGACGCCGTGGCAGGAAATCCAGCGCGGCATCGTCGACGAACTGTCCGAAGGCATGGTGCTCAAGCCCGCGGTCAAGTACCAGAGGATCCACACCACTTTCGGGATTCCGCGGGACAACCATTGACCGAAAATATATACTCGAATATATATTCATCGGAAGAAAGCCATGGCGACCAAACAACGCACAGCGAAAGTCTTCATGAACGGCGCCAGCCAGGCGGTCCGCTTGCCGGCCGACTTTCGCTTTCCTGAGGGAGTGGGAGAAGTGTTCGTACGCAAGGACGCGGCCACGGGTGTCCTGATGCTCTCGGCAACGCCGCTGGGAACCTGGGAAGATTTTCTGCAGTTGCGGGCTCAGGAGCCCGCGCCTCCGGATTACATGCAATCGCGCCCGCTCAATGATGCATTGCGTCCCCGCGAGCCGAAGTAATGCCGCTCTTCATGCTCGATACAGATACGGCAAGCTATCTGCTCAAGGGCACGCACCCCGGCCTGGACAGACGCATCGCGCAATGTCAGCCGACTGAGATCTGCGTCTCGGCCATCACACGCGGCGAACTGCTCTTCGGGCTACGACGCAAGCGCGACGCCGCTCCGCGCCTCGCGAAACTGATCGAATCGTTTCTTGGCAGTGTTCGGTGCGTGGCCTGGGACGATGCGGCCGCCGATGCTTTCGGCATCGTCGCTGCTTCGCTGGAGCAGGGCGGCACTCCGATCGGTGCAATGGACACCATGATCGCGTGCCATGCGATGGCGCTCGATGCCACCTTGATCACCAACAACACACGGCATTTCGCCCGTGTCGCGGGACTCAGGATCGAGAACTGGGCCTTAGGCCACTGACGACACTCGCTCCGTCAGAATCGTTTCACGAATCGTTTCACGCAGAGCTTGCATTCTTGGCATTCACGAGCTAGTTTCGAGGAAAACCAAGCACCAGAAATCGTTTCACCATGCCCGCCGATCCCGTGAGTCTGCTGCGCGCCCACGGGCCGCTTTCCGCCAGTCGGCTTGCCCAGCTCATGAAGGCCAGCCGGCCCACGCTGAGCCGTGCGGTCAAGGCCGCGGGGGGCGCCATCGTCAAGCGCGGCAGCGGCCGTCGCACGCACTACGCGGCCCGGCGCGCGTTGCGCGGCTCGCTTCTTGCGCTTCCGCTCTACCGGATCGACGCCGATGGGCGGCTTCATCACATTGCGGACATGCACCTTGTGCACCCCGACGGAACGGTAATCGACACGCCCGACCGCCTGGGCTGGCCGCTGGATGACGCGATGAAGGACGGTTGGTTCGAAGGGCTTCCCTATCCGATCCAGGACATGCGGCCGCAAGGATTCCTGGGGCGGCATTTCGCGCGAAACCACGCGACCCTGCTGCAGGTCAGCGAAGACCCGGCCACCTGGTCGGACGACGACGCGCTCCATGCGCTTTCGCTCCTCGGCGACGACGCACCGGGCGATTTGTTGCTCGGGGCGGCGGCGTGCCGGCGGTGGCTCGACAAGGTTCAGCGCCTCACCGCGAGCCGGTCTGCCGAAGCTTCGACAGACGCCGACGTGGCCTGGGCGTACCCCGAGCTGGCCGCCCAGGCGCTCGCGCACGGCGTGGCCGGCTCGTCGGCGGGCGGCGAGTTTCCGAAGTTCACCACGGTACGGCAGCGCGCGGGTGGCGCAACGCAGCACGTGCTGGTGAAGTTCTCCGGCTCTGACAAGTCACCCGGCACGCGGCGCTGGTCCGATCTGCTGGTGTGCGAGCACCTCGCAGGCATCGCGCTCCAAGCGCACGCCGGCATCGCATGCGTTCGCTCTGCCATCCACGAGCACGGAGGCCGAACTTTCCTCGAAGTAGACCGGTACGACCGGCATGGCGCGCTCGGCCGCTCCGCATCGGCGAGCTGGGCCTCGCTGAACCATGCGTTCGTCGGAGCGGCGGGCCGGCCCTGGCCCGAGGCGGCCGCGGCGCTGCAGGAGCGAGGTTGGCTGCCAGCAACGCAGATCGAGCGCATCCGTCGCGTCTGGTTCTTCGGCCAGCTCATCGGGAACACCGACATGCACGACGGCAACCTGTCTTTTCAACCGACGCATGACGCCAAGGGCCACGGTCTTCAGATCGCGCCGGTCTACGACATGCTGCCCATGATGTATGCGCCGGTGCGCGGCGTCGAACTGGCGGAGCGCAGCTACGCGCCACAGCTGCCGCTGCCGGCGGATGCCGCCGCATGGCGCGACGCAGCCACGGCTGCGGTCGCGTTCTGGAAGCTCGCCGCAGTGGACGCGCGCATCAGCGCCGCGTTCCGTCGCATCTGCAGCGCCAATGCGAAGTCGCTCGGGAGGCTGGCCGCGCTCTGACGGCCGTCGCCCGGCTCAGGCCATCTCAGCCCATCACCAGATCATCGAGCAGCCGATAGTCCGGCAGCGTGGTGTCGATGCCCTTGCCGTCGCGGATCACCGTGCGGTCGAACTGCGCGCGGGCCAGCATTTCCGAATAGCTGCGCGCCTTGAGCACGAGCAGGTCGGCGCGCGAGCCGACCTCGATGCGGCCGCGGTCGATGCCCATGATCGCGGCCGGCGTTTCGGTGGCTGCGCGGATCCAGTCGCCGAGTGGGTGGTCGAGGTGGCCGATCTTCACGGCCTGCGTGAAGGTGTCGAGCATGTCGTGGTCGCCGTACGCGTAGAAGGGGTCGCGGCAGTTGTCGCCAGCCACCGCCACGCGCAGCCCGGCGGCCTTCATCTCATGCAGCGTGGTCACGCCGCGCCAGCGGGGCGTGCGCGCTTCGGGGCTGCGGTCCTGCAGGTACATGTTGACCGTCGGCAGGCTCACGATGTCGATGTGCGCGTCGCGGCAGGCGGCGATGGTCGATGCGATGTAGTCGTCGGTCTGCAGCGCCAGCGCGGTGCAGTGGCCGCAAAGAATGCGGCCCTGGAAATCCTTCTTCAGCGCCATCTGCGCGACATGGATCAGCGTGCGTGCGCGCGGGTCTGTCGATTCGTCGACGTGCAGGTCGAGGTCGAGCCCGCGCTCCATCGCCAGCGTGAAGAGACGCGCCAGCGCATCGTCGAGCTCGGGCGGCACCGGGTTGTCGGGATGCTTCGCGAAGCGCGTGACGGCGCCCAGGCGGCCGCCGCTTTCGGCCACGATGTCGGCCAGCTGCCGCCCTTCGTCGCCGAGAAAGATGTCGAGCGGCGCGATGGACGACACCTGCAGCTCCACGCGGCCGGCCCAGCGCTCGCGCACCTCGCGCAGCACCGGGAACGAGATCGACGCCTGCGGCGCCACCGAGTCGAGGTGCGTGCGGATCGCCACCACGCCCTTGGCATGCGCGGTCGCGAGCCCGAATTCCATGCGACGGCGCACGTCCTCGGCGGACCAGTGCGCGCTGCGGTCGGTCATGGTCGCCTTGGCCGCGCCGGCGCCGTCGCCCGTGGCATTGGGCTGGCGCGGCCAGATGTGGCCCTTGTCGAGGTGCGTGTGGCAATCGACCATGCCGGGCAGCACCATCGAGGCGTCCAGGTCGGGCCCGAGTTCGGCCGGCAACGTGCCCGCGGGCTCGATGCCGGCAATGCGGCCCTGCTCGATCAGCAGGTCGACGGCGGAAAGGCCTTCGGTGCGCGCCGCGGGGAATTCGCCGTCGAGCAGGCAGGTGGGTGCGCTGAGGCGGCGCAGCGCGTAGCGTGAAGTGTCAGGCGTCTGCAAGAAGGAGGGGTTCATCGAGGGGCATTGTGCGAAAGCTTCCCCGTTGGCGTGCAAGGAGCATGCCATTGCCCCTTGATCGCATCGTCACCGGCACCAGCGAGATCCAGCGCAACACGGTGGCCAAGGGAATCCTCGGTCGAACCGAGGCGAGCTGAGCCGAGCCGGACCGCGCCGCTTGGTACTCAGCGCGCCCGCATCCACGCCGCGACACCGTCCACCACCTCGGCCAGCACCTCGGCATCGGTGCGGCCGGAGCGCTTCAGCACGTGGAACGCGTGGTCGGCTTCGGCGACGTTCATCAGCGTGGCTCGTTCTCCCAGGGTCGCGGTGACCTGGCGGACCAGGGCCGTGTCGGCCAGTGCGTCGCGCGTGCCCTGGACGAAGAGCATCGGCACGGCGACGTCGCGCAGATGCTCGGCGCGGCGCGTCGACGGCGCATCGGCCGGGTGGAGCGGAAAGCCGACGAAGACCAGCCCCTTCACGCCGGGCAGCGCAGAGAGGGCCTGGG
>JAHJOG010000087.1 GCA_018820395.1 Gammaproteobacteria bacterium | reverse complement strand
CTACGCGGAGCGCTTTCGCACGGTCTGCGCCGCATGCCACGGTGCCGATGGTCGAAGCGACGTGGCCGGCACGCCCGTGCTCGCGGGCCAGCATTCGCTCTACACGATCACGCAGCTCTTTCTCTTCCGCGAGGGGCGGCGCACCAACGAGGCGATGGTCGCGCTCGCCAAGCCCATGACCGACGCCGACCTGCGGGGCTTCTCCGATTACATCGGCACGCTGGCGCCGGTCGCGGCGCCCGCGCCCGCCAAGGCGCCCGACGCGGCGCGCATGACCCAGGGCGCATCGCTCGCCCAGCAGCACAAGTGCGTCTTCTGCCACGGCGCCGACCTGGCCGGCGGGCAGGGCGTGCCGCGCATCGGCGGCCAGAAGGAAGACTACCTGCGCGACGCACTTCACGGCTACAAGTCCGGCACCCGGCCGGGCTACACGCGCGCCATGAGCGAAGCGCTGAATTCGGTGCCGGCGGGAGACCTGGACGTGCTGGCGTATTTCGCGGCGAATTTTTCAGGCAAGTGAGCGACGGTGCGTCGATGTGGCGGCCCGCGTCTCCGCTTGCAGCATGGCTCCGCCCCTAGAATCACCCCATGCGCCCGAGCCGCCTGGCCAAGAAACTCACCCTCGTATTCGCCATGCTGGCGATCGTGATGAGTTCGTTGATGCCGCTCATGAGCCATGCGTTTCGGTCGACGCCAGCCGGTTGGATCGAAGTCTGTACCTCGCTCGGCGCAAAGTGGGTCGACGCGGCGGACGCGCGTGATGGCACGTCGGCACCCACGAAGGCGCCGGTCGATCATGCGCAGGCTCACTGTCCTTACTGTTCCTCGCACCTCGCGCAGCTCGGCATGCCGCCCGCTGCGGCGGCGGCACTTCCGCTGAGCCCTGTTCGGCTCGGGCTGCCGCCGATCTTCTTCTCCGCCACGCGCACTCCTTTCGCGTGGGCCCAGGCGCAGCCCCGCGCCCCGCCGCACCGCGCCTGACGCGCGCCGGACAACCACCGATGGCTCGCGCCGTCGGTCGTGCGGTTTCGGCAGCACGCTTTTTTCGCGCCCCGAAGTTGCGAGCCGTGCACGCCGATCGTGGCGGCCGTGGCGACTTCTCACAGCTCCAACTGCATCGCAGATCTCCGTTCGCGTCGAATTCGCTGAGCCAGAACGATCCGATCGCGTCAACCCATCTCCTCCCTCGAAGGAAATTGAAATGAAGCACACATCTCTCCAAACTCTCCTGGCCCTCGCACTCGCTGTCGGCGCCGCCAGCGCGCAAGCCGAGGTGACCCTTAAAGACCCGTGGGTCCGCTCGACCGTTCCGCAGCAGAAGGCCACCGGCTTCTTCGCGCAGCTCCAGTCGCCCACCGACTCCCAGCTCGTCAGCGCCTCGTCGCCCGTGGCCGGCGTGGTCGAGGTGCATGAAATGGCCATGCAGGACAACGTCATGAAGATGCGCCAGGTGCCCGCCGTGGCCTTGCCCGCGGGCAAGCCGGTCGAGCTCACGCCGGGCGGCTACCACGTCATGCTGATGGACCTCAAGCAGCAAGTGAAGGTGGGCGACACGGTGCCCGTCACGCTGGTCTTCCAGGACAAGGACGGCAAGCGGCAATCGATGGAAGTCAACGCACCGGTGCGCGCCCTGGGTGCGCCCGGCGGCGCTGCCCAACCCGCGCACAAACACTGAACGCGGGCCTTACATGAACAAGACTTCTTTGGCACTTGCGCTCGGCGTCGCCTTCCCCTGGCTCGCCGCGCCGGTGCTGGCGCAGACAGTGCCTTCCAGTACGCCGTCGCTGCCCGTCACCACCGTCCTCGCGCCCGCCACCCAACCGGTTCAGCGCGCCGGCAGCCTTGCAACGGGCACTGACGCCAACGCCCTGGACACGCCGTTTTCCGCCACCTCGGTGCCCGCTGAACTCATTCGCGATCAGGGAGGCACCACCTTGCAGGACGCTCTGCGCAACGTGCCGGGTGCCCAGGCCGACACTGGCTTCAACGGTTCGCACACGCAGTTCTTCATCCTGCGCGGGGCCGTGACCGACAGTGGCACGGGGTCCAACCGCGTGCTGCGCGACGGGGTGCGCTTGTCCAACTATCCCTACGTGCCAGCCTTCGTGCAAAGTGTCGATGTGCTGCGCGGCCCCGGCGCAGCCATCGGCGTGCGCAGCGAGCCGGGAGGCACCGTCAACATCGTGACCCGCCAGCCGCAGATGGCCAATTTCGGCAGCGTGTTGCTGGGGGCTGGCAGCCACGGCGCCTTCGAGACCTCGGTCGACCTGAACCGCGTGCTGTCGCAAGACAACGAGTTGGCCGCCCGCGTGACCGCCACGCGTTCGGACAACAGTGAGTGGCGCCATGTGCGCGATCGGCTCGACGGGATCAAGTTCGGCATCGCCAAGAGCGATGGCGACCGCTACCACTTGCGTGCCGGCGTCGAGGCCACCAACCAGACCTACCAGCCCGACTACGGCATCCCCGCGTTGAACGGCCGGCCGGTGGCGGTGCCGCGCGATCGACAACTGAGCGAGCCCTTCGGCGACTCCACCACCAGCAACCGCATCGTCGACCTGCACGGCGACGTGGCGCTGACGCGGTCGACGCGCCTCGCGCTCGACCTCACGCATCTCGAAGCCAGTTCCACGTCCATCAAGAACCTGATCAACGGCAACCCCCTGCCAGGCCAGCCGACCGGCACCTGGGCGCGGGTTTCGAGTTGGGAGCCCGGCACCGATCGCCGCATCGACTCGGCCACCGCGTCGCTCACCAGCAACCATCAGTGGAGCGGGTTGCAGCATAGGCTCTACCTCGGGGTCGACTACTACAAGGAAACCTTGAACCAGCCGACCCTGTCGGTGCCTGCGTCGACCAGTCCGAGCATCAACGTGTTCTATCCGGTCTACGGCCGCGTCACGGCACCCGTGTCGGCGGCGTTGCTCCCGCGGTCGCTGACCACCGAGAACCTGGAAAGCACCGCCATCTCGCTGCAAGATCAGGTCGACTTCGGCGCATGGTCGCTCGTGGCGGGCACGCGTTTTACGCAGCAGAAGTTTCTCTACGGCACGGCCGGCACCCAGCCCGTCGACGAGTCGCGCTGGTCACCCAAGCTCGCGCTGCTGCGCCGGCTGTCCGACACCGGCACCGTGTACGCGAACGTGTCGACCGGCACCTCGCCCAACCAGGTCTCGTCGTCGTCGAACCAGTCCCTGCCTTCGCGCCGCTCGGCCCAGGCCGAGCTCGGCTGGAAGGCGGCATGGAACCAGGGCAACCTGGTGAGCGATGTGGCGATCTACCGGCTCAACCAGACCAACATGATCGCCGCCGATCAAAGCACGCCGCTCAACAACTTCGACTTCACCGTGACCGGCTCCGCCCGGTCGCAGGGGCTCGAGGCTTCACTCACCGGCACGCTCACCGAACGTATCGACCTCGCGGCGAGCTACGCGTACACCGATGCCAAGTACGAGAACAATCCCGTCTACGGCGGCATGACCGTGCCCAACGTGGCGCGCCATACGCTCAGCCTCTGGGGCCGCTACGCGTGGACGCCGGAGTGGAAAACCGGTGCGGGCGTGTACGTGCAGAGCCGGCGCTACGCCGACGAAGCCAACACCACGACCCTGCCGGGCTACGCCCGCTTCGACCTCGTGCAGAGCTGGACCAAGAAACTGGACAACGGCCAGTCCATCGAGCTGCAGGTAGCCTTGCGAAACCTCTTCGACAAGGAGTACTTCGTTTCGAGCCACTTGCACGTCAATCGCTGGATCACGCCGGGTCAGGGACGCAATGTGCAGGTTTCGGGAACGTACCGGTTCTGAGGCCAGGAGCGCGTCTAGATACCCTCGACATCCACCCCGCGTTCCGCCAACCACGCCTTGCGCAGCGCATAGTCCGGCATGGCGCGTTCCACGCGCAGCCAGAACGCGGGCGTGTGGTGCGGTTCGTGCAGGTGCGCGATCTCATGCACCACCACGTAGTCGGCCATGCGCGGCGGCAGGAGGATCGACTTCCAGTGGAAGTACAGCCACTCCCCCTTGCCGCAGGAGCCCCAGCGGTAGCCGAGGTCTTGCACCTTCACGCCGGCCGGGGCCACGTCCATGCGACCCGACCACTCGGCGACGCGGCGCGACAACCATGCCTTGGCGCGTTCGGTGTACCAACGTACGAAGTGTTCGCGCGCCGAGGGCAGGGCGTCGCGGCGCAGGCAGAAGCGTCCGGCCGCGAGCTTGAGCGGTACGTCCTGCCGCTCGACCCGCTTCAGCCGATGGCTGCGCCCGAGGTAGAGAAAACCTTCGCCGTCCACGAACTCCTTGCGCGGCACCGGCCGCTGCAGGCGGTCTTTTTCGGCAAGCTTGGTGTAGATCCACAGGCGCTTTTGCTGCACGAAGGCGCGAAGCCGCTCCGCGTCGACGCCGGGCGGGGCGGAAAGCACCAGTTCGCCTTCGCGCTCGACCGTGATCTGCAGCGTCGTTCGGCGCGCGCTCTGCCGCAGCGTCAGTTGGAGGTCGTCCACCACCAGCGTCATAGCTGCACCAGCCTGTCGTGGTTGGCGCGCGCCTGTTCCTTCAGCTTGTCGGCCAGCACGCCGGCCTTGTCGACGTCGACCAGCGGCGGGCGCAGACGCATCAGGTGGTTGAACAGCCGGCCGCTCAGCTGCTCCTGCGCCACCAGCTTGTGCGGGCTCCAGATGTTGCGGTTGCTCTTCAGTTCCTGCACCAGCAGCTCGACCAGTTCGACCGTCACGTCCTTCAGGCGCACCAGCTCGGTCGGCGTGGGCGCCTGGCCCGCGCTCACCACGTCGAGCACCGTGCGCAAAAAGGGCGCGCAGTGGGCCGGCAGGTCGGCCGGGGCGTCGTCCGCGCCGGCCTTGCCGCTGCGCAGTTCGTCGGTGATCTTCTGCAGCTGCGCGGCGATCTCTTCCCAGTGGTCGCCCGAGCGTTGCAGGATGTCGTTCAGCCGGTCGGACAACTTGCGGTAGAGCACCGGGTCTTCGTCGGCATGCTGGCGCACGTGCGAGCGGATCGCGTGCTCCATCTCCGATGCCTTGGCGCGGGCGTTGGGCGCGCGCGCCACGTGGCGGTCGAAGTCGGCGTCGGTGAGCTGGATCGGCGGGATCTTCGGGTCGATGCCCAGCGAAATCACGTGGTCGTCGATGAGTTTGCGCACCTTGGCGCCCACGTCCTTGCCGAGTTCCAGCGTGTCTTTGTAGCTGCTGCGCGCCCGCGCGTAGATGTAGGCCAGGCGCTTGGCGTCGCGCGCATAGGGCAGGCCTTCGGGGCGCGGCAGCACCGTGTCGAGCGTCGACAGTAAGGCCTTGAGCTTGACCGAGAACTCGGCCCGCAGCTTTTCGTCGCGCAGCGCCTCCACGCAGGCCGCGGTGTCGTCCAGCGACTCGACACCCCGCTGGTGGAACAGGTCCAGCACGCGCAGGTGGCGGTCGCGCAGCACCGGCACCAGATCGTCCAGGCTGGCCAGCGCGCCCTGCACGTCTTCGTCGGCATAGGCGGCCAGCGCTTCCTTTAGGTGATGCGCCACGCCGAAATAATCCACCACGATGCCGCAGCGCTTGCCGAAGCCGGTGCGGTTCACGCGGGCGATCGCCTGCAGAAGTTCTGCCTCGCGGATCGGCCGGTCGAGGTACATCACGCCTTCGATCGGCGCGTCGAAGCCGGTCAACAGCATCGACTTCACCACCAAGAAAGCCAGTGGGTCGGTCTTGGCCGGGTCGGTGGTCGAGCCCGGCATCGGCAGCGGCTTCTTGAAGCGCTGGATGAGCGGCTCGTGCACCGCGCCGTCGGTCCAGGCCTTCCAGCCCGGGTCGTCGTTGTGGCTGCCCGAGATGATGGGCGCGAACTGGATGCGCGCCAGCGTTTCTTTGAAGCGCCAGGCCTGCACCGCCGCCTGCACGGCCGGCGGGCGCTGGCACAGGGCCTCGTCGTCGAGCGCCTTGTCGGCGGGGCCGAGCGCCTCCGCTTCGGCCAGGAGCGCGTCGCGCGCCCGCACCAGCGCCTCGAAGTAGCGCACCGCCGCCAGCCGGCTGTAAGCCACCACCTGCGCCTTGTACCCGTTGGGCAGGATGTGCGTCACGTAGTGGCGGACGATGTCGCGCGCCTTGTCGGCGATGAGCGCCGGGGCTTCGAAGATGTGGCCCTTGGTGGCGTACTTCTGCCGAATCGCTTCCAGCTCGTCGGGCGTGCGCTCGCGAAAGAGGTCTTCGAAGAGTTCGTCCAGGCTGGCGCCGTCTTTTACCGCGCCCTGGGCCGTGCGCCCCTCGTACAGCACCGGCACCGTGGCGCCGTCGGCCTCGGCTTCCTTGATGGTGTAGCGGTCGATGAACTCGCCGAAGATCTCGTGCGTGCGCTTCTTCTCGCCCATGATGATCGGCGTGCCCGTGAAGCCGATGCGCGCGCAGTTGGGCAGCCCCGCCAGCAGGTTGGCATGCAGGTCGCCCGCCTGCGTGCGGTGCGCTTCGTCCACCAGCACGAGGATGCCGTCGTCCTCGTTCAGCAGCTCGAAGGGCTCGCCCGCGTGGTAGCTCGCCTTCGGCTCGGCCACACCGGCCGCGCCCACGCCCGGCAGGTCGGCCGCCTTCAGCGGCGCGTCGCCCGCCGTGTCGGCGTCGCGGTATTTCTGGATCGTGGCAAAGATCAGCCCCGGCCCCTTGCGACGCGCCAGCGCCTTCACGCCGGCCGTGCTGTTGGCCACCTCCACCGTTTCGCCCGTGAGCTTGGCCGTCACCGACAACTGGTTCTGCAAGTCTTTGCGGTCGGTGACCACGATCACCTTGAAGCGCCGCAGCGTCGCCTCGGCGCGCATCTTGCGCACCAGAAACACCATCGTCAGGCTCTTGCCCGAGCCCTGCGTGTGCCAGATGATGCCGCCGCGCTCGTCGTGCTCTCCGTGCTCGAGCCGGGTGCGCCCCGTCTTGAGCCGCGCGATGGCGCGGTTGACCGCGCGGTACTGCTGGTAGCGGCACACCGACTTGATCGTCTGGCCGCCCACCTGCATGAACAGCACGAAGTTCTTCACCACGTCGAGCAGGTGCGCCGGCGCCAGCAGGCCAGCCACCAGGCGTTCTTGTTCCGACAAGTCCGGCCTGCCCAGACGCTCGGCCGCCTCGGCCTCGCTGCCCGCGCCGTCGGGGCCCACCACCGTCTTCCACTGCGCGTAGTGCTCGAAGGTGGCGCCCACGCAGCCCACCCGCGCGGCGTCATAGCTCGTGGCCACCAGCAGCTGGTTGGTGGCAAAGAGCGCCTCGGCGCCTTCGTTGTCGGCCACCTCGAACGTGGCCTTGCGCTGGTTGCTGTAGCGGCGCAGCTGGTCCACCGCCGAAGCCAGCGGCTCGGGGCTCGACGGGCTCTTGCATTCCACCACCACCAGCGGCACGCCGTTCACCAGCAGCACCAGGTCGGGCACGATGAAGGCCCTGCCGCTGCGCGTCGAGCCGGCGTGGCCGGGCGGGCAATCCACGCGGTACTGGCTCGCGACGGTAAAGCGGTTGTGGGCCGGCGTCTCCCAGTCGATGTAGCGGATCGTCTGCCCGCGCCCGCCGTCCCAGCCCGGCAGGCCGTCGACCGTCAGCCCCTTCACCAACAGCTCGGTCGCTTTCTGGTTGGCCTCCATCAGCTTGTGCGTGCCCAGCCGCGTGATGGCCGCCACCGCCTCGGACAGCCGTGCATCGTCCAGCCACGGAAGCCCGTCCGGGCCGGGGTTGAGCGCGCGCAGCTGCTCGCGCAGCACGCCTTCTTGAATCACCTCGGCAAAGCTGCCGCGCCCCGTCTGCGCCGCCGCATCGAGGTTGCCGCGCATGGCCTGCCAGCCCAGCGACTGCAGCTGCGCGATGAAAGGCTTTTCGACGTCTTGGAGTTCCCAGTCCATCAGCGTGATCTCCGTAGAAGCACCATTGGCCTCTGCGCCGTTGGGTGCGAGCGCAGGGACTGCCTGCAACGCCCATTGAGGCCCATAAAAGCCCATACACGCCCATAACCAACCCATAAACAGCCCATAAACCTGTCCCTGGGGGTCTCAAGCGCGCGAACTGGCCGCAGCGGCCGCGCGTGGCACCGACCTTTTCCGCCGCCTCATTCTTTCGGTCCTCCGGTGTAGTAAGCACTGCGGCGCGTGCCGTGGCGCACCAGCCTCTCATGGTCCGTTAAGCGCCCCAGCAGGTTTTTGGCTTGGTCGGCGCTCAGACGGCATAGCTCCATGACATCGGCACGCTTGATCTGCCCGTGCTGTCGCACATAGTTGAGCACCAACTGCTCGTTCTGCAACGCAGTGAATCCAGCTTGGCGAGTGTAGGCAGCCTTGTCGCCCTGGCGCTGGTACACGACGGCGGACAGCGTGTAGTTGCGTCCCCGCCCGTTGCCGTGGGCTTCCACTAGGCCGGCCTCGGTCAACGCCTCCAGGGTGCGCTTTGCCGTGGCCGCTTCGCGCTGGATGCGGTCAGCCAACTCCTCCGCCGTCACCCGCTTGAGCTCGCGCAGCGCGGCCAGCGCGATGAGGCTGTCGATCGGCAGTTCGCCGCTGCGGCGGCGCTCTTCTTCCACCACGAGGCGGCGGAAGTCCAGATCGGCCGCGTCGGTGGGCAGCCGCACCACCACGTTGCCCGCGTCGGTGCGGCCGTAGTCCGGCGCCGGCCGGCCGAACTTGAGCATGCCGCGGTAGATGGTGTCCACGCCGCGGCCCGAGCGCTCGACCAGGCCGATGCGCTTCATCGCGTCGGCCAGCGCGCGGTTGCGCGGGCGTGGCTCGGTGGTCAGCAGGTTGGCCAGCGTCACGCCGTCCACCAGGCCGCCCGGGTTGCTCACCGTCAGGCCCGCGTCGTCCAGCCGCACGTGCACCGCGCCCAGGCGGTGGTAGTCGCGGTGGATCAGCGCATTGGCCACCGCTTCGCGGAACGCCGCCATGTCGACCATGGGCACCGGCACGCGAAACAGGCCCACCTGCAATTCTTCTTCGGGGTTGTAGGGGCGAAAGTTGGTTTCGAGCCAGTCCATGGCCTTGAGCAGCGGAAAGCGCCGGAACTCGTTGAACTTCACTGCTTCGCGCTCCAGCACCTGAAAGGCGAACTCGTGTGTCGACACCCGATCGCGCAGCGCGCCCTCGCGCCCCACCAGCAGCAGCCCGCACAGCGTGGGCACGCGGCTGCCGTCGGGCTGGCGCGCGGTGAAATTCAGCGCGCCGTCGAGCGCCTCGTCGTCCAGCTCCAGCAGCACCCGGTCGCCGCCGAACTGCTGCACCGCCTGACGCAGGCGCTCGCGCTCCAGCGGGTCGAAGTCCGCCAGCGTGGCCCCCGCCACCGCCTGCGCGGACGTGTCGTCCAGCCCCAGGTGCGCGCGTCGGCTGGCGCGGTCGTGCGGCAGCATCGGCGCACATTCGGGCTTGCCGTCGTGCCGCAGGCGCCGGCGCAGGTATGCACCCGCCGCCGTCGCCACTTCGGTGTGGCCCTTGGGCACCGCGATGCGCGCCACCCGCACGCCGCGCAGTTCCACCGCTTCCACCGACACCGTGACCGCCGGCGACGTGCGCGCCGCCACCAGCCCGGGCAGGCCGGTGAGCAACTGGTGCTCCGCATGCAACCCCGTCGGCGTGCCGTCGTCCTCCACGCCCAGCCAGATCTCGCCGCCCTCGGTGTTGGCAAGGCACACCACCGCGTCGATCAGCTCCGCATCGGGCAGGCGCCTGCGGTCGCTCTTGAACTCTACGGTGAGGGATTCGGCGGGTGGCGGGCGGGGGGTCATTCGTCGGTGGCGTCGAGCAGGGGGGTGACGCGGACTCGGCCGGTGAGGAGGTCGTCCATGAGGCCGGATTTATGGCGGCGGAGCGCTGCTAGGGTGATCGTTTCAAGCTCGAGTCGATTCAACGACGCTCTGATGCCCTGAGCAATCTGGGATTGTTCGTCCGGCCCAGGCACGGGAATTTCAAATTCGACCACGTCGCTCTTCGTGATGTTTGGATCTTTGCGAGTGCTGGCCGCGACGCCTTGCCAGCGAGTTCGGCCATGCTGCAATGCCCGCAAGACAAACTCAGGCACGGTTGCGCCGGACTTTAAAACCAGAGCGCTGATCGCCTGATTCGTTGCAGCAGGTACAGCCAGCATTGCCGTTCGTCCTATTTGTTCCCATCCACCGTACATGGCCACTAAAACGGTACCTGGGGGAAACAGGCTGCAAGATGTCTCTCTGAGTGCGGCAGCCGTGACTCCTTCGTCCGTCGTCCAAATGACGTCTTCATTCAGATCCAACGTCTTGACCCAAGGGGCTCCGTGTCCGCTGAAGTAGCGATCTACCTTTTCGCGCGATGGTGTCGTTCCGGACTTCACGTCAGCAATGTCTGAAATGCTCTTCGTTGCCCACGCCTTAGGAATCCACCCCAACGTTGAAGCCTTGTAGAGATGCGGCGCCTCGGCCTGCGGCTGCCGCAGTTCGCCGTTGGCGTCGATGCCGCGCGTCAGCAGGTCGTGCAGCAGGCCCTGCTTGACGGCCTTGAGCTTGGCGATGATCGCTTCGGTTTCGTGGATGGCGGTGTCGAGGGTGTCGAGGATCTGGGCGATCCGCACTTGATGACCGGCGCTGAGGCTGGTGATCTGAAACTCGTCGAAAAATGCGCGCGGAACGCGCAGCTGTCCGGCGGAGCCGACCATCTGTCCTTCTGCCAAGTGCCGAAATCTTCGCCATTGCGTCAAATGAAAAACAAAGCGCGGGGAGTTTCCGGGCTTTGTGCGAAGAACGTGGAACTCGGTGCTTCCAAAGCCAATACCGTTTTCAAGTCCGACGGCATGAGCTCCTTTGCCGTTCTCTAGGCACGGCGTGATCTTTGCGACGAGAACATCCCCTTCTTCGAAGGAGGTGAAACCGGCAGTGACCGACTTGAGCGAACGGGCTTGCCTGAAGGTCCAATGGCCTGACTCCGAGACGTCTCCCATTGCAATGAACGAAACGGCATCTTTGCCTGTAAGGTGTTTCGGAATCCGGACAGTGGGATTCACCTCGGTGATGGTTGAAATCGCAGCCTCAGACATACCCCAACCCCCTCAAAAACCCCCGCAATTTCTCCGCCGCCGCATCCCGCCTCCCCTCGATCTCGTTCAGCGTCACGCGGTACTTGTCCCACCAGTTCTCGAAGGCGGCGACGATGGTCTTGCGCTGGGCGGCGATGTGGCGCTCGACGATGGCGCGCATGTCGTCGTGCAGGATGGTCAGCAGCAGCTCGGCGGCCTGGTCGGGGGAGAGGCTGTCGACGGCGGTGTGGATGCGCGCGGCAAAGCCGTCTTTCTTGGCGTTGAGCTGCTTCTTGACGGTGGCGAGGTCTTTCTTCCAGGCCTTGAGCTGGGCTTCGTCGACGGTGCTTTCTTCTTCGGCGTCCGTGACATCGGCAGGTTCGGTGGCGTCGGCGTCGGCATCGTCGTCATCCACGCCTTCGGCATTCTTGGCGGCCTTGGGGTCGGCGGCCTTGATCTGGCTGTCGAGCTCGGCTTTTTTCGCTTCGAGTTCGGCGATGTCGCCGACGAAGTCGCTCATCAAGAACTTGACGAGCTTGTGTTCCAGCGGGCTTTCTTTGCTGGCTTTATCGTCGAGCGCGGTGACGATGCTGGTGCGCCAGGCGTCGATGACGCCTTGGGCGCCGCGCGCCATGAGGGTGAGAAAGTCGTACTTGGCCTGGTACCAGAAGCCGGCGACGATGCCGCGCACCTGAAAGGGGTCGAGCAGGCCGACGGCTTCGAGCGCCTGGCTGAAGCTGGCGAGCAGGTCTTGGCGCAGGGCGACGAGGCCGGCGGCGTTGTCGGTCTGCCCGGAGAGTTGGGTGATGCGCGCGCCGTGCTGCCGCCACCATTGCTCGAAGGCGGCGCGGATGGCGGCTTGTTTGCCGGTGACGCCGGGGTTGGTTTCGATGGCGGGCTGGATGTCTTGCCTGCGGGCGATTTCGGGCCGGAAATCGAGGTACTTGCAGTCGGTGCTCGGCAAGCGCTCGGCGAGCAGGTCGAGCGGCTTCAGGCCGTGCGCGGCAAAGAGGGGGGCCTTGGCGTCGATCTCGGCGCGCGGCACGCCGCCGACCAGGTGCGCGCGCACGTCGTGCGGCTCGGGTGGCGGGGCGTTGTCGGCGTAGCGGCGGATGTTGAGGTTGCAGTCGTTGGCTTGCAGCGTGGCGTTGTCGACGATGGCCGAGAAGCCGGGCACGGCCTTGAAGTCGTCGAAGGTGCTGACGATTTTTTCGATGTGCTCGGGCAGCAGATGGTTCTGCGCGCGGCCTTCGAAAAACTCGCGGTCGGCATTGATGAAGAGCACCTTGCCCTGGCGCTCGGCAGGCTTGCCGCTCACGCGCTGCGCGCCGCGCTGCACTTGCTGGCGCAGCACCAGGATGCAGGCCGGGATGCCGGTGCCGTAGAAGAGATTGGGCGCGACGCCGATGACGGCCTCGACCAGGTCGGCGCCGATGATGCCGGCGCGAATGGCCTTTTCTTCGCCGCCGCGAAACAGCACGCCGTGCGGCATGACGGTGGCGATCATGCCGCCGTCGCGCGTGACGGCGATCATGTGCTGCAAGAACATCAAGTCGGCCTTCTTGGCGCCGAGCGGTACCTGGCCGAAGCGAAAGCGCTCGGGGAACTTGGGTGACCAGGCGGCGGTGCCGTCGGCGTTGCGCTCGGTGTTGCCCCAGTTAATGGAAAAGGGCGGATTGGTGAGCACGCGGTCGAAGCGCTTGAGCTCGCCGCCTTCGACGTGCCGCGGGTCGGTCAGGGTGTCGTCGTTCTCGAGGTTGGCGGTGTCGATGCCGTGCAGCAGCAGGTTCATCTTGGCGATGGACCAGACGGTGCCGTTGAATTCCTGCCCGAAGAGGTTGGCCTTGCGACCGTCGCCGCCGTGCTCGTCGATGTATTCCTTGGAGAGGATCAGCATGCCGCCGGAGCCGGCGCAGGGGTCGAAGATGTCGTGCTCCTGCCGGGGCTTGATGAGCTGGACCATCATGCGCACGACGGAGCGGGGCGTGTAGAACTCGCCGCCCTTCTTGCCGGCGGAATCGGCGAATTCGCCGATGAGGTATTCGTAGGCGGCGCCGAGCAGGTCGGGAAACTCGAAGTCTTCGTTGCGCAGCCGGTGAATGCCGAAGTGCGTGATGAGCTGGCGCAGCTTGATGTCGGGGATCTTGCTCTGGCCGACCTTGCGCGTGAAGTCGATGTGCTCAAGCACGTCGGCCAGGTCGGCATTGGCCGCCTCGATGCCTGCGAGCGCCTTGTTGAGGTGGTCGCCGACGTTCTGGTGGGCGTTGTCCAGCAGGTTCTGGTAGCGCGACTGCGGCGGCACCCAGAAGGAGCCTTCCATCTTGTACCAGCGCGAGTTCTCGGCCAGCTGCTCGGCCTCGGCCTGCGTCTTGCCGCCTTCGACTTCGAAGGCGATGACTTCGGCGCGCCGTTGCTCGAAGACGTCGGAGCAGCGCTTGAGGAAGAGCATGCCGAAGATGTATTCCTTGAACTCCGAGGCGTCCATCTTGCCGCGCAGGATGTCGGCAGCTTTGAAGAGGTGGCGTTCGAGTTGGGGGAGGGTGAGCGGCATCGGGGAGGGCGGACGTGGACTGGCGAAATCGGGTGGCGCTGGGCGCCGCGCGCGGGTGAGCGCAGCGGGGGCCCGATCATCGCATTGGACTCTTTTGCCGCTTGAGGCTACACAGCAGTCCCAAATTGGGACTAGAATTTGCCTATGCGCGTCGTTGCCGTATCCAATCTTGTCGACTACGTCCAGCAAGCGGCGCACGGGGATGCTGAAGGTCCGATTCGAGCATGGCTGGATGTCGTGAAGTTGGCGAAGTGGACCGCACCCAGCGATGTCAAGGCGCAGTTTGGCAACGCCAGCATCATTGCCAACAACAGGATCGTGTTCAACATTGCGGGCAACAAGTATCGATTGATCGTGGCCGTGGCATACAGGACTCAGTGGATGTTCGTGAAGTTCATTGGCACCCATGCCGCATACGACCGAGTCGATGCCGCAACAGTTGATCAGTTCAAGTAGGAACAGCGTTCCGGCACATCAGTCAAAGGAGTGACACAGATGGAAGTACATGCAATTCGCGATGAAGCGAGCTACCGTTCCGCGCTGCAGCGCGTATCCGTGCTGGTCGATCTCGACCCTGCACCCGACACGGCCGAAGGCGAGGTGCTGGAGATCCTCGGCACGCTCATCGAAGTTTATGAAGCGAAGCGCTATGCGATGGCGCCGCCAGATCCTATCGACGCAATCAGGTTCCATATGGAACAGTCCGGTCTGAAGCCGGCAGACCTGGTGCCCTACATTGGACCGACGAATCGGGTGTACGAAATTCTTGCTGGCCGCCGTCCTTTGACGATGCCCATGATCCGCCGGCTTCTGACCTTGGGCATTCCGGCATCGTCGCTTGTTGGACAGCCGGAACCCGTTGCAGCCTGATCATCGGATTGGCGCGCTTCGCTACTTCGCGGGGGTACTGACTTTCGGCTGCGGATCGTTTTGCGCGCCCTGCGGGTGGCTGTGTTCCAGTCCGGTCGGGTCGGCGATCTGCACGGTCTTGCCGTGCTGCCACGCGTCGGCGCCCTCGGCGATGGCCGGGGCCGCGATGGATTCGCGGTCTTTTTTCTTGGCGGCGCTGTCGATGCCGAAGCGCTTGTCGCGCGCGGCGATCATCTCCGCGTTGGCCTGGCCGTCGGCGGTGAAGCCCATCATGAGCTGAGGCACGCCGAGCGGCAGTTCTTTCTCGCGGTCGGTGTGCCAGGTGTGCCAGGTCTTGCCGTAGGTGCCGACGAGCTTCTCCATCAGCTCGTGTTCGGCCACCTGGGGAATGCCGGGCGCGATGAGCTGCCCCGACTTCACCTCGTGCACGTGGCTGTGCCAAAGCGACTTCTCTTCGGCGGGCAAGGTCTTGAACAGGCGCTCGCTGACGATGTATTCGACGCCCATGATCTTGGCGTCCTTGACGTTGCCGTCGTAGATCACGCACTGGATCAACTCGTCGTTGAGGATGGAGCAGTAGTGGTGCGCCTCCATCTGGCCCTGCATGTTGCCGCTGTAGAAATGAAAACCGTCGAGGTAGGCGTTGATGGCTTCGACGGGCGACATGTTCTGCAGCGCCGCGGCGCCGGCCTCCAGCGTTTGGGTCTTGGCGGTCTCCTTACCGCCGGGGGACTCGACGTTGGAGGCGGTGTTGCTGCCGCCGCAGCCGGTGGCGAGGGCGGCGGCAATGGCGACCGAAATAGCGGTTGCGGCGAATCCGATTCGCATGGCAATTCTCCAAAAGACGATCAAGAGCCGCATTCGAACGGAACGGCTTGCAAGCCGGGTAGGAGAGATGCCTTGCGAGCGAGTAGGCGCGGCTGACAACAGCAATGGCGACATGGTTTACCCGAGCCGGCTGCAGCGCTTGGGGCCCGTGGCTAGACTGATTCGATGAACAAAGGCATGGGCGTCGCAATGGGTTTGGTCATGGGTGTCGGCATCGGTGTCGCGCTCGACAACGTGACCATGGGAATTGGTATCGGCCTGGCGCTTGGCATCGCGATGTCTTCGGCATCGGGCGGCAAGGACGATTGAAGGAATGAGCCATTGGTTTCGATGCTCTGAAAGCCGATCCCGCCCATGCGGTAACGCCTGACCAAGTTCGCGCCCCCCTAAAGAAGACTCTGGGGAAGACTTGGAGCGTTGACTGACAAGGTTCCGTAGGAAACTGGATTCGTTGGTGGAGAGGATGAGGATCGAACTCACGACCTCCGCATTGCGAACGCGGCGCTCTCCCAGCTGAGCTACCCCCCCAACGCAGGATGAATTCTAACCAGATCGGGCCGAATCGCGGGCGTTGGCGGGCGGGCCGTGCCAAGATGCGCGGCTTGTCAAACCCGGAGCTTTTCGAATGGCCTCGTACGACCCCGCATGGCTGGACCGCATGTACAACAACCGGGCGCGCGTGCCGGACCATGCGCTCTACTTCGGCCGCTGGGCGAGCGAGTCGGTGGCGGCGCGGGCGGAGTATCCGTGCCTGATCGACCGGCGCTTCGGGCCGGCCAACGGCGAGGCGCTGGACATTTTTTCGGCACCCAAGGCAGGCGCACCGGTGCTGGTGTTCATCCACGGCGGCTACTGGCGCTCGCTCGACAAGAGCGACCATTCGTTCGTGGCCCCGGCGTTCCGGCGGCATGGCGCGTGCGTGGTGGTGCCGAACTACGCGCTGTGTCCGGGCACGGCGGAGCGGCCGGTGAGGGTGGCCGACATCGCGCTGCAGATGGTGCGGGCGCTGGAATGGACCTGGCGCCACATCGCGCAACATGGCGGCGATCCGTCGCGGATCACAGTGGTGGGCCATTCCGCCGGCGGCCATCTCGCGGCGATGATGATGGGCTGCGACTGGAAGAAGGTGGCGCCTGACCTTCCGGCGAACCTGGTGCGCAATGCCCTTTCGATTTCGGGCCTGCATGACATGCGGCCGATCGCGCACACGCCGTTTCTGGCCGACGCGCTCCGGCTGAGCGACGCCGAGGCGGTGCGCCTGAGTCCGGCGCTGTGGCCGGCGCCCGCGCAGGGCAAGCTCTACGCGGTGGCGGGCGGCAACGAGAGCGAAGAATTCGTGCGGCAGGCGCAGGTGATGCAGGAGGCGTGGGGGCCGGCGATCGTGCCCAAGTGCGAGATCCTTCCGCGCCTCGACCATTTCAGCATCGTCGACAGCCTGGCCGACCCGGAGCAGGCGCTGCATGCGCTGGCCTGCGAGCTGCTGGACGAGGCCTGAGAGCCCGAGCACGGCGACCGCGGCGAACCGCCGCCGTCCCCCGCGCCGACTACATCAGCAGGTGTTCGCCCGCGTTGTCCCCGCCCAGGGTCACGTAGTTGACCTTGCGGATGTCCATCAGGCACTTGCCGCCGGCATAGCTGATGGAGCTCTGGATGTCCTGCTCCATCTCGATCAGCGTGTCGGCGATCTTGCCCTTGATGGGTTCGAGGATGCGCTTGCCCTCGACGTGCTTGTACTCGCCCTTGTTGAAGTCGCTGGCCGAGCCGTAGTATTCCTTGTAGGCCACGCCGTCGACCTCGACGGTCTTGCCGGGCGAGTCTTCGTGGCCGGCGAAGAGCGAGCCGATCATGACCATCGACGCGCCGAAGCGGATGCTCTTGGCGATGTCGCCATGGTCGCGGATACCGCCGTCGGCAATGATGGGCTTGGTGGCCACGCGTGCGCACCACTTGAGCGCCGACAGCTGCCAGCCGCCGGTGCCGAAGCCGGTCTTGAGCCGGGTGATGCAGACCTTGCCCGGGCCGATGCCGACCTTGGTGGCGTCGGCGCCCCAATTCTCGAGGTCGATGATGGCTTCGGGCGTGCCCACGTTGCCGGCAATGACGAACGACCGCGGCAGCTTGGCCTTGAGGTATTCGATCATCAGGCGGACGCTGTCGGCGTGGCCGTGCGCGATGTCGATGGTGATGTATTCGGGCACCAGGCCTTCGGCCACCAGCCGGTCGACGGTGTCGTAGTCGGGCTGCTTCACGCCGAGCGAGATGGACGCGTAGGCGCCCTCGGCATGCATGGTGCGCACGAAGCGCACGTTGTCGAGGTCGAAGCGGTGCATCACGTAGAAGTAGCCGTTCTTGGCAAGCCACAGGCAGAGCGGCTCGTTCACCACGGTCTTCATGTTGGCCGGCACCACCGGAATGCGAAAGCTGCGGCCGCCGAGCAGCACGCTGGCGTCGCATTCGGAGCGGCTCTGCACGCGGCACTTGCGCGGCAGCAAGAGGATGTTGTCGTAGTCGAAGATCTGCATGACCGGGGCTCCTGTGAATAGGGATGAGCGCTTGGTCCGGCCGGCTTTCGCGCGCCGCGCGATGACGGCGCCGGGCACGAAAAACCGGGCGCAAGAAACTTGGGCCCGGTGGCTGATTTTACGCATTCGACGAATCGCCGTGCCAAGGCCACGCGTATGACCTGCATACGCCGTGCTTTCTACAATCGTCGGATGTTCACCGACACGGCGGCCGCCGCAGCTTCGCCCCTGCTCCAGAACCTCAACCCCGAGCAGCGTGCGGCCGTGGCCATACCGGGCGGCAACGCACTCATCCTGGCGGGCGCGGGCTCGGGCAAGACGCGGGTGCTTACCACGCGCATCGCATGGCTGCTGCAGACCGGGCAGGTCTCACCCGGCGGCGTGCTCGCCGTCACCTTCACCAACAAGGCGGCCAAGGAGATGATGACGCGGTTGACCGCGATGCTGCCGGTGAACGTGCGGGGCATGTGGATCGGCACCTTTCACGGCCTGTGCAACCGCTTCCTGCGCGCCCACTGGAAGCTGGCCAACCTGCCGTCGACCTTCCAGATCCTCGACACGCAAGACCAGCTCTCGGCCATCAAGCGCCTGATGAAGCAGTTCAATGTCGACGACGAGCGATTTCCGGCCAAGCAGACGCAGTGGTTCATCGCCGGCGCCAAGGAAGACGGCCTGCGCCCGCGCGATGTCGAGATCCGCAGCGACGACGACCGCAAGAAAGTCGAGCTCTACCAGCTCTACGAGGAGCAATGCCAGCGCGAAGGCGTGGTCGACTTCGCCGAGCTGATGCTGCGCAGCTACGAACTGCTGCGCGACAACGACGCCGTACGCGAGCACTACCAGCGGCGCTTCCGGCACATCCTGATCGACGAGTTCCAGGACACCAACCGGCTTCAATATGCGTGGATCAAGATGCTGTCGGGCACCCAGGTGGACGGCCGCTTCGTGCCGGGCGAGGCGAGCGTCATCGCGGTGGGCGACGACGACCAGAGCATCTATGCGTTTCGCGGCGCGCGCGTGGGCAACATGGCGGATTTCGTGCGCGAGTTCGACGTTCAGCACCAGATCAAGCTGGAGCAGAACTACCGCAGCTTCAGCAACATCCTCGACTCGGCCAACGAGTTGATCAGCCACAACAAGAAGCGGCTCGGCAAGAACCTTCGCACCGACCAGGGCCCGGGCGAGCCGGTGCGCGTGTACGAGTCGACCAGCGACTTTGCCGAGGCGCAGTGGATGGTCGAGGAAATGCGCCAGTTGGTGCGCGAGGGAATCGACCGCAAGGAAATGGCGGTGCTCTACCGCAGCAATGCGCAGAGCCGGGTGATCGAAACGGCGCTCTTCAATGCGGCGGTGCCCTACCGCGTGTACGGCGGGCTGCGCTTCTTCGAGCGCGCCGAGATCAAGCATGCGCTCGCGTATCTGCGGCTGCTCGAGAACAAGGACGACGACACCAGCTTTCTGCGCATCGTCAATTTTCCGCCGCGCGGCATTGGTGCGCGCAGCATCGAGCAGCTGCAGGACGCCGCGCGCGCGGCAGGCCGGTCGCTGCACGACGCGGTGAGCGCGGTTGGCGGCAAGGCGGGCGCCAATCTGTCGGGCTTCGTCGCCAAGATCGACGTGCTGCGCGAACGCACCCAGGGCATGACGCTGCGCGAGATCATCGAGCTGGTGCTCGACCACAGCGGCCTGATCGAACACTACAAGGCCGACCGCGAAGGCGCGGACCGCATCGAGAATCTGGAAGAACTGGTGAATGCCGCCGAAAGCTTCGTCACGCAGGAAGGCTTCGGCCGCGACGCGAGCGCCTTGCCGGTGGACGAACTGCGGCAGTCGCCGGCCAGCCAGGGCATCGACCCCAGCCGGCCCTTGGTCGACGAGCCGCTTTCGGGCGAGCCCCTTGCGCCCGATGCGGACACGGGAGAGACCATGAGCCCGCTGGGCGCCTTCTTGACGCACGCCGCGCTGGAGTCGGGCGACAACCAGGCGCAGGCGGGGCAGGACGCCGTGCAACTCATGACAGTGCATTCGGCCAAGGGACTGGAGTTCGACTGCGTCTTCATCACCGGCCTCGAAGAGGGCCTGTTCCCCCACGAGAACTCGATGAGCGACTACGAGAGCCTGGAGGAAGAGCGGCGCCTGATGTACGTGGCCATCACGCGGGCGCGCCAGCGCTTGTACCTGAGCCATTCACAGACGCGCATGCTGCATGGCCAGACGCGCTACAACGTCAAGAGCCGCTTCTTCGAAGAGCTGCCCGAATCCGCGTTGAAATGGCTCACGCCGAAGTACCAGCCGCCGACCCCCTCGGCCTTCGGCTACGGCAGCGGCTATGCGACCACGCGCCGTGCGGGTGGCGGTTTCGGAAGCAGCGACACCTTCGCCAGCCCGCCGGTGCCGCCGCAGAAGGCCGCGCCTTCGCATGGGCTGCGCTCCGGCATGCAGGTGTTCCACAACAAGTTCGGTGAAGGCACGGTGCTGGGCCTCGAAGGCAGCGGCGACGACGCGCGCGCGCAGGTGAATTTTCCGCGGCACGGCGTCAAGTGGCTGGCGCTGTCGGTGGCCAAGCTCACGCCGGTGTAGCGTCGCTCAGCCCATGCGCCCGATGGGGCGCAGCCTCAGTCGGCCTGAAAGCTGTCGCGGAAGGTGAACCAGGTGCTGGTGAAGAACATCGCGGCCATCACCAGTGCGCCGCCGATCATCACCGCGCCGCCGAACGCCGCTGCGCCGCCCGAAGCGCCCAGGGCCACCATCACGGTGGCGATGATGCTCAGCAGGAAGCCGGCGGCAATGAAGACGCCGACCCACACCAGCCCGAACACGGTGAGCGCGCCGAAGTTCTTGAAGCAGGCGACAAAGCTGAAGAACAGGCTCTTGGCCGGCGGGATGTGGTGCCAATGCACCAGCGCGGGCGCGTGCCAGAAGGCGAGCGACAGGGGCAAATACAGACCCATCGCGATCCACAGCGCCACCTGGAACTCGGTGGATTCGGCCAACTCACGGCTCAGTTCGCCTCCGAGCAGGTACACGCGCGCGAATTGACCGCCGTCGGCGATCGCCGAGATGGCCATGACAACCAGGAAAAGGCCGGCATAGAGCGCCCCGAGCACCACCATCGGCTTGACGTCGCTGCGCACGGCCGTGATCGCGGCGCGAAACACGGCGCCGGCGCCCGGCTTGATCGGGCCGGCCGCTTCTGCCGCCGCGGCCATCAGGCCCAACGTCATCGTAGGCAAAAGCATCAACGCGAAGATGGCGCCGGCCAGCGGGATCTGCGAGACGATCGACACCAGCCCCATGAAGAAGAAGAACAACGAGACGAAGGCCAGCGGTTGCGTCGCGAAAGCGCGCAGCCCCGTGCGAACCCATTGCGCCCCCGTGCGTGCAGGCACCAGATTGAGTTTCATCGCTTGCTTCAGGCGGCCAACGCATGCGCGTAGCGCGCTGGCTCGAAGGAAAGGGAAGCCGCCGACGGCTGGCGCACGCGTTCGCGCAGCACGCGTTCGAAGTGCGCCGGGTCGTGCGGCTTGAGAAGGCTGGCCTCGCGCGGCAGATGGAAATCCCAGAGGCGCGAGATCCAGAAGCGAAGCGCCGCCGCGCGCAGCATGCCTGGCAGCAGCGCACGCTCCGCGGCGCCCAGTGCGCGCACGGTGCCGTAGGCGTTGAGCAGCGCTTCAGCGCGTTCGGCGTCGTGCCGGCCGGTGGCGAGATCGATCGCCCAGTCGTTGAGGCACACGGCCAGGTCGAACAGCCAGGTGTCGGTGCCGGCGAAATAGAAGTCGAAGACGCCCGTCAGGCGCGGCGCGTGGCTTTCCGCGTCGACGTCGAACATCACGTTGTCGCGGAACAGGTCGGCATGCACGGGGCCGCGCGGCAGTGCGGCGTAGGTGGAGGACTCCGCCACGTGGTTCTGGTAGGCGAGCTCGGTGCGCAGCAGCGCCGCCTGTGCCGCGTCGAGGTAGGGCAGCACCACGGGCGCGGTGTCGTTCCACCATGTCAGGCCGCGCAGGTTGGGCTGGATGCGCGGAAAGTCTCGCGCCGCCAGATGCATCCGCGCGAGCAGGCGCCCGAGCTCGGCGCAGTGGCTGGCAGTCGGCGCGAGCTCGCTCTTGCCGCCGAGCCGCTGGACCACTGCCGCCGGCTTGCCTGCCACCCAGTGCAGCAGTTCGCAAGGCGCGTTGGCTGCAATCGACAGCGGGTGGCCCGTGGGCGGTGCGACGCCGGGCGTGGCCATCGGCTCCGGCACGGGCAGGCCCCGCGAAGCGAGGTGCTTCATGAGGCAGAGGTAGTAGGGCAGTTGTTCCGCGCCGAGCCGCTCGAACAGCGTGAGCACGAATTCGCCGGACTCGGTGCTGGCGAAGTAGTTGGTGTTTTCGAGGCCGCCTTCGATGCCGCGCAGCGTGCGCAACGAACCGAGGCCGAGGCGCTGAACCAGCGCGTCGG
>JAHJOG010000086.1 GCA_018820395.1 Gammaproteobacteria bacterium | reverse complement strand
GGGTACTTGGTGAGCGCATGGATCGACACGTCGACACCTTCGCCGCTGCCGTTGAAGTCGAAAGGCGCGAACGCCAACCCGGCGCCCCAGGTGTTGTCGAGGACGGTGGTCACGCCGTGCTCACGGCACACCTTGACGAGCGCGGGCAGGTCCGGGAATTCCATGGTGACGGAGCCCGCCGCCTCCAGCCACACCAGCCGGCTCCTGGAAGACAGCTTGGCCGCGAGGTCGGCCGGGTTCATGGCGTCGTACAGCGTGTGCGTGATGCCGAAGGCCGCCAGTTCGCCGGCCGCCAGCGCCTTGTTGGGGCCGTAGGCGTTGTCCGGGATCAGCACCTCGTCGCCAGACTTGAGCAAGGCGAAGGACACCAGCGAAATCGCGGCCAGCCCACTCGGCACCAGCAGGCAGTCGCCGCCGCCTTCGAGCGAGGCCAGCCGCGCTTCGAGCGTGAAGGTGGTCGGCGTGCCGTGCAGGCCGTAGGTGTAGCCCGCCTTGGTCTTCCAGTCGCGCGCGCGCATGGCGGCCACGTCGGCGAAGATCACGGTCGACGCCTTGAAGACGCCGGGCTGCGGCGATTCGAAGTGGGCGGGCGGACGGTACGGGTGGTGGATCAGTTCGGTGATGGACTTGCGCATGACGTCAATGCTAGTCGACGCCCGCGCCATGCAACCATTCGGCGACGACGCCCTTGGCCGCGTCGAAATCGGCTGCGCGGTATCTCGAGGCCACGCCCCGTGCCGCACCGGCAAGCCGCGGATCGGCGAGCAATGCACCGACGTCGGCGGCAAGACCCTCGGCGCGCGGCATGCGCAAGATGCCTGCGCCGTGGCTCGCGATGCGCCGGGCAATCATCGTCTTCTCGACGTCCGTCGGTACCATGAGCTGCGGTTTGCCGGCGAGCAATGCCGAGCACGCGGCGGAAGACGACCCGTAGTTGACGACGGCATCCGCCGCGGCCAGGCTCGCCGACCAGTCGACGGCACGGCGCGACACGGCGACCGGGCTCTGCGCGTACTTCTGCAGCAGCCGATCGGTAGCTTCGGGCCAGACGCAACACGTCGTGGCACCGGCATCGCACAGCGCGTCGAGAAGCGCCTGAATCTCTTGTTCGTCGCCGCGCAGGTAGGCCAGCACACGCCGCGCGCCCGCCGCCGTGTCAGGCCACTCGGCCGGCGCGAGGCCACGGTCGCCCGCGAAGGGACCGATGTAGGTCATGTCGGCGCGAGCGCCATAGGGATCGGTCTCGGCGATGCCGTCGCACACGCGCCGTGGCCAGGACATGACGGTCTGCAGCCCGAGACCAGGCTGCCCGAAACGCTGCCACACCTGCAAAACCGCCTCGCTCAGACGCTCGATGCCGCTCGCCCGTGCCCGCTGCACGAACGGGCCGCGCACGCCGGAGTCGAAGAGCGGAAAGTCTGGCGGCGGCGCATCGAAGCCGTTGGTGATCTGCAGTGCGGGCAGGCCGGCCAGGCAAGCCGCGAGTTGCGCCGCGGGCGCGTAGTCGCACACCACGGCGCGCGCCCGCAGCCTGTCGAAGAGGCCGAGCCAGCGGCTCACGCTGCTTTGCAGCGCGTCTGCATGGCCATGGCCGAGGGCCAGCAGCACATCCGCGAACGAGAAGGCGCGCGCGGACCGGATGGGGCCCGGAACGAGGCCATGCCCCACGACCGGAACGGCATGGCGCGGACCGCCGATGCGCTCGATCAGCGGATGGCCCAGCCGCGCGGCCGGCACCGCCCATGCGGGCTCGGCAGCGGTCAATCCGGCGAAGCGCTGCGCGGTGCCGGCGAGCCGCACCAGATGCCCGAGGTTCCGGCCGTGCTCCCAGGCCAGAAGCACGCGACCGGCGCTCATCGACGACGCGCGCGCAGCGCGAGCCCGCGTGCCGGCGAGACGCCGCTCACTGCCAGTGGCTCGCGATCACTCTCCCAAGGCTGCCCTGATAGCTCACCGACAGGGTCGTCTGCCCCGCGGCCGGCGGCTCAAAGCCCGCCATCGCCTCGACCAGGTTGTGCACGCTGCGGTCGAACAACACACGGCCGTCGCCGGTCCGGAACTGTTCGATGCGATGGTCCCTCCCGTCGGCGTACCAGCCTTGCACGACGAGCTTGTCGTCCGTGCCGATGATGCTCACTTCGAGGCTGTTGCCGAGCTGGCGGAACCACAGCTGGTCGGCCGCGACGTCGCTGCCGAAGCGTGCGATGTCGATGTCGCCCGGGGCCGCATCGTCATCCCACACCCAGTCGGTGCCGCCGCCGCGCGAGAGCAGATAGGTGTCGCTGCCGGCGCCGCCTGCGAGGTCGTCGATGCCCGCGCCGCCGTCCAGGGTGTCGCTTCCGCCGCCGCCGTACAAGGCGTCGTAGCCGACACCGCCTTCGAGCACGTCGCCGGCCTCGCCGCCGTGCAGCACGTCGTTGCCGCCCTGCCCCATGAGCGTGGTGCTCGCGTCGGACCCGAACAACTCGTCATCGCTTCCGGAGCCGGTGGCGGCCCGGTCGATGAGTGCCGCAAGGTCCCAGCGCGTGCCGTCGGCGAAGCGGACCGCCTGCAGCGGATTGTTGGAGTTGTTCGGGTTGTTGTCGAAGTAGAAGAAGGGCACGGCCACCTGGTCGTCGGTGCCGGCGATGCCGAGCGTCAGCGCCGCGTTGTCGCCCCAGCGGCGGACCACGATGTCCGACGCCGAGATGCCGGCCCCGAATTGCAGGGTGCCGGTGTCGCCCGCGGCATGACCGCCGTAGATCTGGTCCATGCCGTCGCCACGGCCGAACACGAAGGTGTTGCTGCCCGAGCTGTCGACCAGCATGTCGTGGCCGGCGTCGCCTTGCAGAGTGTCGTTTCCGCCGTTGCCGTAGAGCGTGTCGCTGCCGACACCGCCCTGCAGGATGTCGTTGCCGGCGCCTGCATACAGCAGGTCGTCACCGTCGAGGCCGGCGAGCGTGGTGTCGGCGTCGGTGGCAAAGATCTGGTCGTTGCCGGAGCCGCCGGCGATGTGCTCGCCTTGCGACGCGGGCGGGATGGCCTCCAGGAGCTGGTCGAGGCTCAGCAGCGCGCCATTGGCGAAGCGGAACCGCTCGATGCCCGGCAGCGAGACTTCACGATCGGTCGGCGCGGGTTCTTCGCGGTAGTCGATGGCGAGGAAGAAGCGGTCGTCGAGCAGGAGCTCCAGCGTCCGGTAGCCATCGCCGGGCTGCCAGCGGTAGCTCAGGTCGGCCAGGGCCACGTCGGCATCGAAGTCCACCACGTCGCGGTTCGGGTTGGCGAGATCGCCTCCGTAATAGGGCTGGAAATAGCCGGTGCCGGGCGTCGAGAAATCGCCCCAGTCGAAGGCCGCCGTGTCCTGGATGCGGTCGACGTCGTTGCCGGTGCCGGAGATGAGGTACGTGTCGGCCCCGGCGCCGCCGCGCAGGACGTCGTTGCCCGCGCCGCCCACGATGTAGTCGTTCGCGTCGCTGCCGGAGACTTCGTCGTCGCCGCTGCCGGCATCGATCCATGCGCCCAGGCCGCGTGGCTGAAAGGTTGCGTTCTGGTACGAACGGGGGGTGCCCGGTACCACGGAGCCCCAGTCCAGGTCCTGCCATAGCCCACCCGATCCTGCGCTGCCGCTGCCGAGCGAGATGCGGTCGTTGCCGTCGCCGGTTTCGATCACGCCGCGGAACAGCACGTCGTCGGCGCCGTCCACGGCTCTTGGCTCGACCACGTCGTCGCCGGAGGTACCTCGAACGACGAACTGCCGGGCTTCATCCACGGTTGTCGTGGTGCTTTCGTTGTGGAACACGTGGGTGGTCCAGCCGATGATTCTCTGGGGCGGCACGGACGGCGGCGGCGCGGCGTCGGGGATGAACCAGCCGGTCTGGCCCCAGGACTGACCCGCATTCTGCGCAGTGCCGCCATAGACCGCGGTCGCGCCGTCCGGCACCGGGACAGGCCCTGATGCTCCGCCGGCCAGTTCGGCGAAGGTGACGAAGCGGCCATTGAGCGTTGGCGCGGGCGCGACTTCGTCGGAATAGATGGGTGTGCTGTATGTCGTGTCCGACACGACGGTCCGGCTCTGAAAGTCGAGATAGGACGCGTGCTGAAAGGCCTGGCCGGCGGCGATCTGCCGATCGACGCGAACCACCGAGTTCGGCACGGCCCTTTCGACAAGCGACTCGTCGATCGGATCCCAGGCGTCCGGAAAGTACTGCGACTGCGTGCTGAGTTGAAGAAACTGTTCGTCGACAAACTGTTCCCTGCGCGCGGCCAGCGTCGCCTCCGGAAGCGCCCTGGCAGTCTGCAGAAATTCCGCGATCGCGATCACCTGGCCGCCGACTTCCAACCGCCAGTCGCCCGCAACGCTCGCCGCACTCGCATAACCCTCGATGCGCACCCGATCGCCGGCCAGGGTCGCGATGACCAAGTCGTTGCTGACGACGGAGGCCCGGAGGTCGCCCGCCGAAACGCCTTCGAAGCGCAGCGTCGCGGTCTCGCCTTCCGTGGGCCGAATCAGGTCGGAGCCGCTGCCGGCGCCGAACACGTAGACGTTCTCGCCCTCGCCGCCGACGAGCACATCGCGGCCTGCGCCGCCTTCGAGCCGGTCGCCGCCGCCGTTGCCACGCAGCAGGTCGTCGCCCGCGCCGCCGGCCAGTTCGTCGTGCCCGACGGAGCCGATCAACACGTCGGCACCCGGCGTGCCCTGCGGCTGGATGCTGGCGAGCAAGCTCTGCATCGACAACGCGCTGCCGTCCGCGAAGATCAGGCTGTCGATCTGCGCCGCCGCGCCGCTCTGCAGCTCGATCTGGTCTCCAACGCCGTAGCGGATCAGCAGCCGCGTGTCGGCCGCCGACGCCCCGCCGAGCCGCACCACCTGCACGTCCGAGGCCGCGATGCCTGCGCCGAAATGCAGCGTGTTGCCGGTCGAGCCGCCGCTCACGATCTGGTCGCTGCCGTCGCCCGCATCGAAGAAAAACATGTCGCCGTCTTGCGCGCCGACGCCATCGAGCACGAAGCGGTCGCCGCCCGTGCCGCCGGTCAATCGATCGTGCCCCGCGCCGCCGCGCAGCAGGTCATAGCCCGCGCCGCCCGTGAGCACGTCTGCGCCGGGTCCGCCCGTCAGCACATCGTCGCCCGGCGTGCCGGCGTACGTGTCGCCCACGAGCTGCGCATGGGTCAGCACGGTGCCGTCCGCGAATTCGAACAGTTCGATGGGCTGGCCTCCGCCCGCCGCGTTCGAATCCGAAGCCACGATGGTGATGCTGTCTGCCGGGTCGGCGCCGACCTGCAGCACCAGGCGGCCGTCAACCATCGCCACTCGCACGTCGCTCGCGGCAATGCCTGCACCGAAGCGCAGCCGGTTGGGTGCGGGCGTGCCCGAGGCATCGTTGAGCGTGCGGGATTCGACGATGGTGTCGCTGCCGTCGCCCCGGCCGTAGAGGTAGGTGTTATGGCCGCCGCTCCCGGTGAGTGTGTCGTCGCCCTTGCCGCCGCTCAGGGTCGCGTGGCCCGACGACTCGACGATGGCATCGTCGCCCTTGCCGCCCGACACGACGCGATGGCCGTCCGCACCGGTGGCCGCGATCACGGTGCCCGCGAAGGCGCCGATCAGCTCGGCGTACGAGTAGTCGCGGCCGTCGGCCAACCGGTAGGCGTTGTCGGCGCCGGCCGCGCCGTTGCGCACGCCCAGGCGTTCGTCGGCGCCGAGGTCGAGCACCAGTGCGCCTTGGCCGTCGGTGCGGACGACCAGCGCGGCCAGGTCCACGTCCTGCAGGTCGATGGTGTTGTGGCCTTCGTCGTCCTCGATGAAGTCGACCTGGCGCGCCGCGTTGATCGTGCTGTCCCCGACATGAAACACGTACGTGTCGTCGCCGGCGCCGCCGAGCAGCAGGTCGGTGCCGGTGCCGCCGACCAGCACATCGTCACCCTCGTCGCCCCACAGGATGTCTTCGCCGGCATCGCCCAGCAGCACGTCGTTGCCGCCGCCGCCGTAAACGGTGTCGTCACCGGCGCCGGCTTCGATGTCGTCGTCTCCATGGGCCGATGCGGCAACTTGGTCAGCAGATCGTCGCCGTAGATCAAGTCGTCGCCGTCGCCGCCGAGAATCGTGTCCGAGCCACCTCCGGCGAGGATCTGGTCGTTGCCGTCTCCGCCGTCCACGTAGTCCTCGCCCTGGGCGTCGAGCGGCGTCACGCCGTACCAGTCGTCGCCCCACAGCAGATCGTTGCCGGCACCGCCGATCACGATGTCATTGCCGCCACCGCCGTGCAACTGATCGTTGCCGGCTCCGCCATCCAGATAGTCAGTGCCTTGGTATTCGGCTGCAACAAAGGTTTCATCCTCCCGGCTGTTGTCGCCCCACATGCGATCGTCGCCGGCCCCGCCGTACAGCACGTCGTCACGCCCCGCGCCCTCCAGCCGGTCGTTGCCGTCGCCGCCGTCGAGGTAGTCGTCGCCGTGGATGGCGAAGGGCGTGTCGGCTGCGCTGCCGTCGCCCCACAGCTCGTCGTCGTTCGCACCGCCGTAGAGCGCGTCGTCACCGCCCTGCCCCTGCAGGTAGTCGTTGCCCGTGCCGCCGACCAGGGTGTCGTCGCCGTGCGCCTCCGGCGGTGTAAACGCAAGATCGACGGCCTCCGGCGCGCCGTCGCCCCACAGCCTGTCGTTGCCGGCGTCGCCGAAGAGAACGTCGGCGCCTCCCATGCCTTGCACGATGTCGACATCGTCGCCGCCGTGCACCACGTCGTCGCCCGCACCGGACGCGATGCGATCGTCCCCGGAGCCGCCGTCGATGACGTTGCCCGAGTCACTCGATGCCGATCCGTCGGCGGTAGCGACGTAGGCACCGACCATCCGGATTTCGGGCCGCTCCGCACTGCCCTGGTCATACACCGCCCACGAGAACCCCCGCGCACGTTCCACGCCGCTGGCGGTCGGCGGCCTGAAACCCGGGTCCCCGGGTCGATCGACGGTTCCCGCCATTCCACCCCAAATGAAGTCGTTGCCGGCGCCGCCCAGAATCCGATTGCTGCCGGCCCCGCCGAAGAGCAGGTCATCGCCTTCGCCGCCATCGATGAAGTCGTCCCCCGCCCCGCCCGAGAGCCCGTCGTTGCCGCCGAGACCATAGATGGCATCGTCCGCGGCGCCGCCGTTGATCACGTCGGCTTCGCCCGGCGCCGGTCCGCTGCTGGCATAGCCGCCGGTCGCGAACACATACACGTTCGTCTCGGCGTCGATCTGCTTGCCGAAGTCGCCCATCAACGCGTTGTTCGTCTGCGGGTCTTCACCGGCCGACGGCAGGTCCACGATGCCCAGGTTGCGCGCCGCGCTCCAGTCGCGCACGACGATCACGTCGCCGGGGCGCGACGCGAAGCGAATCGTCAGGTCGCTGCGCACCCCATCGATGGCGGCGAGCGTGTAGCTCACGCGCCCGTCCTCCGTCTGCCAGACGTTCTCGGCCAGCCGCTTCGTGCCCGCACCCGTCAGCGTGCCGAAGCCCTCGACCTCGATGCGCCCGCCGCCGTCGCTGTCGTCGATGGTGTCCACGCCGGAGCCCGCGGCGAACCTGTAGATGTCCGCGCC
>JAHJOG010000085.1 GCA_018820395.1 Gammaproteobacteria bacterium | reverse complement strand
GCAGCGCCACCCGCCGCGCCCCCGGCTGCAGCGCCCGCTGCACCTGCGGCCCCGGCAGCGCCTGCCGCCCCCGCCACTTCGCCTGCAGCGACAGCCCCGGCCGCGCCGGCGGCATCGACGGCCGCAGTGCCTACGCCCGACAAAGTGACCATCGGCTACATCAGCGACCTGTCCGGCCTTTACGCCGACCTCGAAGGCAAGGGCGGCATGACGGCCATGCAGATGGCGATCGACGACATGGGCGGCAAGGTGCTGGACAAGCCGGTCGAGATCCTCAGCGTGGACCACCAGAACAAGCCCGACATCGCCGCTTCGAAGGCGCGCGAATGGATCGACACGGCTGGCGCGACAATGATCTTCGCAGGCACCAACTCCGGCGTGGCACTGGCCACGGCGAAGGTGGCGCAGGAGAAGAAGCGCGTCTTCTTCACCAACGGCGCGGCCACCTCGGCGCTCACCAACGCACAGTGCAGCCCCTACACGGTGCACTACGCCTACGACACCGTCGCGCTCGCCAAGAGCACCGGCGGCGCAGTGGTCGACACGGGTGGCAAGAGCTGGTTCTTCCTGACGGCCGACTACGCCTTCGGCCACGCTCTCGAGGCCGACACGGCCAAGGTGGTCAAGGCCAAGGGCGGCACGGTGGCGGGTTCGGTGCGTGCACCGCTCAACGCGTCGGACTTCTCTTCGTTCCTGCTGCAGGCGCAAGGCTCCAAGGCCGACGTGCTGGGCTTGGCCAACGCGGGCGGCGACTTCGTCAATTCGATGAAGGCCGCCAAGGAATTCGGCATCGACAAGACCATGAAGATCGCCGGCCTGCTGGTGTTCCTCACCGACGTCAAGAGCCTGGGCCTGCCGGCCACGCAGGGACTGCTGCACACCACCAGCTGGTACTGGGACATGGACGACGCGTCGCGCAAGTGGGCCGAGCGCTATGAAGCCAAGACCGGCAACAAGCCTTCCGACATCCAGGCGGCCGACTACTCGGCGACCATGGCCTACCTGAAGGCGGTCGAAGCGGTGAAGACCACCGACGCCGACAAGGTGATGGAATACCTCAAGAAGACGCCGATCGACGACTTCTACGCCAAGGGCGTGATCCGTCCTGACGGCCGCATGGTGCACGACATGCTGCTGGTCGAGGTCAAGAAGCCTGCCGAATCCAAGGGCCCCTGGGACCTGCTGAAGATCGTCAAGAAGGTGCCGGGCGACGAGGTCTACACCACCAAGGCCGAATCCACCTGCGCGCTCTGGAAGTAGAGGCAGGCCGTTAGATGATTTCGCTTCCGGCATTGATGAGCCAGCTCCTTCTGGGGCTGGTCAACGGGTCGTTCTACGCGATCCTGAGTCTCGGGCTGGCGGTCATCTTCGGCTTGCTCAACGTCATCAACTTCGCGCATGGCGCGCTCTTCATGATGGGCGCGATCCTGTCGTGGATGGCGATGCAGTATTTCGGCATCAACTACTGGGTGATGCTGATCGCGGCGCCGATCATCGTCGGCGCGTTCGGCATCCTCATCGAGCGGCTGCTGCTGCGCTGGATCTACAAGCTCGACCATCTCTACGGGCTGCTGCTCACGCTGGGCCTGACGCTGCTGCTCGAAGGCGCGTTCCGCTCGGTCTACGGTGTCTCGGGCCTGGCGTACAGCCCGCCGGAGGCACTGCGGGGTGCGACCAACCTCGGCTTCATGTACATGCCCAACTACCGCGGCTGGGTCGTCGTGGCGTCGCTGGCGGTGTGTTTTGCCACCTGGTTCGCCATCGAGAAGACGCGTCTGGGCGCCTACCTGCGCGCGGGCACTGAAAACCCGCGCCTGGTCGAGGCCTTCGGTGTCAACGTGCCGCTCATGGTGACGCTGACCTACGGCTTCGGCGTGGCGCTCGCGGCCTTTGCCGGCGTGCTCGCCGCACCGGTCATTCAGGTGACGCCGCTGATGGGGCAGAACCTCATCATCGTCGTCTTCGCAGTGGTGGTGATCGGCGGCATGGGATCGATCATGGGCGCGATCCTCACCGGACTCGGGCTGGGCGTGATCGAAGGTCTCACCAAGGTGTTCTACCCGGAAGCGTCTTCGACCGTGGTGTTCGTCATCATGGTGATCGTGCTGCTGATCCGTCCTGCCGGACTGTTCGGAACGGAAAAGTGAAGCCAGCCTGCTGATGCCATGAAGAAGTCGTCCACCGTTCTCTACGCGCTGCTTCTCGTCGCGCTCATCGTGGCTCCGTTCGCGGGCGCCTATCCGGTGTTCGTGATGAAGCTGCTGTGCTTCGCACTGTTCGCCTCGGCCTTCAACCTGCTGCTCGGCTACGCCGGGCTGCTCTCGTTCGGCCATGCCGCCTTTCTCGGCGGCTCGGCCTACGTCACGGGGCATCTCATCAAGGTGTGGGGCCTGACGCCCGAGCTGGGCCTGATCGCCGGCACGCTGACAGGCGCGCTGCTCGGCTGGGTGTTCGGCGTGCTGGCCATCCGGCGCCAAGGTATCTACTTCGCGATGATCACCCTGGCGCTGGCGCAGATGATGTACTTCGTCGCGCTGCAGGCGCCGTTCACGCACGGCGAAGATGGCTTGCAGGGCGTGCCGCGCGGCAAGCTGTTCGGGCTGATCGACCTGCGCGACGACCTCACGATGTATTACGTGACGCTGGTGATCGTGGTCGCCGGTTTCCTGCTCATCGCACGCACCATCCATTCGCCGTTCGGCCAGGTGCTCAAGGGCATCAAGGAGAACGAGCCGCGCGCGATCTCGCTGGGCTACGACGTCAATCGCTTCAAGCTGCTGGCCTTCGTGATCTCGGCGGCGCTTTCTGGCTTGGCCGGCTCGCTCAAGACGCTCGTGCTGGGCTTCGCCACGCTGAGCGACGTGCACTGGACCGCATCGGGCGGGGTCATCCTGATGACGCTGGTCGGCGGCCTCGGAACCCTGGCCGGCCCGCTGGTCGGCTCGGCTGTCGTGGTCTTGCTCGAGAACAAGGTGGGCGATCTCGGCAACTTCCTCGCCGACCTCACGCACTTCGCGTGGTTCCGCACGCTCGGCGAGTCGGTCACGATGGTGACGGGGCTCATCTTCGTCATCTGCGTGCTCGCGTTCCGGCGCGGGATCATGGGCGAGATCATCGCGTTCTTTCAGAGACGCTCCGCTTCGCGCTGAGGCGCGCTGCTGTTCCAAAGCCCCATAGCGAGTCCTTCTCGCGGCCATCGGCGCTTCTCGGCGCGGCAGCTTTCATTGGGTGACGAGCACTTCAGACAAAGCGAGAAACGCGCTGAAGAAGCGCGCTAACATTTCCCGGCTTCGATCTGTTTGTCGAACCTGAGCCCAGGCTCGGTCCAGAACAGATCTGGCAGTGGACGTCATTCGACGTCCAAGGGAGAGGAAAACATGATCGACGAAATTGACGCGGGTCGCGATGGCGCGGCTCGCGAGGTGCCATGTCGCGCACCTGACGCATCGAACGGCCTGCGCGCGGCTACTCCGGCCGCAGCGGCCTTGGCGGCTGCACTGCTCGCGGCCTGCGGCGGCCACGACACGCCACCTCGCGACGAGCCAGCCAGCTCCTCAGATGGCAACGGCCAGCCGCTCGACCCGGCAGCCGGTAGCTCGCTGGCACCGCTCGTCTCGGCGCCCACCGCACAGACCTATGCCTTCGTGCAGGCCAAGTCCGATGAAGAGGCCGCGCGCTTCCTGCTGCAGGCGCAAGCGTATGCCAACGAGGCCGACATCGCCGCCGTACGAAGCATGGGCTATCTGCCCTGGTTGGGCCAACAGATGGATCTTTCACCGGCACCGACCGGCTGGGCCTGGATCGCGAGCAAGGACTACAACGCCGCAAGCATCGACGACCTGATCTGGAAAGAGCTCATGAGCGCGCCGGACCCGGTGCGCAAGCGCATGGCGCTGGTGCTGTCGGAGATCTTCGTGGTGTCTGCCAACGAAGTGAGCAGCGCTTGGACCGGCCTGATGCTGGCGCAGTACTGGGACACGCTGGTCGCCGGGGTCACAGGCAACTTCAGGAAGCTGCTGGAAGACATCACGCTGAACCCGGCGATGGGCCTGTACCTCAACACCCGAGGCAACAAGAAGGAAGACGCCCAGGGACGACAGCCCGACGAGAACTACGCCCGCGAAATCATGCAGCTCATGACCATCGGCCTGGTTCAGCTCAATCCCGATGGCACTCAGAAACTCGCCGCCGACGGCACGCCGCTCCCCACCTACACCCAGTCCGACGTCATGAACCTTGCGCGGGTGTTCACAGGCTACGACCTCGACATCCGTCCCGGCGAGTACCACCGCTTCTCGCCGCCCGGCGCCAATTTCGACATCGAAAGCTCGGATTGGACGCAGCGTCCGATGGCTTTGGTTGCCGAGCACCATTCGCTCCTCGAAGCAAGGTTTCTCGGGGCCGTCGTGCCCGCCGGCGCCGCTGCTTCGACAGCGCTCAAGATCGCGTTGGACACGCTCTTCAATCATCCCAACGTCGGTCCGTTCATCGGCAAGCAACTGATCCAGCGTCTGGTCACGAGCAATCCGAGCCCGGCTTACGTGAAGCGTGTGGCCGACGTGTTTGCCGACAACGGCGCAGGCGTGCGCGGCGACATGAAGAGCGTGCTCGCGGCTGTGCTGCTCGACAACGAGGCCCGCAGTCCAGCCGGTCTCACGGACGAGTCCTTCGGCCGCCTTCGCGAGCCGATGCTGCGCCTTGCCCAATGGGGGCGTACTTTCGGAGCTCGTTCCGCTTCGGACTCCTGGAAGATCGGGAACACCTCGGACGCTGCGGGTCAGCTTGGGCAAAGTCCGTTGCGATCGCCGTCGGTCTTCAACTTCTTCCGGCCCGGCTATGTGCCGCCATCCACCGACATCGCAGCGCGCAAACTGGTGGCGCCCGAATTCCAGATCGTCAACGAGACCAGCGTGGCTGGCTATCTGAACTTCATGCAACTCGCTGTGCAGAGGGGCTTCAACGAGAAGGATGTGATGGCGACCTACGCCGCTGAAAAGGCCATCGTTCTCGACGCGACCGCGCTCGTCGCGCGGCTCAACCTGCTGCTCACGGCCAATCAGCTGTCCAGCACGACCGTGAAGTTGATCACCTGGGCCCTGGCGGCCACCCCGCTCGATGCCTCCACTTCGGAGGCGGCGCGGATGAACCGCATCTACGCAGCCGTTCTGATGGTGCTGGCGGCGCCTGAGTACCTGGTCCAGAAATAAGCGGAGCCCACGATGCACCTTATCGATCCCAACGCCCATACCCGGCGAGCATTCCTTCGCCGCAGCGGACAGCTGGCCATGGCCGGCACCGCGCTGCCTTTCGCACTCAATCTTGCGGCGATGGGCGAGGCCGCGGCGCAGGCCGCGCCAGACGACGATTACAAGGCCCTGGTCTGCGTCTTTCTCTTCGGTGGATGCGACCACGCCAACACCGTTGTTGCGCACGACGACTGGAACTACGGCGAGTACAGCAGGATTCGCCTTCCGGCGGTCAGTGGCGGGATCGCCATCGCCAGGGAAGATCTGGCCGCGACGGTGCTGAATCCGACAACACCGCTGCCCGATGGCCGTCGGTTCGCACTGCATCCTTCCCTGAAGGCGCTCGCCGACATCTTCAACCGGGACGGTCGGATGGCCGTACAACTCAACGTCGGGCCGTTGATCGTGCCGCTGACGCGCAAGCAGTACGACGATGGCAATCGAAAGCTGTATCCGGTGCCACCCAAGCTCTTCTCGCACAACGACCAGCAGTCGACATGGCAGGCTTTTTCGTCCGAAGGCGTGTCCGTCGGATGGGGTGGCTCCATCGGCGATCTCATGCTCTCGCGCAACTCCAACTCCCTCTTCACCTGCATTTCGGTGGCGGGCAATGCAGTGCTTCTCTCAGGGGAAACGGCACTTCAATACCAGGTGAGCACCGGCGGCGCCGTGCGCATCCAAAGCGTCAGCGGCAGCGTCTACGATTCCTGGCCGGTGAAAGAGGCGATGGCCCAACTTATCTCGCAGAAACGCGGCCACCTGCTCGAGAACGCCTACAGCACGGTCGTCCAGCGGTCCGTCGCGCTGGAAAGCACGGTGAACGGCGCGATCTCGCCCGCCTTTGCGCAGGGCATCTTTCCTTCGACGCATTTCGGCAACCAGCTTTCCATGGTCGCTCGACTCATTCGCGGGCGCAGTGCAATAGGCGCCCGGCGCCAGGTATTTTTCGTTTCGTTGGGCGGCTTCGATCTGCACGATCACCTGACGGTCGGCCATGCCAAGCAACTCAAGGAGCTGAGCGAGGCCTTGGCTGCCTTTCAAACCCAGATGGCGTCGCAGGGCGTGGCAGACAAGGTCACCTGCTTCACCGCATCGGATTTCGGCCGCACGCTGTCAAACAACGGCGATGGCTCCGATCATGGTTGGGGCAACCACCATTTCGTCATGGGCGGTGCCGTCAAGGGCAGGCAGTTCTACGGCACGCCGCCAGTCATGAGCATCAACGACGACCCCAAACTCTGGGGCTACGAAGGACACGTCGGCCAGGGCCGATTGATTCCGACGACTTCCGTCGATCAGTACGGCGCCACGCTGGCCAAATGGTTCGGCGTGCCCGATGCCGGCTTGGCCGACATCTTTCCGAATCTCAAGAACTTCGGCGGCGCCGCGAACGGGGTGTCGTATCCCAAGGACATCGGCTTCATGGGCTAGCCAGGTCGGCCTTCAGAGCCGCAGCGGCTGTGCGTACCCGGTCAGTTCCAGATAGCCTCGTCCGACTCGCCGACCGCCTGCATCGAGCAGCTCGCTCACGCCTTCCCAGTAGACCGAACCGGTCGATCCGTTGCCATCGAGTTCCTGATCGTCGAGCAATGCGCGCACCATGAACTCGGCAGCCGGCGTCCGAATGCGCCATCGAGTCGGGTAAACCGCTCGCGTGCGCGGGCTGGTCCAGCGCTCGAGGGGCTCGAACTGCAGGTCGCCGGGGCCGAAACTTTGCAGCCGGCCGTCGGCGCTGCGCAGCGATCCTCCGTGCCACAGCGCCGAGCCGTCCTGGCGCCGCAGACGAAAAGCGGTGAGGGCGCTGCCGTCCAGCAGGTTCATCCCGATCCAGTCCCAGCCAACCGCGTCCGGGTGCAGGAGCGATTCACTCCATTCGTGGTCGAGCCAAGCGGTGCCTTTGACCTCGAATGGACGGCCGCCCAGCGTCAGCCGTCCCTGCGTCGCCAATTGCGGTTCGCTGTAGTAGTAGCTGGCCTGCGCCGGCTCCGGCCCCTTGCGCGACAGCCCGTCGTCGCCTTGTAGAAGAACGGGCTGCGTCGGCACGAAGCGCAGGTCGAGCGCAAAGCCGTTGGCCGGAATGCGCGCCGTGTAGCCGTCGGCGCGTCGTGCGAGGGTCCAGTCGCGCAGGCGCACGTCTGTGCTCTCTTCGGCCGCTTCGGCGATGCCGAAGCCGGCGCGCGCGATGCGCTGGTCATGATGGAGCTTGCGCCCCTCGAGGTCGGTGAGCGCGGCATGCGCAAAGATCAGCTGTCTGGCCGCAAAGGCCGACTGCAGCCCCTGTGCCTCATCCACACGTGACCGAAAGAATGTCACCTGAAAGCCGAAGGCCCGCTCACCTGCCGTGGCGTATCCCGTGACGTACCACCACTCGGTGCGCAGGTCTGGATGGCTGCCGAAGTCACGAGGAAACACCAACTTGCGCGCGGGCAACGCCCAGGCGGCAGGCAGCAGGCCGGCCGACGATAGCGCCAATCCGTTCAGCAACAAGCCGCGCCGTGACATCGTGCGAGCACGAGCTGACGCGCCAGGAGGCAGGCGCAAAGGCGATGACGAAGAGCGACGCATCGAGTCCTACCAATCTTCCTTGACCGCCATCACCGCATCCCGGCTCGCCGCGGCACGCCCGGCCAGCCATGCAGTGAGGGTGCCTGCCACCACCACGCCCGCGCAAAGGACGGCGAGCCGCAGCCACGGAACCAGCAGGTCCATGGTCCAGTGAAAGCTCTGCGGGTTGACCACCTTGACCAGCACCACCGACACGGCCAGCCCGAGCGCCAGTCCCGCAGCGGCCCCGATGGCGGTCCAGGCGGCACCTTCTCCTGCGACCACCGTCAGCACCTGCGCGCGCGTGAAGCCCAGGTGGGCCAGCAGGCCGAATTCCTTGCGCCGAGCGAGCACCTGGGCACTGAAGCTGGCTGCCACTCCGAAGAGGCCGATGCCGATCGCGACGGCCTGGAGCCAGTAGGTCACCGCGAAACTGCGGTCGAAGATCCTCAAGGAAGTCGCGCGCAGTTGGCCGACCGACGCGATCTCGACCGGTCCGGCCGACGCGTCCGAACTCGCTGCCAGCGACTGCACCGCCTCTTCCACGCGCGAGGACACCGCACCGGGTGTGAGCCAGAGCGAAATGTCGCTCACGCTCGCGTCGCCGGTGAGTCGTTCGAAGTCGCGCGACGACATGGTGATTGCGCCGAACTGGCGGACATAGTCCCGCCACACACCTGCGACGAAAAACTGCTGGCCTCCGTCGCTTGCGAATGCCTTCGAAAGCGGCTCGAAGTTTCGGCCCGGTGTTGCGCCATAGAGTTGGACCATCGCCTCGCTCACGTAAATGCCGATCCTGTCCGCCGGCACCGGCAACGGCGCGTCGAGCAGCGGCAGCGATTGCGCCACGTCGTCCTCCATGCTGCGTGAGATCAGCGTGACGTTCGGCCGGGCCGGGTCGAGCAGCAAGGCGCGCGTGCGCAGGGTGCCCGCTCGGGCAACGCCGGGCAGTTGCGCCATTCTTTGAACGAGTTCCGGCGAGAACGCGGCGCGATCGCCGCTGCCCGCGTTGCCAGAGCCAGCGCTGCGAACATAGAGATCGGCCGGCAGAACGACGTCCAGCCACTGCGTGACGGACGTCCTAAAGCTCCCTACCATCACCGTGAGCGCTACCGCGAGGCTCAGGCTGGCCACCACGCCGCTGACGGCGACGGCCGCGGTCCCCCGCATGCGCCGCGCGCGTTCGATCGACAGCATGGGCAGCACGCTGGTGGCGAAGTGCGGCGCAAGTCGGTCGTAGAGCAGGGCGATCAGCCACGGCAAGCCCGCAATGCCGCCGACCAGCAGCAGACCCACCGACAGATAGGCCGCGATCGGAATGCCGAACATCGCCGGCGCCAGTGCGAGCGCAGCACCGGCCGCCGTCAACCCCACTGCCGGCCAATGAGATTGCCGGCGGGAATGCGCGCCGCCGACTCCCTTGAGCGTGCGAGCCTCCGGAATCGACTGCGCGGCCCGCGCCGGCCACCAACCGCCGACCAGCGCAGCCATCACCCCCAACGCACCGTAGACCAATGCAGACGCCGAACTCCATCGCAGCGTCGGCGCGACACCATCGAAGTAGCCGCCACCCAGATCCCCGCCCAAAACTCGAAGGGCGAGCCAAGCCAGCCCGGTTCCTGCCGCAATGCCGACGACGCTGCCCACGAAGCCCAACACAAGCGATTCGGCCAGCACCAGCCGCAGACGTTCGCCTGGTGTCAGCCCGAGCACGCCCAGCAGTGCGAATTGTTGGGCTCGCTTCGCAACGCTCAGTGCAAGCACGGAGAACACCAGGTACGCGCCCGTGAAGAGTGCCACCAGCGCCAGCACCGTGAGATTCACGCGATAGGCTCGCGACAGGTTGCTCACTCGCTCGGCCGCATCGCCCGGCTCGGCGATCCGCACGTCGGCGGGCCAGTCCGGCGACTGTTCGAGCGAGCGGATGAACGCCGTGCGATCGGTACCCGGTGCCAGCCGCAGGTCGATGCGGGTCAGCTGGCCGTCGCGGCCGAACAGGTCTTGCGCGGCACCGATATCCATCACCGCAATCGGTGTACCGCCGGCGGCGACGCTTCCGCTGGCGGTGACGTCGCGCCATTGCGACCCCACACGCAGTTCGATGCGGCTGGGCCGCTCGCCCAGCGCAAGTCGTGCTGCCGCGTTGAGGAAGATCACGCCCGGCGCGAACACCGAAAAGCGTGGGCTGTCCGCCGAGGGCTTGGGCATCAGCGCGGGCGCGAGGGAGGGGAGCGCGAGTGCATCGACGCCGATGACCCGCAGGGCGACGGCCGGGCCGCCGCTTCGCGCTGCGCTCTGGATCTCGAGCACCGGGCTGGCCATCTCGACTTCAGGCCGTGCGGCCACGTTGCCGAACAGAGCTTGCGAGAAGTTGCCCTGCGTCGCACGGAGTTCCAGGTCAGGCTGCCCGTTGATCGAACGGATGGCTCCCGAGAATTCGGCAAGCGCCGAGGCGTTGATCAACTGGACCGAGAACGCCAACGCAACACCGAGCATGACGGCGAGCACAGCGGCGAAATTGCGCCAGGGATGATGGCGTAGCTCCTGCCAAGAATAGGGGAGCAGCAGGGCGAGCATGGCTCCAGCGTATCAGTTCGTCCGCTGCGCGCCGTTGGCCCGAGTCACAGAATGGTCAACGAATGGTCGCGCCGGGCACCTTCACGCTTCGCGTGTCGGATGCAGACTCCAGTAGCTGTCTAAATCTGTCGTCCAAAGGAGGCACCATGCCGCAAATCAGAGTGAAGCCAAACCAGATGATCGAACTGCTCCTCGGATTCGGCGAGAAGTACGAATTTCACTGCGATTCGATCACGGACGGCGTTTTGCTGGTGCTGCTCAATGCCAAACAGCGCCGCTTGACGGTGGCGCACGCCACGCCCGAACTGACGGCGGTCGCCGCATTCTTGCTTTCGCTCGGAACATTTGCGACGTCCAACAAGGATACGGAGTGCCATCTGATCGGCGGCACCAAGAGCGACAAGGCGCTCTTCGACAACTTCTACAGTGTACTGAAGCAGACCGGATTCAATTTCAAGAAGGCAGCGAATGATTACGAAAATGCATTGGTCGTGTTGGAGCCGGACGGCCACATCGAATTCGACAACATTCCTTCCAAGGAAGATCAACCGGATTTTCCGGATTTCACCGATCGAAGGAACGACATCACCGATCTGCTGACGGACTATCGCTGGATCGGCGACGGCGGGGAATCCAAGACAAAGGTGAGAAAGAGCATGCTGGCCACCCTGCGGGTGGCCGATGATGGGGATCCGAGTCTTGCGTCGGCGAACTCGGACGAATCGTTCGACGAGGCGAAGTGGAAAGCCGTTATGGACGAGGCGGACGCTCTTTGCCTGGAACTCGAGCAATCCAGCGCGTCTCCGATTTCGTCCTCGAAGAAGGAGTTGATCAGCCAAGTGACGGCTGTCGCGGTCGCGTTGCCCATCTATCTCATGAACGCGTGGCAGATCGCGGTCATTAACCTGGCGAACGGACGCAAGGTCAAGCTCGATCCGAGCGGCGGAAAGATCGGCTTGGTGGTTTGCGACGAGGTCTCCGGCACGTTGGCGGTCTGCCTGCTCGGCACGGGTGCCAACATGCAAGCCGCTATCAGCACGGTGACGCAAAAATGCATGACATTCGTCAAGACCCGATCGGAGCAATTGGTCAAGACGCAGCAGAAGCCATCTGCAACCTCTGACAAGCCCGCAACGCAGCGCTCCATCGTCTTTCACGTCATGTTCGACGGGGCTTCGAAAGATATGGGAGCGGCAGTCAAGCTCAAAACCGAAAGTGCCGCGAAAAAGCTCGGATTGGTGGCCCAGCAGTTCCCGGGCAATCTGCCGCAGGGAGCGCACAGCTGCTTTCTGGAATGGGAAGCGGGCAAGCTTCAGATCAAGCCCGACGGCAAAGATCTCGGCCCCGCCTATCGCGCGAAGATGATCACCCTGGACGAAAGCGGCTTTGCACAAGTCAAGCAGATGGAACGCAGCAGCGCGGAATGGGTTTTGTACAAGGACTACATCTCTGTGAAAGACATACCGGTCATTGTAGAAATCCAGGATTCGTGTGTATTCGCCATCGATCTGACCAAGAAGAAATGTCTGATCCGTCTTCAGGAAAAGACACTCCTGTTCGCAGCCTACTGCTCACACCTTTCGCGCGGCGTGTTCTTTCAGATCAAGACGGAAGAGTTCAAGAAGTACATCCTCAACGCAAAGTTGACGGAAGGCCATTTCATGATGCTCAACGCCATGAGCAACTTCCCGCGGGACGACAAGGCGCCTGCGGTCAAGATGTTCATTTTCTGCCGCGAGAAGAAGACGGGGCATGCAAACGACGCGACGGCGTGCATGGAATACGTTAGGAACTTTTCGAAGTGCTATTCGGAATTTGCTGCGGGAGCTACCGACATCTTCATGAAGCGCGAAGGTACCAAGTACCAGTTGCACCGGATGGAAGAACATGTAAACGTCCATTTCTACAGCGAGAAGGACATTTCCAAGTACTACTTGTTCGAGGCGAGCGGCAACAAGCTGGAATTCACGCTCACGTCCATTTCCGATCAGGAGAAGGGTGAACTTGTCGTCGTCAAGAAAGGCGCCGCCTTGTCCAAGCATGCCTACAAGGAGCTCGGCATCAAGGCGTTCGATAACTACAAATCGGCCAGCTTCGTTGCGGATCGAAAATCGGGCAAACGGAGTTAAGGCATGGCAAGACATGCGCCGAGGTTGGCGCATCACGATCACATTTCCGACCTTCCAAGTGCTCTCGATTCGGCTGTAGATCCCAGCGGTCTGCAAGATCGACCTGCCGATGCATGGCGACAAAAGTTCGCCGTAATTTGAGCTCGACTACGGTGCTCGAGGTCGCGATTTGGTCGCGATATGGTCACTGACTGGCTGGGGATTCATCAGAGGAATCGGCGCAAACTTAGATCGTGATATCCCTTTAACTACCAGGATTCAACGATGCCAGATATCAAAGTCAAACCCAACCAGCTAATCGAATACCCGATCCCGTTCGATGGAAATAGCCGTTTCTATTGCGATGAAATTAATAGTGGCATCGTCATCGTTAGCCGCAACGATAAACTTGGGCGCTTGATTGTCGCGCATTGCGAGCCGGGCCTCACCGATATCAATGCCCTTCTGGTCCAGTGTGGCATGGTTTTGGAATCAGGCGATCCTGACAGCACATGGTACCTCGTGTGCGGGCCCAAATGCAATGAAGAACTGCTGCGCAAAATAACTTCGATCCTCGAAAACGGAAAAGTCAAATTCAGAATCTTCAATATCAAAACCCATTTTTTCATAGAGGTGGGTGGAGATGGCACGTTTTTGGTGCAAGACCAACCGCAAGATGGTGATAAGCACGACTTTGCCGACCGTCAATAGTTTTTGCGACATTAAAGATTATCTGATCGATTTTTCTGTCATCGATACTGGAGTCCAAATTAAGGACAAATTCAAAGCAAGCATGCGCCAGACGTTTCAGATTCTTTTGAAATTAAGTCAATCAATCTGGAAAAAAGAAAGAAGAGCACTGAAAGTGATTCAAGCGACGGTACGATTGTTGAGGTGGATAGTTTTATCAACGTTGCCGAGGCCGAGGTGACTGCGGATGGCGGAAACAGATCGCGACCATCATCCGCAACGATAATGAAGCCGGTCATGAAAAAGTTAGTCGACGAAACAAAATTCAGATAGGCACAATTCGGCACTTCAAATGCTTCGCGCAAATGGCATGCTCCAAATGAAGGAGGAGCCTTCGAGATTGCGGAAATAAAGGCAGGTTCGCCCGGGGATTCTTCTTCCGGTTTCACAGGTCAAATTTGATCAGACCCAGCGGATGGACCGCAGCGACCCCGAGCGGTTGAAATACAAATACCTGCGGAAGGTGAATGAGATCGACCTTGTTATCGAGTAGGTTGACTCGTCAACTCGTTGCGGGGTTTTCGGCAGGGCGCGTCGTTTGGTCATTGCGGCTAAGCTTGGGCCCAATGACCGACCTTCCCACCTACGACGACGTTGCCGCCGCCTCGGCGCGAATTCAGGGCCATGCGCATCGCACTCCGGTGTGGCGCTCTGCAACCGCGGATGCGCGCTGGGGCTCGCGCTTTTTCTTCAAGTGCGAGAACTTCCAGCGCATGGGCGCGTTCAAGTTCCGCGGTGCATTCAATGCGCTGTCCCGCTTCGACGAAGCGCAGCGCCGAGGCGGCGTGATCGCGTTTTCATCGGGCAACCACGCGCAGGCCATCGCGCTGGCCGCACGACTCCTCGCCATACCGGCAGTGATCGTGATGCCTGCGGACGCACCTGCGTCCAAGGTCGCCGCCACGCGCGGCTATGGTGCAGAAGTGGTGAGCTACGACCGCTATACCGAAGATCGTGAGGCTCTCGCGCGGCGGCTGGCGGAAGAGCGCCGCATGACGCTGATCCCGCCCTACGACCACCCCGATGTGATCGCGGGGCAGGGCACCGCCGTCAAGGAACTGATCGATGAAGTCGGTCCGCTCGATCGACTCTACGTCTGCCTGGGCGGCGGAGGGCTGCTGAGCGGCTCGGCGCTGGCGGCGCGCGAGCTGTCGCCCGACTGCAAGATCTACGGTGTCGAGCCCGAGGCGGGCAACGATGGGCAGCGCTCGTTCCGCGAAGGCCGCATCGTGCACATCGACACGCCCAAGACCATCGCCGATGGCGCACAGACGCAGCATCTGGGCCATTACACCTTCGACATCATTCGCCGCGACGTCGACGACATCCTGACCGTGAGCGATGCGCAGTTGGTTGACGCGATGCGCTTCTTCGCCGAGCGGATGAAGATGGTGGTCGAGCCCACGGG
>JAHJOG010000084.1 GCA_018820395.1 Gammaproteobacteria bacterium | reverse complement strand
CATGGCCGGTGCTGCCGCACTCATGCGCGGAAGCGCTTGCGCGTGAGCGCGAGCGCGATCCAGAACGCGACCACCGCGTACACGGCCAGCACGGCTGCATGCGTCCACCAATGCTGCGGCCATTGGTCCATGAAGAGCGGGCGCACCAGCGCGACCGCGTTGGCGAGCGGCAGCCAGCGCGCGATCGCCTGCACCACGCCCGGCAACTGGTCGAGCGGAAAGAACACGCCCGAAAGGAACATCATCGGCGTCATGAACAAGGTGAAGTAGTAGGTGAAGAAGTCGTAGCCCTTGGCGAGCGCATTGAAGATCAGCGCGATGCACGAAAAGGTGATGCCGCTGCCGGCGAGCACGAACCAGGCCACCACCAGCTTCGGGCTGTGGCTGATGCCGAGCCCGAGCATCACGAACAGGATCGCCGTGGTGGTGAAGATGGCCTTGAAGGCGGCCCAGAGCATTTCGGCCAGCACCACGTCGTCCAGGCCGACCGGCGCGTTCATGATGCCGTCCCAGGTCTTCTGCACATGCATGCGCGAGAACGCCGAATAGAGCGCTTCGAACGAGGCGGCGTTCATCGCGCTCATGCAGATCGAGCCGCTCGCCAGGAACAGGATGTAGGGCACCGACGCGCCGCCGACCTTGACCTGGCCGACGAGCGCGCCCATGCCGTAGCCGAAGGCGACGAGCCAGATCAGCGGCTCGGCGATGTTGCCGATCAGGCTCGGAATCGCCAGCTTGCGCCACACCAGCAGGTTGCGCAGGAACACGGGCCACCAGCGCATCGAGAGTTCGGGGGGGCGCCAGGGCGAAGGCTCCGCGGTGCCTGCGTCCGGCGGGGTCGGGATCACTGCGCTCATGAAAGTTCGTCTCCTGCGGTCAAGCTAGCCGTCCTCTCGAATCTGCCGGCCCGTCAGTTTGAGGAAGAGGTCCTCGAGGTTCGCGGGCCGATGGAAGATGCGCAGGCCGCTGTGGTCGGCCAGTGCGGCCAGCAGGCCTCGCGCATCCTGCGTGTAGAAGAACACCGTCTCGCCGCTGATTTCGACGCGCGCCGCAAAGGCCTTGAGCGGCGAGTCGGCCAGTGCCTGCGCCCCTTCTCCATACACCTCGACCACGTCGGGTTCGAGGTGTTCGGCGATCAGGTCGCGCGGCCGCCCTTCGGCGATCTTGCGGCCATGATCGAGCACCAGGAGCCGCGAGCACAGGCGCTCGGCCTCGTCCATGAAATGGGTGGTGAGCAGGATCGACTTGCCTTGCTGCAACAACAGCTGCAGCCGTTCCCACATCAGGTGGCGGGCCTGCGGGTCCAGGCCGGTGGTGGGCTCGTCGAGCATCAGCAGCTGCGGATCGTTCACCAGCGCGCGTGCCAGCGACAGGCGACGCCGCATGCCGCCCGACAGCTCGCCTGGCTTCGCGTCGGCCTTGTGCGACAGCGCAGCGAAGGTCAGCAGCTCCGGGATGCGCGGCGCGATCTCGGCGCGCCGCATGCCGAAGTAGCGCGCATACACCATCAGGTTCTCGGCGCAACTGAAGTCCGGGTCGAGCGTGTCGAACTGGCTCACCACGCCGATGCGGGCCTTGATGGCGCGCGCGTCGCGCGGCATCGCCAGGCCGTCCATGGCGTGAATGGCGCCGCTGTCGGGCGCCGTCAGGCCCAGGCACATGCGGATGGTGGTGGTCTTGCCGGCGCCGTTCGGTCCGATCACGCCCAGGCATTCGCCCGGTGCGATTTCGAAGGACAGGTCGTCGACCACGGTCGACTCGCCATAGCGCTTCTTCAGGTGGCTGGCTTGGAAGAGGGGGGAGGGCACCGGTGCATTTTGGCGCATGTGCCCGGGCGACGCGGTGCAGGCATGCACATGGCAGGGCAATGGCCTAGCCCGGCACTTCGTCCGTCACCACATCGAAGCGCAGCAGCGAGTTCGCGCCGAACACCATCGTGATCGGCACGTCGGCCGCGTCGCGCCCGCGGGCAATCACGATGCGGCCGATGCGCGGCGTGTTGTGGCGGGCGTCGAACGTGTGCCAGCGGTCGCCCAGATAGACCTCGAACCAGGCGCTGAAATCCATCGGGTAAGGGACCGGCGGAATGCCGATGTCGCCGAGGTAGCCGGTCACGTAGCGCGCCGGGATGTTCATGCAACGGCACAGCGTGATCGCCAGGTGCGTGAAGTCGCGGCACACGCCCACGCGCTCGCGGTACCCTTCGAGTGCCGTGCGCGTGGCGCGGGCCCGCTGGTAGTCGAACTGCAGGTGGTTGTGCGCGAAGTCGCAGATGGCCTGTACCAGCGACCATCCCCTGGGCAGATGGCCGAAGGTCGACCAGGCGACCTGCAGCATCTCGCCGTCGACCTCGCAGTAGCGGCTGGGCAGCAGAAAGGGCAGCGTTGACACCGGCAGATCGGCCGGGGCGTGCATGACGGCGTCCCAGCTCACCGGGTCGGGCGTCCCGGGGTCGTACACCACGGCGTCGTTGCGCAGCCGCACGCTGGTGACGCCATAGGGGACTTCGACCCGCGCGCAGTGATTGTCGAAGGCATCGATGTAGTGATCGGTCCGCAGCGGCGGACTGATGGTGATGTTTTCGCCCTGCACGATGTCTCCGGCGCGCGACGGGTGCACCTGGAGCATGTAGATGAGCGCCGTGGGCGCGGTCACGCCCAATTCGATGTCGTATCCGATTTTGATGAGCATGGTGCGCGCCAGGGAGGAGAGATGAACGTCGTCAAGCAGGTTTGATGCCCGCCAGGCCGAGCCTGCAGTCACGCCTGCAATCGTGGGACGAAACACAGGTCGAATACAGCCTTGGATGGCAAGTGCTTGCTGCAGCTTAGCCGCCACCCCTGACGCGGACCGCAGACCGACGCCCGATGCGTCGTAGGCTGGGCAGCGAGCGGCACAGTCGGCGGCCTCCTACCATCGTCCTCTCGCCGATCCCACACCATCGGGCGCGGGCTCACTACGGACGCGGTGCCGGCACAGGTCTAAGCTGGCATCCTTTCGCGAGGGATCGTCGACTTCATGATTGCAACCACCAAGCCGGCTTCGAGCCGTCGCTCGAAGCCTGGCGATGGCAGCCAGGCCAAGCAGGAACAGCTGGCCGGCCTCACCGCCGATCAGCTGCCGAAGCTCACCACCAACCAGGGCCTGAGGATTCCGGACAACCACAACTCGCTCAAGGCGGGTGTGCGCGGGCCGACGCTGCTCGAAGACTTCATTCTTCGTGAGAAGATCACTCACTTCGACCACGAACGCATCCCCGAACGCGTGGTGCACGCGCGCGGGTCGGCGGCGCATGGCTACTTCGAGGTGTACAAGTCGATGTCGCAGTTCACCTGCGCGGACTTTCTGCAGGACCCGGACCAGAAGACGCCGGTGTTCGTGCGCTTCTCGACCGTGGCGGGATCGCGCGGCTCGGCCGATACGGTGCGCGACGTGCGCGGTTTCTCGGTCAAGTTCTATACCCGCGAAGGCAACTACGACCTGGTGGGCAACAACATTCCGGTGTTCTTCATCCAGGACGCCATCAAGTTCCCGGACCTGATCCACGCGGTCAAGCCCGAGCCCCACCACGAGATGCCGCAGGCCGCGAGCGCGCACGACACCTTCTGGGATTTCGCGTCGCTCATGCCCGAGACCACCCACATGCTGATGTGGGCCATGTCGGACCGCGCACTGCCGCGCAGCCTTCGCATGATGGAAGGCTTCGGCGTCCACACGTTCCGCTTCGTCAATGCGCGCGGCGAAAGCCACTTCGTCAAGTTCCACTGGAAGCCCAAGCTCGGCGTGCACGGGCTGGCCTGGGACGAAGCGCAGAAGATCGCCGGCAAGGACCCGGACTTCCATCGCCGCGACCTGTGGGAAAGCATCGACGCCGGCGACTTCCCCGAATGGGAGCTCGGCGTGCAGCTGATTCCCCCGGAAAAGGAACACGCCTTCGGCTTCGACCTGCTCGACCCCACCAAACTGGTGCCCGAAGAGCTGGTGCCGGTGCAGCGCATCGGCCGCATGGTGCTCAACCGGAATCCGGACAACTTCTTCGCGGAAACGGAGCAGGTCGCCTTCCATCCAGGACACGTCGTCCCGGGCATCGATTTCTCGAACGACCCGCTGCTGCAGGGCCGGCTCTTTTCCTATACCGACACGCAGATCTCGCGCCTGGGCGGCGCGAATTTTCACGAGCTGCCGATCAACAAGAGCGTGTGCCCGTTCCACAACTTCCAGCGCGACGGCATGCACCGCCAGACCCTGACGCGCGGGCAGGTGGCCTATGAGCCGCACTCGCTCAACGACGGCAAGGAGTTTCGCGTGGATGGCGCCGACGGCGGCTTCCAGTCCTTTCCCGAAGAGATCGATCCGCCCAAGGTGCGCCGGCGCAGCCCGTCGTTCGACGACCATTTCACGCAGGCACGGATCTTCTTCAACAGCCAGAGCGCGACCGAGAAGGAACACATCGTCGCGGGCTTCCGCTTCGAGTTGTCCAAGGTCGCGACGCCCGCGGTGCGCCAGCGCATGGTCGACAACCTGGCCCACGTCGATGAGAAGCTCGCCCGTCGCGTGGCGGAGCCGCTCGGCGTCGGCGCGCCCGACTTCAAGGCCGCTGCGGGCCGTGCGGGTTATCGCGATCACCGCTACGAATCGTCCATCGAGGAATCGGCAGCGCTGAGCATGGCGGTTCGCGCCGAGGGGTCGGTCAAGACGCGCAAGGTCGCGATCCTGGTCACCGACGGTGTCGATTCGGCGTCGCTCAAGCCGATCCGTGACGCCATCGAAGCCGCCGGAGCGCGCTGCAAGATCATCGCCCCGCGGCTCGGCAGCGTGGCGAGTGTGTCCAAGCGGCAAGTCGAAGCGGACGCCACCTTCGTGACCATGCCCTCGGTGATGTTCGACGCCGTGCTGGTGCCAGCCGGTGCGCAATGCGCCGAAGCGCTCGCGCAGAACGGCGACGCGGTGCACTTCGTGCTGGAGGCCTACAAGCATTGCAAGGCGGTCTGCACGGTCGGCGAAGGCGTGCTGCTGCTCGCGACGCTGGGCATCGGTCCGGACGCCAACGCGGCCCCGCCCGGCGTGATCGTGGCCGACACGCCGGTGACCAATCTCGGCGACGCCACGGCCGCGATCCAGATCGCCAAGGATTTCGTGGCCGCCATCGCGCGGCATCGCCACTGGGATCGACCCAACCTGGGCGCCGTGCCGGCCTGAGCGCGACTGCGCGCACCGCGCAGCCGCGGCATCGTGGCGCCGCAGGGACGAGCGCATCGTCACCGCGGCGTCTGTTGCGTCGACTAAGCTTCCTGTTTCGCCCAGGATGGATCCCAGACGCTCATGGCCCTTTCGGACTTCGATCGCCGCAGCACCCGTGAAGTCTTTCTGGTCTTCCTGAAGCTGGGCCTCACGTCCTTCGGCGGGCCGGTGGCGCACCTCGGCTATTTCCGACGCGAGTTCGTGGAGCGTCGCCGCTGGCTCGACGAACGCAGCTACGCCGACCTCGTCGCGCTGTGCCAGTTCCTCCCCGGGCCCGCGAGCAGCCAGGTCGGCATTGCCCTCGGCCTGGGCCGCGCAGGCGGGTGGGGCGGGCTCGCCGCATGGGCGGGCTTCACGCTGCCGTCCGCGCTCGTCATGATTCTGTTCGCCTACGGCATCGCCGGCTCGCCCGCGCTGGCCGAAGCCGGCTGGGTGCACGGACTGAAGATCGCGGCGGTGGCCGTGGTGGCGCAGGCCGTCTGGGGCATGGCGAAGTCGCTCTGCCCCGATCGGCCGCGCGCCACGCTCGCCTTCGTCGCGGCGGTGCTTACATCCACCTTGCCGTCGGCCGGCGCGCAGGTGGCGGCCATCGCCGCGTGCGGACTGATCGGTCGCGTGTGGCTCGATGCGCCGCACCCGCCGCCGGTGGCGAGCGGCGCGCCGGTCGTGTCGCGGCGCGTCGGTGTCATCGCGTTGTTGCTGCTCGGGCTCCTGCTGGTCGGGCTTCCGCTCTGGGCCAGCGCCAGTGCGTCGCCGACCGCGTCGCTGATCGACGGCGTGTTTCGCGCCGGCGCGCTGGTCTTCGGCGGCGGGCACGTGGTGCTTCCTTTGCTGCAGGCCGCCGTGGTGCCGGTGGGCGCGGTCGGCAACGCGGACTTTCTCGCAGGCTACGGCGCGGCACAGGCCGTGCCCGGGCCGCTGTTCACCTTCGCGGCCTACCTCGGCACGGTGGCGAGCGGGCCGTTGCAGGGCTGGCTCGGGGGCCTGGTGCTGCTGTTCACGATCTTCGTCCCCGCCGTGCTGGTGCTGCTGGGCGCCCTGCCGTTCTGGGACCGCTTGCGCCGCCGCCCGGGCATCCAGTCGGCGCTGATGGGCATCAACGCGGGCGTGGTCGGCATCCTTGCCGCTGCACTCTACGACCCGGTGTCGACCAGTGCCATCCATGGCCGCATGGACTTCGCGCTGGCGCTCGCGGCTTTCGGGCTGCTGGTGCTCGGACGGGTGTCGCCGCTGGTGGTGGTGATGCTGGCAGCGCTGGCAGGGTGGGCAACCGGGAGCTGAAAGCGCCGCGGGGCGTCGAACCCGTCGCCGCGAACGACCGGCGCTTCAGCATCGCTGGAAGCCGAGATCCTGACCGCCGGCCCGGCTCGCCGACTCGGTGATCTGGTCCCAACTCCTGCCTTGCGCGCGCAGCCATTCGACGCTCGGCCCGAGCTCGTCGCGGTACTTCTGCCGGTTGCGCTTCTCGATCTCGATGCGCAGGTCGGGCGGCGTCAGGGTCTTGAACTGCTCGCCGATGGCGCGACGGCGCGCATGCATGGCGCGCGCGATGGTTTCGGAATCCGCTCGGGTCGTCTTGAGCGCAGCGGCGACGGCCGAGAGGTCGGACACCGCGTCGACGTAGGCTTGGCGCAGCGGCGGCAGTACCTTGACTGTCCCGGCCGGACAACCGTCTGCCGACGCGGCAGCCGGCCCAGCGGTGCCGTCGCGGACCTTGCCGACATCGATCTGCGCGATGAACTGGACGCTGCCGTCCGACCCGTGCGTGAAGCCGTGAGCCACGGGGCTCAGTGCGGCCAGCGCGCAACCTCCGACGAGGCTCAGCAGCGAGGCGAAGCGAAAGAGCCGGTGGCGCAAGTGCGTCACGCGGCCGTGCGCAGTCATCGACTTGGACATCGTTCATCTCCCAACCCCGGGGGGAATCCGAAGCGGGACGGATGATATGCCTCGCTGCCTCCTTTGCGGCGATGCGCGCCCGAGCTAAGCCGTTCGCCGTAGACCGTATTGCAAATAGGCGCTCCGCAACCCCCCTCCTAGACTGCGCCGAGGTCTGAGAGGCGCGCGTTTCCGCAGCGTCGGTGGCCCGCAGGCGCGGGCCGCACAGGCAATGCCGGGGGACGAATGGTCAGATCATCGAGACTCGATTGGGCGCGCACTACGCGCTGGAAAATCGCAGCGAGCGCACTCGCCACAGGGCTCCTTCTCTTCAACGTATCCGGCGCATGGGCGCAGACGCAGGCGCCGGACGCCGAAGCTGCAGCCAGGAAGCAGGAAGACGCCCGCCTCGCCGACGGCGACACGCTGCTGGCGCTCACGAGCGACGGTGCCGTGCTCTACGGGCAGGACAGCGTCAAGCTGTCCGGCTACCAGTACTGCAGTCAGGCGGTGGCGCTGGCCGAAGCCGGCGAGTTTCGCCAGAGCGTGCGCGCCGCGAGCAAGGCGCTGCACCTCGCCAACGCCACGCGCGACCCCAATCTTCTGGCCATGGCCCATCGCGATCTCGCGATCGTCTACAGCTATTCGGGGCAGTTGCAGAAGGCCGAAGACTTCGCGCGCGAAGCGCTGCGGCATCCGGCGCGCGATCCCAAGCTGGTGGCGGGGCCGGCCTACAAGGTCATCGGCGACGTGCAGGCCCGCAAGGGCGACTACACGGCCGCGGTGGCGAGCTACGACACGGCGCTGGCCGCCGCCTCGCCGCGCTATGCGCCGCTGGTGCAGTCGTCGCTGGTCAATGCGCTGATCGAATCGGGCGACGTGCAGCGCGCACGCACCACGCTGTCGAACATCGCGCCGCCCAAGGACGCGTCGCTGGCCGCGCAGCTCGACCGCACGCGCGCCCGCCTGCTCTTGGCCGAGAAGAAGCCGGCCGAAGCGCGCGACCTGTACCGCGAGCTGACCACGCGCAAGGCGGGCATCGACAGCGGCTACTACCGGCTCTGGGCCTGGGACGGCGTGGCGCGCAGCGAACTCGCGCTCGGCCAGAAGCAGGCCGCGGCCGATGCCATCGGGCAGGCGCTCGTCAGCATCGACGTCGTGCGCGCGAAGTTCCGCAGCGAAGAGTTCAAGATGGGTCTCTTCTCCGATCTGCAGAGCGTGTTCGAGCGGGGCGTCGATCTGTACAGCGAGGTCGGCCAGACGGGCCGGGCCTTCGAGGTCAGCGAGCACAGCCGCTCGCGCGCCCTGCTCGACGCGGTGCGTGGGCGCGCGCGCATCGGCGACGACGCGGCGACCACGGTCGATCTCGCGACGCTGCAGCGCACGCTGGCGCCCGACGAGCGCGTGGTGCAGTTCCACTCGCTCCCCGAACGGTTGGTGGTATGGGTGGTCAGCCCGTCGGGCATCCAGTCGACGAGCATCGCGGTCGGCCGCGACGACCTCACCGAACTCGTCGAGACCTTCCGCAACTCGGTGGTGAGAGGGCGCCGCGCCGCGATCGCCAATGCCGACAAGCTGGGCGCCGCGTTGCTCGGCCCGCTCAAGTTGTCGGCCGGCGAGCGGCTGGTGATCGTGCCGCACGGCCCCTTGCACTACCTGCCTTTCCAGGCGCTCCGGCTCGACGGGCGCTACGTGATCGAGACGCATCCGGTGTCGGTCGCGCCGTCGATGAGCATCGCCGTGCAACTCGCCCGGCGCAGTCCGCGCGTGGAGGCTTCGCTCACGGCCTTCGGCAATCCGCGCATCGAGGACAAGTACGAACTCCCGGGCGCCGAGGCCGAGGTGAAGCAATTGGCCCGGCTCTTCCCGCGCAACCAGGTGTTCATGGGCGCTGCTGCCACCAAGACGCAGTTCCGCGACGTGGTGTCGCAGGCCCCCCTGGTGCACGTGGCCGCGCATGCCGAGGCCGACGAGGTCGATCCGCTCTACTCGCGCATCCTGCTGGCCAACGAGGGTGGCAAGCACAACTTCCTCGAAGCGCACGAGATTCTCGACATGCCGCTCCAGGGCAATTCGCTGGTGGCGCTGTCGGCTTGCGAATCGGGCCTGGGGCGCATCGCGAAGGGCGACGAAGTGCTCGGGTTCACGCGCTCTTTTCTGTCGGCCGGCACCTCGACGCTGATCGCGTCGCTGTGGCCGGTGTCCGACGACGCGACCGCCGTGCTCATGGGCACTTTCTATTCCGAACTCGCCAAGGGAAGAGATGCGCAGCAGGCGATGCAGGCCGGTCAGCTGGCGGTGCTGAAGAACCCGGCCATGGCGCATCCCTTCTATTGGGCGCCCTTCAACCTCATCGGCAACTGGCGCCTGAAGCTGGGAGCCGCAGCATGACGCGCGCGGCGATGAGCGCGCTGGCCGTGGCCGCGCTGTCGACGTTCGCGGTCGGCGCCACGGCGCAGGAGCGCACCACCGAACTGCGTCCGACGCGCGACCCGTGCGGCGATTGCAGCCGGCCCACTGCGCAGTCCTCGCAGTCCGCGCAGGTTGCGCAGGCGCAACCCGCCACGCCATCGCAGGGCTTGCCGGCCGCCCCCGCGCCCGCGGCTTCGTTCCGCCTCAACGACCTGCGGCTGAACGGCGCCGAAGCCTTGAGCAACGACGAGCTTCGCTCCATCACCCGGCCCTACATCGGCCGCGACGTGACGCTCGACGACCTCGAATCGCTGGCCAAGGCGCTCACCGCCAAGTACCGCGAGCGCGGCTTCTTTCTGGCCCAGGCCGTGGTGCCGGTGCAGACGGTGCGCGACGGCATCGTCGAAATCAGCATCATCGAAGGCCGCGTCGGCAAGATCGACGTGGCCTTGGCGCCCGATGCGCCCATCGCCGAAGAGCGCGTGCGCGGCTTCCTGGCGCCCGTGCAGCCGGGGCAGGCCATCAACGCCGAGCGCTACGAACGCGCGATGCTGCTCTTGTCCGACCAGCCCGGCGTGCGCGTGACCTCGGGCCTGCAGGAAGGCGGGCAGACTGGCACCACCGACCTGTCGGTCGAAGTGGCGGCGCAGCCGCGCTGGGCCTTCGCAGCCGAAGCCGACAACCACGGCACCAAGGAGTCGGGGCGCTATCGCGTCGGTGGCACGGTGCGCTGGCTGAGTCCTTTCGGCATCGGCGACAACCTCGATGCGCGCGTGATGGTGTCCAACAGCAATGCGCTGCAGTTCGGCCGCATCGCCTACGAGGCGCCGATCGGCAGCGACGGATGGCGCGTCGGCGTGGGACTCGCGCGCATCAGCTACGAGCTGGGCGGGCAGTTCGCCGACCTCGACGCGCGCGGCCGGGCCAATGTGCTCGACGTGTCGCTCAACTACCCGCTGATTCGGCAACGGCGGCAGAACCTGTTCCTGCGGCTGGGCGCCGACAGCAAGGACCTCACCGACGAACTGCGCGCGGTCGACTTCACCTCGAAGAAGCGCGTGCACGGCCTCGGCCTGGGCTGGACCTGGGAGCGCCGCGACGATCTGTTCGGCGGCGGCTATTGGGCGAGCGCCGGCACGCTCTACCACGGCGACCTGACGATCCGCGACGCGCAGAGCCAGTCCTTCGACCGGGCCGTCACCGGCCACCGCACCGAAGGCAACTTCAGCAAGCTCACCTTCCAGCTGTCGCGCCTGCAGTCGGTGCTGCCGCGCCATTCGCTTTATTTGTCGGTCGGCGGCCAATGGGCCAGCAAGAACCTCGACCCGTCGGAGAAGCTGTCGCTGGGCGGAGCGCGCGCGGTGCGGGCCTACCCGTCCGCCGAACTGCTGGTGGACCAGGGCCTGATCGGCGTGGCCGAATGGCGCTGGACCTACAACGAGGAGCTCACGCCCTTCGTCTTCTACGACGCGGCGCACGGCATGCTCTCGCGCGACCCGACGCCCTTCGACGGCCCGAACAAGCACAGCCTGCGCGGCTATGGCCTGGGCCTGTCGTGGGCCCGCTCGGGCAACTTCGCCATCAACGCGACCCTGGCCTGGCGCGACGGCACGCGACCGGCGCAGACCGACGGCGGCGGGCGCAACCCGCGCCTCTATGTCCAGGCGCAGAAGTCCTTCTAGCCGCGCGCGATGCGCGACGGAGCACACGACATGAACATTCGCAACAGCAACCCGCATCGCCGGGCGCCCGCTCGGCCGGCGCCGGACTGGCGCCTGCGCCCGGTGGCCCTCGCGCTCGCCTGCATGGGCGCTGGCCCGGCGCTGGCCCAGGCGCAACTGCCGAGCTGGAACAACTTTCTGGTGCGCGGCGGCGTGGTGTCGGTCGGCACGCCCACGGCCGAGGGCACCCGGCTGGGCATCACGCAGAGCTCGCAACGCGCGATCGTCGACTGGCAGGGCTTCTCGATCGGGCAGGGCAACACCGTCACGATCGCGCAGCCGAACGTGTCGAGCGTGCTGCTGAACCGGGTCACGGGCGCCGAGGCGTCGACCATCGCGGGGTCGCTCAACGCCAACGGCCGGGTGTTCCTGGTGAATCCCAACGGCGTGCTGTTCACCGGCACGTCGTCGGTCAACGTCGGCGGCCTGGTGGCCTCGGCGCTGAAGATGTCGACCAGCGACGACGCCTTCATGAGCGGCACCGAGCGCATCGAATTCGCGCAGGATCCCAACGTGGTGAACGGCGTCACCCACAACGGCAGCATCACCGCGCAGGGCCTGGGCGGCACCGTCGCCCTGGTCGGCGCCACGGTCACCAACAACGGCAGCATCGTGGCGCAAGGCGGCACGGCGGCCATGGCCTCGGGCGAGACGGTCACCGTCGACTTCGCCGGCGACGGGCTGACCACCTTCAAGCTCACGCCCGGAGCCTACGGCACCGTGGCCAACGGCGGACTGGTGCAGGCCGACGGCGGCCGCGTGCTGCTGCTGGCCACGTCCACCGGCGAGGTGACGCAGGGCGTGGTCAACACGGGCGGGCTGCTGCGCGCCAACTCGCTCGCCTCGCGCAACGGAGAGATCGTGCTGGACAGCGGCAACTCCGACGCCGGCGTGACGATCAACAGCGGCGCACTCATGGCCCGGGGCGAGGGAGCGGGCCAGACGGGCGGAAGCATCGAGGTCAAGGGCCGGACCGTGCTGGTGCAGCCTTTCTTCCTGGATGCGGTCTCGGTCGCCGGCGCACCGCTCGATCTCAATGCCCACATCGACGCCAGCGGCACCGCGGGCGGCGGCAAGATCCTGCTGCAGGCCACGGCGCTGCCCGGCCAGCCGCAGACGGGCGCGATCGCCGTCGCCGCCGGAAGCGTGCTGCGCGCCGACGCCACCGGCACGGGCGATGGCGGCGACGTGCGGGTCATGGCCGAACGCACGCTGCGCGCGTACGGTTCGCTTTCGGCGCGGGGCGGCCCGGGTGGCGGCAACGGCGGCTTCATCGAGACCTCGGGCGGCTACGCCGTGCCGGCGGGCGACAACAACGGCGGCATCGAACTCACGGGCCTGCGCGCCGACGCGTCCGAGCCGGCGGGCAGGGCCGGCAAGTGGGAGATCGACCCGTACGACGTGACCATCGTCAACGGCGCGGCGGCCGGCACGCTGCCCGGCAATCCTTTCGACCCGATCGCCACGTCGACGATCCAGGACGGCGACATCAATGCCGCGCTCAACTCGGGCACCAGCGTGCGGATCACCACGGGCAGCCCGGCCGTGGGCCTGCCGAACGCCGGCGACATCACGCTGGACGACGTGTTCATCAACTACACCGCCGCGCTGGGGCCGCTCACCTTCCAGCTCGATGCCAACCGCAGCGTGCGCGGCAACGCCGCCTCGGTCATCGCGTCGTCGGGCGCGGGCGGGCCACTCAACGTGATCTTCAATGCCGACGCCAACGGTCTCGGTGCCGCGGTCGGTGGCGGGCAGGTGAGCTACAGCGGCAGCATCTACAGCAACGGCGGCAACGTGGCGATGTCGGGCGCGTGGGCCAACGGCAGCAACCTGATGTGCAGCATCTGCCTCACCAACGCGATCGTCGACACGCGGGCCGGCAACCAGCCGAACGGCTCCGGCGGCTTCACCGGCGGCAGCAACGCGGGCGCGGGCGGCAACGTCACGCTGACCGGGCTCAGCACGGGGGCCAGCTTCGGCGCGCAGACGGCCGGCGCGGTCTGGCTGCAGGACAGCGTCGTGACCACCGCGACGGGCAATGTCTCGCTCTTCGGCGCGCACACCGCCGGCAGCGGCGTGCAGATCGAACGCACGCAGGCGGTGGGCGGCATCGAGACCACCAGCGGCAACATCACGATCACCGGCATCGGCAGCTTCACCGCCAACAGCACCGAGGCGCCGGGCCACGGCGTGGTCATCAACGGTGCGGCGGTCACGAGCCAGGACGGCGACATCGCCGTGGCCGGGCGGCGGCTGGCCGGTGGCACCGCGGCCGGCTCGGGCGTGCTGCTGCGCAACGGCGCGCTGCTGCAGACCACCGGGGCGGGCGACATCGACGTTGCCGGGCAGTCCGACGGCAACGGCGCGGGCGTGACCATCGCCGCGCTCGCGCCGGCGGGTGGCATCGACGGCCATCGCAACGTCGTGCTGCGCGCCAGCAACGACGGCAGCACCGACGCGCTGGTGATCGGCGGCCCGGTGAGCGCGGGCAACGTGCTGAATCTGCGGCCGGGCGGCGTGGACCTGGCCGGCCAGGCGCAAGACCGCACGGCGGTGCCGATCGACATCGGCGGCAACGTCGCGACCGGCTTCGCGGTGTCGAGCGCGGAGCTCGCACTCATCGACACGCCCACGCTGGTGATCGGCAGCAATGCGCATGCCGCGGCCATCAACGTGACGGGCGCGATCGCGACGACGGGCGCGCTCACGCTGCAGAACGGCGCAGGTGGCAGCATCGTGCTCGGTGCACCGGTGTCGGCCGCGCAGCTCGGCCTCGAGAGCGCGGGCAACATCACGCAGACCGCGGGCGCACCCGTCACCGCGGGCGTGCTGCTCGCGCGCTCGAGCGGCGGCAGCGTCGAGCTGCGCAATCCGCTCAACAACGTCGGCACGCTCGGCGGCGCGGCGGCCGGGAGCTTTGCCTACGTCGATTCGGACGCGATCACCATCGGCCCGGTGTCGGTCACCGGCTACGACGCGGCAGGCAATCAACCGCAGACGCTGTCGGCCACGTCGATGGCGGCCGACACGGTGTTCGTGCGCACCCTCGGCGGCGACCTGACGCTGGCATCGAACGTGAGTAGTGCCGCGGGCACCGACCTGGT
>JAHJOG010000007.1 GCA_018820395.1 Gammaproteobacteria bacterium | reverse complement strand
CGGCGCCGGCAGAACCGGCCCCTGCGCCGGCATCTCCCGAGGGACCCGCGGCGGCGCCGACCACGGCGCCATTCGATGCGTTCTGAGACTTGCCGATCTGCAATGACCGCAGGAAGTTGAGCAACGGGTTGGGCGGAGCGGCGGCCGCGGCCGGCGGCACGGCTGCGGCGCTGGCGCTGGCGGGGCCGGCAGCCTCGCGCGCATTCGGGCGCGCCGGGTTGCAGGTGCCCTCGCCGTACTGGTTGAAGCGATCGCAATTGGGAGACGATGACCTCGCGGTGCGAGGTTCCGCCCCCCCGGCCGCCCGCACCGGCACCGAGTCCGGATACACCGGCCGGTTGGCTTCGTAGACCGGCGCCTTGCCGGGCGCGGCAGGTTGCAGCCGGATCAAGGGCGTGGGTGCCGCACGGCCCGCTCGTTCGACCGATGCGCCTGGCGATGGCGCGCTGGGTGCGCTGGCCAACGCCCTTCCCCCCTGGGCTGATGGAGGCGCTGGCGAAGTAGCCTGTTGATTCGTGCGCTTCGCAGCATCGGAATTCGGCGCCGGTGCAGCAGCACGATCCCGCTCCCGCGTATTCGCGAAGGTCTCGCGGGTGCGGCTTGCCCGGTTCGTGCCGCTTGCAGGCTCGCGCGGTTCCGGGACGACACGTGGCGCTTCGACGCCGCTTGCCGCACTGGCGTTCGATGTTGAATCGCGGCGCGGTGGCGTGGCGTCGGCCGATGGTGCAGCGGAAGCCGGCCGCTCGGCAACTGCCGACGCAGCCACCCCAGCCGAAGGCGGCGACCCGGTGACAGACGCCGCGGCCGGCGCAGGTGCTGCCGGTGCCGGTGCAGGTGCTGCCGACGCCGCAGCCTCCGTCGATCGCGCGGCCGTCACGCCCACCGTATCCCCTGCATCCCGGGCCGACGCGGCCCTTTCATCGGCACCTGCGGGCGCCGAGATCGCACGTGCAGTGTCGACCGGCGAACGTGCAGTGTCGGCCGGCGCACGCGCAGTGTCGACGGGCACACCTGCTGGCGCCGCAGCGGGCGCAGGCGCAGGGGCCGTGGCAGTGCTGCTCGCGACGTCCTCGCGCACCTCCTGCAGATCGCGCTTGTGCAGCACGAACCACCCGGTGAAAGCGGCGAAGAACGCAACGATGCAACCCGCCAGAATCAAGGTCGGCGGGTCAACCGGCAAGGAACGTTGGGACGCACGAAGCGGCGCCGGAAGAGGTTGCGGTGCCGTGGCTTCCATGCGCGCCTCGTTGCTGGCAACGGGCACCAGGCGTTCGGCGCAACGGCGGCAGAAGACGGCTTCCTGGCGATTGCGCGCGCCGCACTGGCGACAGAGCTGGCCCGGCCGCTCGTCGACTTGCTCGTCCTCGAAGGGCCAGGCAGGCTCCGGCTCCTCTTGATGCCGCACGGGCCGCGGGTCGTCGAAGAACGATGAGAGATCGTCGTCGGGGGTTTCGGGTGCCCACGTCGGTGTGGCACCGCTCTTGGGCAGCGATTTGGGCATGAGGCCGGTACTCTGAGAAATGCGACTATTTCCCAGCCCTTTTGCTTCGGATCACCGCATCGCGGTGTCGGACATCAGCCCAAAGTGGCCTCGACAGAATGCCCTGTGCGCCTGTTCTCCCGCTGCACCTCCACCGCCTCCTGCGAAAAACACGATGGTCGCCGCCGATGTGAGGCGGCGACCACGACGATCTTTTCCCTACAACTGCGATTGCAGGATCGACGCGAAGCGCTCCATGGTCTTCTGCCAGAGCGAGCGGCTCTTCCAGGCTTCGAGCGTGATGCGCTCGGATTGGGCGATGTCGCGCTCGAACTGCGCCGTCTCTGCCGCAGCGAATGCCTCGTCGTAGATGTTGAGATTGGCTTCGTCGTTGAGCCGGAAGGAGCGGTTGTCGAAGTTGGTGGACCCGACCGACACCAGCAGGCCGTCGACCGTGAACACCTTGACGTGGAACATCGTCGGGCGGTACTCGTAGATCTCCGCCCCGGCCTCGAGCAGCGGACCCCAGCGCGCCCGCGACGCGAGCCGCACGATGTGCGAATCGATGATCTGCCCCGGTGTCACGATGCGCACCCGCACGCCACGCTTCATGGCCGCGACCAGCCCGCCGATCGTCAGGTCGTCGGGCACGAAGTAGGCGCTCGACAGATCGATGGTCTTCTCGGCCGCGGCGATCGACAGCAGGTACATCAGGTGCACTGATTCGCTGCCGCCGCTGGGCGAACTGCTGAAGGTCTGCGCGCGCCCCGACCCGGCCGGCGACAGCGCCGGGAAATACGCGCCGCCGTGCAGCACCTCGCCCGACGCCTTGATCCAGTTGTCCATGAAGATGCTCTGCATCTGTGCCACCACCGGCCCTTCGACCTTGAAGTGCGAATCGCGCCAGTGATCCGGGTCCTGCCCGTCGCCGGTCCATTCCTGCGCGATGCCCACGCCGCCGGTGAAGCCCACGCGGCCGTCGACCACCAGCAACTTGCGGTGAGTGCGGTTGTTCATGCGCGCGATGTCGTACCAGGTGGGCTTGTGGAACTTGCGGATCTGCACGCCCGCGCGCTCCATCTCCTCGAGGAAGGCCTTGTCGATCTTCTCGCTGCCGACCCAGTCGAGCAGCACGTGCACCTTGACGCCGGCTTGTGCCCGCTCGGACAGCGCCGCGGCGAACTGCTCGCCGATCTGGCCCGACCAGTAGATGTAGGTTTCGAAGGTGATCGTCTTCTTGGCCGCCCGGATCGCTTCCAGCATCGGCGGAAAAATTCGGTCGCCGTTGTAGAGGGATTCGAATCGATTGCCCTCGGTGATGGGCGATCCCAGCATCACGCCCAGCGTGCGCTGGTACTGCGGGTCATGAAGCGAATATTCGCGCTGGATCTGTTCGTCGACCCTCTTCTCTCCGCCGTTCACATTCACCAACAGCAGCGTCGCAAGCGCCGTCAATACGACGGTTGCGACGATGGTCTTCAGTCGTCGTCCGGTCAAACCAGGTCTCCTCTTTGGCGGCGCGATCGGCGCTCGCCTCTTGCCCATACATCAGCGCGCAGCCGTTCGATGGCTGGCGCAAGCCGCAAGGATTGTGACCCGAAGCCTTGCCGGGGTTGCGAAGGACGACGCGCCGACTAAGACCGAAACGCGCGCAGCACGAGCCCTGCGCCGCCGATCATCAGCAGCACCCACACCGCCTGCATGACGCGCTGCGAGGGCAGCCGCGCGTGCAGGCCGCTTCCCAGGAAATAGCCGACCAATGCGCACGGCAGCAGCGATGCGGCCAGCACCAGCAAACCCGCCTGGTGATAGAAGCCGCTGCCGGTGAACAGCGCCAGCCGCACGATGGCGGTGCAGAAGATCAGCACGCCGATGCTCGCGCGCAGCACGGTCTTGTCGGCCAGGCGTCGTGCCAGGTAGATCGTGTAGATCGGACCGCCCGTGCCGTAGAGCGCCGTGAAGGCGCCACCGACCAGGCCCGCGGGCGCCGCCCAGCCGCGCGGCGCCGAACGGTGCGGCGCGCGGTGCTTCGACAGGCTCCACGCCGAGTTGATCAAGACGAAGGCGCCGAGCAGCAACAGCAACCAGCGCTCGTCGGCGCGCACCAGCAGCGTGATCCCCGCGAACATGCCGACGAGCAGCCACGGCGCGAGCCGCAGCAGCTCGCCCCGGTCGACCAGCCGATGGTTGCGCAGGCCCAGCAGCAGGCCGGCGCCGAGGTCGAAGAGCAGCATCATCGGCACGGCGAAGCGCAGCGGAAAGAACTGCGCGAGCAACGGAATCGCGACCATCGACGCGCCGAAGCCCGTGAGCCCGTACACGCCATAGGCCAGCGTCACGATCAGGCCGGCGGCCACGAGCATGGGCCAGGGCAGATCGATCATCGAGGACGCGCGAGGACCGGAGCGGCGAGCCCTTCGATCATCACGTTCAGGCACGCAGGCAAGGCGCTGTGCACGGCGCGTTGCAGCGCGCCGGCCATCGACCGCGCGTCGTCGACGCATTCGCCGTAGCCGCCGAAGGCGCGCGCGACTTCGTCGTAGCGGCTCGGCAGGAGCTCGCAGCCGATCAGCCGTGCGGCACCGTACTCGCGCAACTGGATCTGGTGTTCGGCGTTCCAGCGCGCGTCGTTGCCGATGACCGCGACGAAGTGCAGACCATGGCGCACCGCGGTGTCGAACTCGGCGATGTGAAAGCCCGCCGTGCCGTCGCCCATGACGGCGACCACGGGCGCCTCGGGCACCGCGCAGCGTGCTGCCAGCGCATAGGGCAACCCCGACCCAATCGCGCCCGCCACGCCGTTGATGATCCGATGCGGCGCATCGAGGCGCGCGGCCGCCCACTGCCCAATCTCTCCGCCGTCGCACACGAGCACCGAGTCCGCATGGCTGTCGAGCAGCGCCTGTAGCGGCGCGAGCATCTGCAGCGGGTGCAGCCGCGCTGCGCCGCTCGGGATGCTCGGATGCCGGGCACTGTCTGCTTCAGCGTCGGTCCAGGCCTCGGGCCGCCAGCGGATGGCCGCGTCGAATTCATCCACCCACGCGCGGTCGTTTCGGCAGAGTCCGCCTTGCGCCGCACTCACCAGCGCGTCCAGGGCCGAGAAGGCGTCCGCCTGCGCCGTGCGTGCGAGGCGTGGGCCGACGGCGCGGCGCGTTCGCTCGAACTCGCCCTCGTCCGCATCCACCTGCATGAGCCGCGTCGCGCCGGACCACGGCGGCACCTGACCGAACTTGAGCGTGAAATCGAGCCGCTTGCCGAGCAGCAGCACGGCATCCGCCTGCGCCAGCATCGCCGCGAAGTCGCCGAGCCGCGGATCGGCGATGCCGCGCGGGCTGTCCATCCCGACCACCGGCACGCCGCTTGCCGCCTGCAGCGCGGCCAGGCGCGCACGGCCGGCGCGGGTCATGCACGCGGGGCCGGCCAGCACCAACGGCCGGCTCGCACCGACCAGTGCCTGCATCAGCTCGCGCGCCGTGGTCGCATCGAGTGGCATGGCTTCGACTGCGCAGCGCGCAGCAAGATCGCCGGGCCATTCGCCGGCCGCGCCTTCGAGCACGTCGGTCGGCAAACTCAGGTGCACCGGCCCGGGGCGACCGGAGAGCGCGATGCGCAGCGCCTCGGCAAGATCGGTCGCGACCGACGCCGCATCGGCGCAGGTCCACGACGCCTTGCACACCGGCTTCGCCATGTCCGCCTGCTGCATCTCTTGAAACGCGCCCATGCCGAGCTGGCCGTGCGGCGCATGCCCGGACAGCAGCACGACGGGCGATTCGTTCATCTGCGCCGTGTAGAGCGCCGACACCGCGTTGGCATGCCCGGGCCCGCCGGTGACCAGTGCCACGCCGACCTGGCCCGTGAGCCGCGCGAAGGCGTCGGCCATGTGCACCGCAGCCGCTTCATGGCGCGTGTGGACCAGCGCCATGCCGGCGTCGAAAGCCGCATCGAAGACCGGCATGATGTGATTGCCGGACAGCGTGAAGACCCGCTCGACCCCTGCGGCCTTCAGCGTGGCCATCAACGCGTCGGCGCCTCGGCGGCGCGCCGTCGTTTCCGTCATGCCACGGCGGCTTCCTGCAGGATGGTCTCCCCGGGCGCGACCCGCGTGAAGCGGACCGGCTCGCGGTGGATCTCGAGCGCATCGCCGCGCTGCGTGACCACCACGTAGGTCGAGCCCGGCAGGTCGCCGGTGGCCGGATGGTCTTCGCGAAAGTGCGCGCCGCGCGAGTCTTCCCGCTCCAGCGCCGAGCGCGCGATGACGCGGCTCACGCTGATCAGGCTGCGCAGGTTGAGCCAGTCGTGCCAGCTCGGATTGAAACCGCGGTCGCCGTCGGCCACGCCGGTGCGGGCCAGCGTGGCGTCGAGTTCGGCCAGCGTGTGCAGCGCACGCTGCAGGCCTTCGGCATCGCGCAGGATGCCGACGTCTTCCCACATGCAGTCGAAGAGCGCTTCGCGGATGCCGTCGAGGTCGCCCGCACCGAGCCCGAAAGGCACCAGCTGCTCGGCCACGCTCGCGGCGATCGCGGCTTCGTCGGGCTCGCGCCAGACGCCTTCGCGCCCGACCCACGCCGCCATGCTGTCGCCGGCGATGCCGCCGAACACGGTGGAATTGGCCACGCCGTTGCCGCCCAGGCGGTTGGCGCCATGCACGCCGCCGGTGTCCTCACCGGCCGCGAACAGGCCGGTCAGCGCGGTGCGGCAGTCGGCCTCGAAGACCACGCCGCCCATCATGTAGTGCGCGGTCGGCACCACCTCCACCAGGTCGCCGGCGAGGTCGAAGCCGCAATCGGCGCAACGCTCGACCATGCCCTTGAACTGGCGGCGCACGTTGTCGGGGCCGAGGTGCGCCATCTTCAGGTAGACGCCGCCGTTGGGCGACACGCGGCCGGCGCGCATCTCGGTGTAGATCGAGCGCGAGACGATGTCGCGCGTGGCGCGCTCGCCGCGCGGGTCGTAGCTGTCCATGAAGCGCGCCTTGTCGCCGTTGAGCAGGTGCCCGCCCGCGCCGCGCAGGCCCTCTTCGAGCACCGTGCCCGTCATGCGCGTGTCGGTGCCGGCCAGCAATCCGGTCGGATGGAACTGCACCATCTCCATGTCGCGCAGCGGCAGGCCGGCGCGCAGCGCCATCGCGAGGCCGTCGCAGGTCTTGTCGCCCGAGGGCGTGTGGTACTTGTACATGGTCGGCCCGCCACCCGTCGCGAGCAGCACGGCCTTGGCCTGCACGAAGACGAAGCTGCCGTCACGGATGTCGATCATCAGCACGCCGGCGATCGCGGAGCCATCGGCGGTGCGGATGAGTTCCACCGCGCGATGCTCTTCGAGCCGGTCGATGCCGCGCGACCACACCTGCTCGGCGAGCCGGTTGATGATCTCGATGCCGGTGAGGTCGCCCTTGTGCACCGTGCGGTCGAAGGTCTGGCCGGCAAAGGCCTTCTGGTGGACGCTGCCGTCGGGGTTGCGGTCGAAGAAGCAGCCGAGTTCGTTTTCGAGCTCGTGGACGCGCTCGATGGCGGTGCTCACCAGCGTCCAGGCCAAGTCCTGGTCGGACAGCCATTTGCTGCCCTCGATGGTGTCCATGAAGTGGCGCTCCACCGAATCGCCCGGTGCCAGCGCGACGTTGTAGCCGCCCTGCACCATGCGCGTGCAGCCGCATTTGCCCAGCAGGCCTTTCACTGCGACGGTGATGCGCAGTTCCGGCGCACGCTGGTGCGCGTGCAATGCCGCGAAGAGGCCCGCGCCACCCGAGCCCAGGATGAGGATGTCGGTCTGCAGGCGCCGGATCGGGGCCGTCATGCCGTCACGCCCAGGCTGGCCAGCACGGCTTCGCGGCGCGACTGCGCGTCGCTGCGCACGCCGTCGTAGAGGCTCCCGCCATGGCTGTCCATGGCCACCAGCAGCGGCCCGAAGTCCTGGATGGCGAACTGCCAGAGCGATTCCGGATTGAGGTCGTCCAGGTCGACGTCCTCGATCTGCCGGACCCAGGTCGTCTCCAGCGCGGCCGTGCCGCCGACGATCGCCAGGTAGGCGCCGCCGATGTCCTTGAACGCCGCCGCCGACGCTTCGCGCAGGCCGCCCTTGCCGACGATGAGCCGAACGCCGTATTGCTCCATCAGCGGACGCGTGAAGCGTTCCATGCGGTCGGAGGTGGTGGTGCCGATGCACACCGGCTGGTAGCCGGCCGGGAATTCGTCCGAGGGCTCCACCTTGCGCACGTTGGGCGCGGTGTGGATCACCGCGTGGCCCTTCAGGTCGAAGCGCGTGGGGCGACCGCGGTCGAACATGTGGATCTGCGTGGCGTCGCGGATGCCGAAGAGCCGGCGCTGCAGCGTCACGGTGTCGTTCACCCGCAGGGCGCGCACTTGCGCCTCGGTCACGGGCATCGTCAGTTCATGGTGGGCCATGCGTCGCTCCCGGTTCAGTAGCCGTAGGCCACGCCGGCCGACGTGAAGTCGGCGCGCGCGCGCCGCGCCGAATGGCACTGCATGTTGACCGCGATCGGGTTCATCGTGATGTGCGTCGCCGCCAGTTCGATGTGCACGGCGAACGCCGTCGCATCGCCGCCCAGGCCCTGCGGCCCGACACCGAGCTGGTTGACGGCCTTGGACAGTTGCACCTCGAGTTCGGCTCCGTCCGGATCGGCGCAATGGCTGCCCAGCGGCCGCGTCGCCGCGCGCTTGGCCAGCGCCACCGCCAGGTCGGACGTGCCGCCCAGGCCGACGCCGACGATGGTCGGCGGGCAGGTCTTGCCGCCGGCCGCCAGCACGCAGTCGATGACGAAGGTCTTGATGGCCGCGATGCCTTCGGCCGGCACGGCCATCTTCAGGAACGAGTTGTTCTCGGACCCGCTGCCCTTGGGAATCATCTCGATGCCGAGCGATTCGGGAGCGCCGCCGAAGTCGATGTGGATCACCGGCACCTCGATGCCGCAGGAGGTGTGCTCGTTCTTGCGCGTGAGCGGATGCACCACCGAGCTGCGCAGCGGGTATTCGCGCGTGGCGCGTTCGCAGCCGCGGCGCACCGCCTGCTTGAGCGCCTGCCCGTCGACTTCGACGCCCTGCCCGATCATCAGGTTGTAGATCGGCACACCGGTGTCCTGGCAGAGCAGGTTGTCGGTGTCTTCGGCCACCGCGATGTTCTGCACCATCGTCGCCAGCACGCGCTTCGCGGTCGGGCCGCTCTCGTTCTGCTGCAGCTTGCCGAAGCCTTCCTTGATGTCGGGCGGCAGCATCTTGAGTGCGCGGATGTACAAGGTCTTGGCGGCCTCTTCCACTTCTTGGAGATCGATCTTCATCGGGGTCCTTGGGGTCTCGGGGTCAGGTCTTGGCGGCGGGGTGCCGCGCGGTGTCAGTTGGCGCTCAGCTTGCGGTTCTTCACCACTTCGGCCCAGCGCTTCGATTCGGTGTCCATCGCGGCGGTGAACTCGGCGGCCGAGTTGCCGACCGGCGTCAGCGCGAGCTTGTCGAGCTGGGCTTTCACGTCGGGGTCGCGCAGCACCTTGGCGGTGTCGCGCTGCACCTTGGCAAGGATGGCCGCCGGTGTTCCCGCCGGGGCGAACAGGCCGAACCAGCCGGTGTTCTCGAAGCCCGGCAGGCCGGCCTCGGCGACCGTGGGCACGTCGGGCATCTGCGGAGCGCGCTCCTTGCTGGTGACGGCGAGTGCGCGCAGGCGGCCCTTGCCCACCAGCGCCGAAGCGGCCGCGAAGTTGCCGACCATCATCTGCACCTGGCCGCCCATCAGGTCGGTGTATGCCGGAGCTTCGCCCTTGTACGGCACGTGGGTGATGTCGATCTTTGCCGCGTCCGCGAAATTCTCGGCCGCCAGGTGCACCTGGCTGCCCACGCCCGCCGAGCCGAAGTTGATCTGCCCGGGCTTTTCCTTGGCGAGCGCGATGAGTTCCTTCACGTTCTTGGCGGGCGACGTGTCGGGCACCACCAGCAGCATCGGGCCGCTGGCCACGTTGCTGATCGGCACCAGGTCCTTCTTGGTGTCGAAGGGCATGTTCTTGTAGAGATACGGGTTGATGGTGACGCTGCCCGACGCCATGAGCAGCGTGTAGCCGTCAGGCGCGGCCTTGGCCACCACGTCGGCGCCGAGGTTGCCGCCGGCACCCGAACGGTTGTCGACGATGACCGACTGGCCCCACATGTTGGTGAGCTTCTGGCCCACGATGCGCGCCACCACGTCGGTGGAGCCACCGGCAGCAAACGGCACGACCATGCGGATGGACTTGGTGGGCCAGTCGGCTTGCGCGTTGGCCGCGAACGGGAGCGCCAGGCTGGCGAGCGCGAGCAGCAGGGTGCGACGCGCGGGCAGGGACGAGGAAGTCTTGATCACGTTGTTGTCTCCAGATACAGAACTAAAAATCAGGCGTACGTTGGCCGCTCTCGGGCGGCGTCAGGCCAGCAGCGCCAGGGCAAATGCCAGGCCGGCGGCCACGGCAAATCCCGCCGCGCCGGCGATCCAATTCTTGCGCAGGCCCGACGCCGGACCGAATTCGATCAGCAGCAGTCGCACGCCCCCCATCATGTGCAGCGACAGCAGCACCACGAGCCCCCATTCGGCCACCTTGAAAAGGCCATGGTCGGCGAAGCGAAGAAAGCCGTCGAGCGCGGCCGCGCCATGCAGCGCCTGGCCCAGCGCCCAGAAGTGCAGCGGCAGGAAGATGGCCAGGCCGAGGCCGGACAGGCGATGCACGAGAAAGGCCCACCAGGCCGGGTGCGCATGCGCCCGGGCATCGGTGCGGTGCGTGGTCGTGGTCGTCGTGGCCGTCATGCTGCGGCTCCGGTCGCCACCACGGCCCAGACCGCGCGCAGCCCGGCCACGAGGATCCACAGGCCGAAGAGCCGCGAGCCCCACAGCGCGACCCGCGGGCCGACGCCCCACCACTCGCGCGCGATGTTGGCCAACCCCACCGGCACGTGCACCGCGCACGCGACGACGAAGACGACATAGAACGCGCCGAAGCTCCAGCTGCCCTGGGTGCGCCCCAGGATCTCAGCCGCGCTGAGCCCGCCGCGCACTGCGTAGATCATCACAGCCAGGTGCACCACCACGCACAGCGCCAGCACCATCGCGCTGATGCGCTGCCAGTACCAGCGGCGGGCCTGCGCGATCGCGCTCACAGCTGGCCCCGCACGGCAGCGCGGCCCACGGCACGCTTGAGGCCGGCGATCGACAGCGTCGGCGCCAGGTGCTTGGGGCAGCGCTCGGTGCACGAGCCCTGCGTGTGGCACGAGTGGCAGCCGGCGTCGCCCGCGACAGCGCGCAAGCGCTCGGTCTGCTGCACGTCGCGCACGTCGTTGACCAGCGTCCAGGCCCGGTTCATCGCAGCCGGGCCGAGGTAGTCGGGCTGCCAGCCGACCACGTCGCACGAGGCGTAGCAGACGGCGCAACCGATGCATTCGATGCCGGCGTTGGCGGCCGCGCGCTCGGGCGACGCGGGCGCCACCTTGGCGAAGTCGTCATGGCGCGTAGCGGTGCCTTTGAACTGGCCCTTGGCCTTGGCCCACTTATCGAAGAAGGTCGACATGTCGGTGACCAGGTCCTTGATCACCGGCAGGTTGGCGAGCGGCGCGACTTCCATCTTGCCGTCGGCATCGACCACCTGCGACACGTGGGTGCGGCAGGTCCAGCGCGCCTTGCCGTTGACCGTCATCGCGCACGAGCCGCACATGCCCACGCGGCAGGCGAAGCGGTAGCCCAGCGACGGTTCGAGCTTGCGCTGGATGTAGGTGACGACGTCGAGCACGGTCTGGCTCGGTTGCCGAGGCACGCGATAGTGGCTGAACGAGCCCTCGCCGCGCCCGCGCCAGACGGAAACTTGGAGCGGTGCGGTATCGGATGAAGGAGAAGAGGAAGAAGAAGAGCCCGGACGATGCATGCGGCGCATGGTAGGGGCAAGCACTCGAAAGTAAAAGGCAGGATTAGTAGCTTCGAGCTAAAGTTCTTCTTTCGTATTCCAAGGTCGCGAGACCCCGACCCCCGTCCATGTCCTCGATTCGCACGCTCAAGACTTTTCTGGCGGTGGCACGCCACGGCAGCTTCGTCGCCGCCGGCAACCAGATCGGCCTGACAGCCGCCGCCGTCGGCCTGCAGATCCGCGCGCTGGAGGGCGAACTGCGCCAGACCCTCTTCGATCGCAGCGGCCGCGCCATCGTGCTCAACACGGCCGGCCGCGCCCTGGTGGCGCCGGCAGCCGACCTGGTCAGCCGCTACGACGCCCTGCTGGCCCCGCCCGAAGGCGAAGCGCTCAGCGGAAAACTGGTGATGGGCGCCCTGGTGTCGGCGCTGATGGGCGCCTTTTCCGATGGCCTCATGGCGCTCACCCGCGAGCACCCGGGCCTCGAGGTCAGGCTGTTCGCCGGGCTGTCGGCCGACTTCACGCAGCGCGTCGAAAGCGGCGAACTGGATGCCGCGGTGGTCACGCAACCGCCCTTCCGCCTGCCGTCCAACCTGGTGTGGACACCGCTCTACGACGAGCCGATGGTCCTGATCGTGCCGCGCCAGCCCCGCTTCGCGATGGCCAGGGAGCCGTTGCAGATGCTGCGCGACAGCCCCTTCCTGCGCTTCGACCGGCAGGCCTGGACAGGCCATCTGGTCGACAAGGCCCTGGCCCAGGCCGGCGCCACCGTGCGCAGCGGCATGGAGCTCAACTCGGTCGAAGCCATCGTCGCGCTGGTGCGGCAGGGCTTCGGCGTGTCGATCGTGCCCAAGCTCGCCAACGTGCAATGGTCGCGCGACCGCACGCTGCGCCTGCTGCCGCTGCCCGGTGTCGACGTGCAGCGCCACGTCGGTCTGCTGGAGCGCCGCGGCCACGGGCGTGGGCGGATCACGGCGGCGATCAAGGAGTACTTTGCGGCGCGCACCGGCGAGTGATGCGTCGTCGCGATCCCGTGTCTGTCCGGCGCGTCCGGCCCAGGCGGGTCGTTTGTGGCACAATTTCGGATCATGCATCAGATCCGAATCTCATCCGACAGCGCTTCGCTACAGAACCTTCCGCTTCAGCAAGGCCTGCTGGCGCTTTTTGCGCGCACCGCCGCCATGGGGGTGCTGAACGACGAACATGTCACCGCCATCGACCCGGCGTCCATGCGCGGCCTGGTCGATGACCTGCAGGAAGCCGACCTGCTGCGCTCCGCCCGGGTCGACCTGGCGCCCCTGCTGCACCAGAGTCCCGAACAACTCGACGCGCGCACGGCCGAGCACATGCTGGCCGAAGTGTCGAAGCTGGTCGAGACCCTCGACGAATCGCCTTCGCCCGTCACCGAATGGGCGCCGATGCGCGAAGTCTTCGGCGACGAAGCCTTGGCCATGCTGGTCGGTGTCGCGCCGGCGTCGCTGCGCAGGTACGCCGCCGCCACGCGCGCCACGCCGCAGCCCGTCGCCGAGCGCCTGCATTGGCTGGCGATGGTCGTGGCCGATCTGGCGGGCGGCTACAACGCCTTCGGCATCCGTCGCTGGTTCGAGCGTCCGCGTGTCCAGCTCGACGGTCTCTCCCCCCGGCAAGCGCTGGGTGACGACTGGAGCGTGGACGATGCCGCTGCCGCGCGAGTGCGCGCGCTGGCAGCCACACTGAGCGGAGCCCAGCCGCTTGCCGTCTGAGTCGGGTTCCGGCGTGCGACTCGGGTTTCGGCACTGCGATCCGCGCTTTCCGTTCCTGTGGCAGTCGGCGGCCCAGCCTGCCGCGCGCTGGCATGCCGACGGCGACGGCCCAGCCAACTATTTCGCCGATACGCCGGTCGGTGCGTGGGCGGAATTTCTGCGCCACGAGGGCATCACCGATCCGGCCGATCTGGCGGGCATCGAGCGCTCGCTGTGGGTGGTGGAGCTGCCGGACGACGGGTATGTCGAGCCCGCCCTGCCCGACGCGGTGTTGTTCGGCGACGAGTCTTCCTATGCGCAGTGCCAGGCCGAAGCCAGGGCATTGCGAGCCGCCGGCGCCGAGCGCATCGACGTGAAAGGTGCTGCACTCTTGCCGGGGGCCGCGGGCGGCTGGCAAGCCCATCCGGTCCTCGCTCCCGCAACGCACACGCGCGATGGGCGCGTGTGGGTGCTGTTCGGCATCTGTACGGCCGTGGCCTGGATCGCGGTGGATGCGGGGTCGCCCCCGGCTCAGGTGCTGCCGCTGGTTCGGCGGCTCTGAGCCGCGCCCCCTTGCGCAGCACGCCCCGATCAGGGCCTGAGCACGATCTTCGCCGCCGCGCTGCGCCCCTGATCCAGGTCATGGAAGGCCGCGGGCCCGTCGGCCAACGCGCGCTGCTCGACCCACGACAGGTCGCCGAACGTGCCGCCGTGCAGGGCCGCCACGGTGGCGCGCAGGTCGGCCGTGGTGTAGGTGTAGGTGCCGAGCAAGGTGATCTCGGCCAGCGTCAGGCGCCGCATGTCGATTTCGCTGGCCCAGTCCTGCAGGCCCACGTGCATCACCACCCCGCCCGGCTTGACGGCTGCGATGGCTTGCTGGCGCGTCGGCTTGGCGCCGACGGCGTCGAACACGTAGTCGAAGCTGCCTTCGGCGAGTGGCGACTCGCGCGGGTCGACCGCTTCGCAGCCGACGTGCTGGCGCACCGCGTCGCGACGCAGCGCATTCAACTCGGTCAGCACCAGCGAGCGCACGCCCAGCGCCTTGAGCAGCAGCGCCGCGAGCATGCCGATGGCGCCGCCGCCGATGACGAGCACGCGGCATTCGTGCACCGGCCGCACCAGTGCGCGCAGCGACAGGTTGATCGCATGCCATGCGGTCGCGGCCGGCTCGGTGAGCGACGCGGTGATCGAATCCATGTCTTGCGGCATCTCGATCAGCGAGCTGGCCGGGATGCTCATGTACTCCGCATAGGCGCCGGGCCGCGTCATGCCGACCATCGTGCGGTTGGAGCACAGGTTGTTGCGGCCCTGCACGCAGTATTCGCACACGCCGCAGGTGATGAGCGGGTTGCCGGTGAAACGCGTGCCGACCGCGACGCCGGGCGCGGCAGAGCGCACCACTTCGCCGACGAATTCGTGGCCGAGCACGAGCCCCGGGTTGCGTCGCGGGTCGTGCCCGTGCCATGCATGGAGATCGGAGCCGCAGATGCCCACGGCTTCGATGCGAAGCACCACCTCGCCGGCATCGGCTTCGGGCATCGGACGCTCCTGCAGCTGGAGTTCCTTGGGCTGGGTGTAGACGAGGGCGTGCATGAGAGTCCTTGAAGTGCGTGAAGGCGTCAGCGCGCCGTGTAGCCGCCGTCGACCATCAGGGTCTGTCCGGTGATGTACGCGCTGGCGTCGCTGGCAAGAAAAATGGTGGCGCCGTGCAGGTCGGCGAGTTCGCCGTTGCGGCCGATGGCCGTCTGCGCCGCGTTCTTCGCGGCCAGCTCGGGGTTGTCGAACACGGCCGCCGTGAGCGCGGTCGGAAAGAAGCCCGGGCCGATCGCGTTGCAGGTGATGCCGTGCCGCGACCAGCGCTCGGCGATCGCGCGCGTGAGTTGCAGCACCCCGCCCTTGGCCGCGCCATAGGGCGACGAATTGGCGAAGGCCCGATAGCTCTGCAGCGACGCGATGTTGATGATGCGGCCCCAGCCCGACGCCTGCATGCCGGGCGCCAGCGCCTGCGTCAGGAAAAAGGGGGCGCTCAGATGCAGGTCGAGCTGCGTCTGCCAGGCTTTCGGCGTGACTTCCTCGAAAGGCTGGCGCAGGTTGACCCCGGCAGCGTTCACCAGGATGTCGATGCCGCCGAAGCACGCGCCGGCCGCGGCCGCAGCCGCAGGCAATGCCGCGATGTCGGCCAGGTCGGCCACGACACTCTGGGCCTCGATGCCCGCGGATTCGGCGCGCGCGACGGCCGCTTCGAGCTCGGCCTTGCGCCGCGCCATGAGCACCACGCGTGCACCCGCCGACCCGAGCGCCTGCGCCATCGCTTCGCCGATGCCGGAGTTGCCGCCGGTCACCAGCGCGCGGCGGCCCGCCAGGCTGAAGAGCTCGCAGCCGCGTGGTGCGCTAGCGGGCATCGGCTGCCCTTCGCGCACCTCGCACGCCTTGCATCGCTCGCATGCTGCGCCGCGTCATACCGACACCGCCTCGCCGAGGTCGAAGCGCTGCTCGGGGAAGTACTTGGCCAGCCGGTCGTCCGCCGTGCGCGCATGCGCTTCCATGCCTTCGAGGCGCGAGATGCGCGAAGTGACTTCGCCGATGTCGCGCGCCGCCTCGCGCGTCATGCGCTGCCAGGTGAGCGTCTTCATGAACTTGTGCACCGACAGGCCGCCCGAATAGCGCGCCGCGCCCTTGGTCGGCAGCACGTGGTTGGGGCCGCTCGCCTTGTCGCCGAATGCCACGGTGGTTTCCTCGCCGAGAAAGAGCGAGCCGTAGCAGGTGAGGTGCGAAAGCCACCAGTCGAGGTCCTTCGCATGCACTTCCAGGTGCTCGGCGGCGTACTTGTCGGACACCTCGGCCACTTCCTCGCGCGAGCCGCAGACGATGACTTCGCCGTAGTCGCGCCAGGCCGCGCCCGCCGCGTCGGCCGCCGTCGGCGGCAGCGCAGCGATCAGCTTGGGCACCAGTTCCATCACCTTCTTGGCCAGCGACTCGGACGTGGTCATCAGCCATGCAGGCGACTCGTGCCCGTGCTCGGCCTGCCCCACCAGGTCGCTCGCGACGATGGCCGGGTCGGCCGTCTCGTCGGCGATCACGGCCACTTCCGACGGACCGGCGAACACGTCGATGCCGACCTTGCCGAACAGGGTGCGCTTGGCTTCCGCAACGAACTTGTTGCCGGGGCCGACGATGACGTCCGCCGCCTTGCCGGTGAAGAGGCCGTTGGCCATGGTGGCGATGGCCTGCACGCCGCCGAGCGTCATGATCACGTCGGCGCCGGCCTTGTCGAAGGCATACATGACATAGGGATGCATCGGGCCACCGCGAAACGGCCCCGAGCAGGCGAGGATGGTCTTCACGCCCGCCGCACGCGCCGTGGCCACGCCCATGTAGGCCGAGGCGATGTGCGCGTAACGGCCGGCCGGTGCATAGCAGCCGGCCACGTTGACCGGCAGCACGCGCTGCCCGGCCGACACGCCCGCGTGCAGATCGACCGAAAACTCCTGCAGCGACTTGCGCTGGGCCACCGCGAAGTCCTTGACCTGCTTGATCGCGAAGTCGATGTCGCGCCGCACCTGTTCGGGCACCTCTCGCGTGCGGCGGTCGATCTCGGCGCGCGACATGACGATGTCGCCGTCCCACTTGTCGAGGTCCTTGGCATATTTGCGCACGGCGGCCTCGCCGTTCGCTTCGATTTCGGCCAGCATTTCGGTGACCACCTTCTGCGCCGTGGCTGTTTCGGTTTCAGGGGTCTTGGCGGCTTTCTTGAGGTAAGTGATCGACATCGGAACTCCAGGTAGAAAAAGGATCTGTGAAAGGCGCGGCGGCCGCTCGGACGGCTGCCGACTACTTGCTGTTGTTGGCAAAGGCGCTCAGCTTCGGGTCGGCCTTCACGCGCTTCATGTAGGTGTCGGTGATGTAGTCGGCCGAGCCCGGCACCGACTGGATCGCGCCGGTGCCCTTCATGAAGGTCGCGATGTCGCTGAACCATCCGTCCATCTTCGAGGCGCCCTGACTGCGGTCCATGGCGGCGAGCTGCTGCGACAGGTCGAAGGTCGGCCGCGTGTCGAACTCCTTCTTCATCGACGCTTCGCTGATGCCGACGCCGCCCTGGTCGTAGAACTTGCGCATGAGCACGATCGCCTCGGCCTGGTTGGCGTTCATCCAGCTCCAGGCCCGCAGGTACACCGCCAGGAATTTCGCGACCAGCTCTGGGTGTTCCTCGGCATAGTCGCTGCGCGCCACCAGCGCGCCGGGCACGATCGCGCCGCCTTCCTTGCCGGAGCACACCACCGTGGCGCCGGCCTTTTCTTCGAGCGAATAGATGTTGGGCGCCCACAGGCCGCCCAGGTCGGCGTTCTTCGAAGAGATCGCCGAGATGATCTCGGACTGCCCCATGTTCTTGATGGTCACGTCGCTCTTGGAGAGGCCCCACTTCTTGAGGCAGGACTGCACCGCGTAGTCGCCCGTCGAATTGGATGTGAGCAGGATGGTCTGGCCCTTGATCGCGTCCTTGGGCGACTTGGCGATCTTGGCGGCCATGTCCTTGCTGGCCAAGAGCGCATTGCCCGCCGACTCGTCGTTGGTCAGGCCGATCGTCTTGATGCCGAAGCGCACGTGGCCCAGCACGGCCGGCACCGAGCCGGTGCCGCCGACGGCCCACGACTTGGCTGCCGCGGCCGCCATCTGCGGCACGCCGGCCGGGAAGATGCTGAAGACCGGCTTCAGACCCATCTCGGCCCAGTAGCCCTTTTCACTCGCGACGTACATCGGCAACGCCCAGTAGAGCGCGGGCTGATAGCTCACGCGAATCTCGGTGGGTGCGGGTTGCGCCTGCACGGCGGCGCCGAACGGCAGCACCGCGGCAGCGACCGAGGCGGCGATGAGGCTGCGGCGCAGCGAGGAAGTGAATGTGGGCATGTGTGTCTCCTGGTTTGTCGTTGGCGAAAATTCAATGCAGGTCGCTGCCGTGCTGGTCGCGCAGCAGCTTCCAGACGTGGGTGCGCAGGTGCACGAAGGACGGCAGGTCCATCACGTCCTCGATGCGGCTGACCGAATCCCAGTCGTGCTCTTCGCGCACCACCTTCACGTCGACGATCTCGCGGATGGTTCCGGGCCGCGCCGACATCACGACGATGCGATCGGCCAGGTAGACCGCCTCTTCCACGGCGTGGGTGATGAAGAGCACGGTGCGCGGGTGCTTGCGCGCCAGGCGAACGAGTTCTTCCTGCATCACCACGCGCGTCTGCGCGTCGAGCGCGCCGAAGGGCTCGTCCATCAACAGCACCTTGGGGTCGAGCACGTAGGCCCGCGCGATCGCCACGCGCTGCTGCATGCCGCCCGAGAGCTGGTGCGGAAACGCG
>JAHJOG010000083.1 GCA_018820395.1 Gammaproteobacteria bacterium | reverse complement strand
GAGATCGTGCAACTGCTGGGCAATGGCTCGGCCTTCTACGCTCCCGCCACCAGCGCGATCCAGATGGCTGAGAGCTATCTCAAGGACAAGAAGCGCGTCCTGCCCTGCGCCGCGCATCTCACCGGCCAATACGGCGTCGACGGGCTCTATGTCGGCGTGCCGGTGGTGATCGGCGCCGGCGGCGTCGAGCGGATCGTGGAGATCGCGCTGAACGAGGAGGCCAAGAAGGGCTTCCAGGTCAGCGTCGATGCGGTCGAGGAACTGCTCGCGGCCTGCAAGGGGCTGGACGAAAGCCTGAAGTAATGCGCCATCTCGCACCTCTCGGCGGTGCTGCGCTTTGCTTCGCAGCTAGCCTTTCTGCGCAGCCAACTACGGCGAGCCCCGAGAGGATTCTAGCGGCAGTGGAAGATTGTGCCTCAGCCTCAACCGCTGAGGGGCTGAGTGAAGAAGGGCTTCGGGCCTTGGGTTGGCAGGAGGTGGAAGTCGATATGACCGGCAATCCGTTTCCTGGCGATCCGACAGTATTTGGCAAAGACCGCGATCATCCCCTGATCCGTGTAGTCTTCAACGCTGAAGGCTTGAGCGCATGCTTAGTTGAGGGGTGGTTGGATGAGGATTCCGACGTAGCGCTGCTGAATGCCGAGTTGGTCGAAAAATTTGGTTCAGCAGAAGTGCTGGATGGCATGACAACATTCCGCTTTAGGTCTTCGATGGCGATGGTTCTTCCCGAACATCAGCTTTCGAATTCCGATTTTCGAATTATCGTAACAGGAGACGCTAGATGAGCATCCTCGTAGACAAAAACACCAAGGTCATCACGCAAGGCATGACCGGCGACACCGGCACCTTCCACACCCAGCAGGCGCTCGATTACGGGACGCAGATGGTCGCGGGCGTGACCCCCGGCAAGGGCGGCACCACGCATATCGGCCTGCCCAATTTCAACACCGTGCGCGAAGCCAGGGCCGAGACCGGTGCGACCGCTTCGTGCATCTATGTCCCGCCGCCCTTCGCCGCCGACGCGATCTGCGAGGCGATCGACGCCGAGATGGAACTGATCGTCTGCATCACCGAGGGCATCCCGGTGCTCGACATGGTGAAGGTCAAGGCCGCGCTCGAGGGCACCAAGTCGCGGCTGATCGGCCCCAACTGCCCCGGCGTGCTGACCCCGGGCGAGTGCAAGATCGGCATCATGCCCGGTTCGATCTTCCAGAAGGGTTCGGTTGGCGTGGTCAGCCGTTCGGGCACGCTGACCTATGAAGCCGTCCACCAGACCACCATGGTCGGCCTGGGCCAGACCACAGCGGTCGGGATCGGCGGCGATCCGGTCAACGGCACCAATTTTATCGACGTGCTCGACCTGTTCCTCGACGACGACGCCACCAAATCGATCATCATGATCGGCGAAATCGGCGGCAGCGCCGAAGAAGAAGCCGCGCAGTTCATCAAGGACGAAGCCAAGCGCGGCCGCAAGAAGCCGATGGTCGGCTTCATCGCCGGAAAGACCGCACCTCCGGGCCGCCGCATGGGCCATGCAGGGGCGATCGTTTCGGGCGGCGAAGGCGGCGCGGACGACAAGATCGCGGCGATGGAAGCCGCCGGCATCCGCGTCTCTCCCTCGCCGTCTCTGCTGGGCACGACCCTGGCGGAACTGCTCGAGACGGTCTGACGTTGAATACCCTCTCCCGTCACGGGAGAGGGAAAGCATCGCGAAGCGATGCGAGGGAGAGGGCTCGGAAGCACGACCGGTAGCGCGCTTCCCCCTCTCCCAGCTTCGACTAGGGCACATGCGTGCCCAAGTCTGCGCAACCCTCTCCCTCGGTGGGGAGAGGGGTTATAGGGACGCTAGTGTATGACCTACGACGCAAACGATTACGATCCCGCCGAGGGCCCGCAGGCAGGCCCGAGCTGGCAGCGGGACAACTGGCCCTTGGGCGATGGCGGCGACCTGACCGCGGCGCTTGATCCGATGCAGATGCAGGTCGCGGTCAAGGCGGCGATCCGCGATGCGGGCAAGGGCGGCGGCCAGCCGGTGGACGAAGCGGCGATCGCGCGCGCGGCGGATCGATCGATCCGCGCGATGATGCTGATCCGCACCTACCGGGTGCGCGGGCACCTTGCGGCGGACCTCGATCCGCTCGGCCTGTCGCAGCAGGACATCCCTGCCGATCTCACCCCCGAATATCACGGCTTCACCGCCGCCGAGATGGACGAAGAGGTGTTCCTGGGCGGCACCATGGGCTTCGACAAGGCCACCGTGCGCCATTTGATCGACACGCTGCGCGCCAATTACTGCGGCAAGGTCGGCCTCGAATACATGCACATCTCGGACGTGGAGGAGCGCCGCTTCTTCCAGGACCGGATGGAAGGTGTCGACAAGGGCATCGAGTTCACCGAGAACGGCAAGAAGGCGATCCTCTCCAAGGTGATCGAGGCCGAGACCTTCGAGAACTTTCTCGGCAAGAAATACGTCGGCACCAAGCGCTTCGGTCTCGACGGTGGCGAATCGATGATCCCCGCGCTGGAAGCCGTGATCAAATATGGCGGCCAGCTCGGCCTCAAGGAAATCGTCTACGGCATGCCGCATCGCGGCCGCCTCAACGTGCTCGCCAACGTGATGGCCAAGCCCTAT